>NZ_JALBUT010000001.1:0-388499 GCF_033971905.1 Intestinicryptomonas porci
TTCGCCAACTTCGTATTACTCTATAAAAACTAAACAGCATAAGAGGCATTGTAGGACTTCCGTCCTCTTTGCCTCCATTTTTTTCTACTTCTTCTACCCTCATCCCACTACCTTTGACGATGAGCGAAATAAAAGCATTTAGGGGCTTTTTCAGTGTCCGTTTGCCGTCCGCTTAATATCCGCAAAATATCCTTATTTTGGCTTGAAAAGTCCCCAAAATTCCCGTCGTATTCCGCAAAACTGCTGTTTGGCGTGTTTTTAAGGTTTTATGCCTGGCAAGTTGTTGTCAGGTTTAAGATTTATAAATCCTTGATTGAGCGGTTTGCGAAGTTTATGGCGGAGTTGCCGTATTTGTCTTTAATTTTTAAAATTGCCTTGCCGAGCGCGTCTTCTGCCTTTGTCGAATGCAGTTTTGTTTCAAAAAGTTCGGCTTGGACGGGGGTATCGGCAGGCGTGAGTTGGGATAGGCTGATGCCGAGCATTCGCACGGGGCTGTTGTCCCAATTTGCTTTAAACAGTTCGATTGAATTATTTATTAAGTCTTTATAACTGCTGATTGGCTTATTCAATTTCTTTTGGCGCACAAGCGAGCTCAAATTTGCGTCTTTAATAACTATTGAAAGTACGTAACCTTTCAAATTCGCTTCTATCAGCCTTTTTGAAACGTTTTCGGCAACCTTTCCAAATCCTGCCGCTATATCTTCATCTCCGAGCAAGTCGCGCGCGAATGTGTGGGAGTTGCCGATAGATTTTGCTTCTTCTGTCTCTCCGTAGCAGGCGACAGGCGAATTGTCTTCTCCTTTGGCGTAGGCAAGCAGTTCCGCCCCGAATTTCCCGAAGCGGCGCAAAAGCATGGCCTCGTTTGAAGAAGCAAGGTCGCCAATCGTGTAGATTCCGAGCTTATGCAGAGTGTCGGCAGTTTTCTTGCCGACGTAGAGCAAATCTTTTACGGGCAGTTTGTGGACGATTTTTTCAATGTCGGCCCTGCCGAAAACGGTGGTGGCGTCGGGCTTTTTGTAGTCGCTTCCGAGTTTTGCGAACACTTTGTTAAATGATACTCCCACTGAAATTGTAAGCCCCAACTCTCTTTTTACGGTTTCGCGGATTTTATCGGCAATTTCTTTGCCGGTGCCGAAAAGCTTTCGGCTCGCGCTGACATCGAGCCAGGATTCGTCAATCCCAAAAGGTTCGACTTGCGAGGTAAAGCGCGAATAAATTTCATTTACTTTAATTGAATATTCTTCGTAGAGTTTGTGGTGCGACGGCAGGACGACAAGTTTGGGACATTTGCGTTTTGCAACCCACAATGCCTCTCCCGTGGCAACTCCGAACTTCTTGGCTTCCTCGTTTTTTGCGAGAATTATGCCCTTGCGCTTGCTTGGGTCTCCGCCGACAGCCACTGGCAACCCCGCAAGCTCGGGGTGCGAAAGCATTTCAACCGAAGCATAAAAGCCGTTCAAATCGCAATGCAGAATTGTTCTGTCGTTTATCATTTTTAAATCTTTGCATGTAATTTTGGTTAAATATTAAAATATGCAAGCTTTCAAAAAGAATATTTCATATAAAAATTGCTTGATAAATGGTTTAGGCGATGTCATAACTAAATGTTTATAAATCTAAAATCCAATTTCTATTATGGGCGAAAACAAAAACAGAGGTCCTCATCAGGCAAAAAATAAACCCTTAAACTATGGCTCTTCGGACGCCATATTCGGCGAAAGCATAAGCGTTCAAGACCCCAATGCGTCGGCAGACGAGCGCAAGACGGTGATTCTTGACGAAGACTTGGAGGGCTTGGAATTTGAGGACAGGGTTTGGCTCTATTGGAAGCGCAACAAGACTTTTATCGTTTCTTTGATTGTGCTGGCGTTCGCAGTGATAATCGGCAAGCATGCCTGGATTTCTTACACGGAAGCCCGCGACAATTCCATCGCGTCCGAATTTGCCGATGCCGACACTTTTGAAAAGCGCGCCGAATTTGCGAAGTCGAATTCCGGCATTCCTGCGGCGGGTCTTGCCTTGCTCGAAAATGCGGATTCATTGTTTGATGCGAACAAATTTGCCGAAGCTGCCGAAGTTTATAAATCCGCCTCTCAAAATTTGGGCGGAGTTCCTATGTACGGCAGAGCTTTGCTGGGCGAAGCTATAAGCGTCTTGAAGTCCGGCAAGGTCGAAGAAGCCCAAAAGCTATTGGCGTCTGTCGCCGAAAATGCGGAAGCCCTGTCTTATTCGGCGGAAGCCGCATACCACTTGGGCATATTGCAGTTTGCGGACGGCAAAACGGACGAAGCAAAAAAATCTTTTGAGTCTGTTTTGCAAAATCCGAATGCGGGGCAGTGGTCGGCGTTGGCGTCTGCGCAGTTGAACCGAATTTCAAAGTAGTTTTTTATCATTTGGCTGCGTTCGTTGCTTTGCGGCGGCGTTTTGTCGGTAGAAAACTAAACCGTTTAAAATTTTTGCAAAATATGCAATATGTTGGGCTAAATTCGATAAAAATGCGCTTTTTTTAATAAAATTCTTAAAAAAATAAAAAAAAAGTTGACGCGCGTTTTAATATAGTCCAATTTTTTACCCTTTATATTGAATAACGTCTCTTTGTAAAAAGTGGCGTTTGGGGTGCAAGCCTCTCTGCCCTGGTAGCTCAGTCGGTAGAGCACGTCCTTGGTAAGGACGGGGTCGGCGGTTCAAGTCCGCTCTGGGGCTCCATTTCCAAAATATAAACAAATCAACAAAAGAAAAGATCATGTCAAAAGAATCATTCGTAAGAACGAAGCCACACGTCAATGTCGGCACAATCGGCCACATCGACCATGGTAAAACAACACTCACAACAGCTATCCTCGCCGTTCAGTCGAAGAAGGGTTTGGCTCAAATCAAGTCTTATCAGGACATCGCAAAGGGCGGTACTGTTCGTGACGCAACAAAAACCGTTACAATCGCGGTAGCTCACGTTGAATACGAAACAGAAAAACGCCACTACGCGCACGTTGACTGCCCGGGCCACGCTGACTTCGTTAAGAACATGATTACAGGCGCAGCCCAGATGGACGGCGCAATCCTTGTTGTTTCCGCAGCTGACGGCCCCATGCCCCAGACTCGCGAACACATCCTTTTGGCTCGTCAGGTCGGCGTTCCCAAAATCGTTGTATTCTTGAACAAGTGCGACTTGCTCGACGACCCCGAACTTTTGGAACTCGTTGAAATGGAAGTTCGCGACCTCCTCAACAAGTACCAGTACGACGGTGACAATGCGGTAATCGTTCGCGGTTCTGCAACACAGGCTCTCGAAGGTGTTGAATTCGGCGTAAAGAGCATTGACCAGTTGATGGACGCAATCGACTCTGAAATTCCCGAACCTGAACGCCCGATTGATAAGCCCTTCATGATGAGCGTTGAAGACGTGTTCTCCATCACGGGTCGTGGCACGGTTGCGACAGGCCGTATCGAACGCGGTATCGTAAAGGTTGGCGACGAAGTTGAAATCGTTGGCTTGGGCGAAACAAAGAAGACCACAATTACAGGTGTTGAAATGTTCCGCAAGCTCCTCGACCAGGGTCAGGCAGGCGACAATGTTGGTTTGTTGCTCCGCGGCATTGAAAAAGACCAGGTACAGCGCGGTCACGTTATCGCAAAGCCGGGCACAATTCACCCGCACACAAAAGCAAAGGCTGAAATTTACGTTCTCACCAAGGATGAAGGCGGTCGTCACACTCCGTTCTTCACAAACTACCGTCCGCAGTTCTACTTCGGTACGGCTGACGTTACCGGCACTTGCACGCTTCCCGCAGGCGTTGAAATGGTTATGCCGGGCGACAACGTTTCCATCGAAATCGAACTCCAGAAGCCGATTGCAATGGAAGCAGGTCAGCGTTTTGCTATCCGCGAAGGCGGTCGCACAATCGGTGCGGGTCGCATCAGCGAAGTTATCGCATAAGTGCGTTTCTGAATTTTATGCCAAAGCCGCTTGATGCGGCTGAGGCGTGAAATTTTTTGTTCTTTTAATTTTTTTGGTATAGGGACGTAGTTCAATTGGTAGAGCAGCGGTCTCCAAAACCGCGTGTTGGGGGTTCGAGTCCCTCCGTCCCTGCCAATTTCAAAAAAACAGTCAGCATAAAATTTTATGGCAAATCCATTTTCAAGAGTAAGACAATTTTATAAGGAGACAGTGGCGGAGTTGAAAAAGGCCAACTGGCCGAACGCTTCGGAAATCAGGTCTTCAATGCTCGTCGTGTTTGTCGCGATTCTGCTTTTGGGCGCGTTTATCGCCCTTGCTGACTTTTCCGTTTACAATGTAGTTGACATGTGTACCGCATTGGTTAACGGCAAGTAATTTGAAGGGATTTCAAAATGTTTGACGACGGGAAAAAATGGTACACAGTGCAAGTCCGCTCCAATATGGAAAACAAGGCGGTTGAGTCTTTGAAAATGCTCATAGACCTTGAAGACATGGGCGGTCTTCTTTCAAAAGACGATATTTTAATGCCGACTGAAACCGTATCTGAAATAAAGAACGGCAAGAAAACACAGCGCGAACGCAAGCTCTATCCCGGCTATATTTTCGTCAAAATGAAGCTTTACGACGATGACGACGAATTGTTGGAGCAGGGCTATTATTTCGTAAAGCGCGCAAACGGCGTTATTGATTTTATGGGCGGGGAAAGCGCGCGCGGTCCGAGACCCATTCCTCTGAGCAAAAGGGAAGTTGACGAAATTTTTGCGCAAATTGAAAAAGCAAAGGGCGCAGTTCGCCCGAAAGTCGATTTCAATATTGGCGAACACATTAAAATTACCGACGGTCCGTTCTTGAATTTGACAGGCGTTGTCGAAGAAGTTGACGCCGAAAAGGGCAAGTTGAAGGCGAGCGTTTCGATATTCGGGCGTTTCACTCCCGTGGAACTCGAATTCAACCAGGCGGCAAAGTTGGAAGAATAGAATTTATTACGCACATCGATTGCCTCAAAATCGTGTAAATAATTAAACAGGAAAAAATAAAATGGCTAAGAAAATAGTAAAGCAGATTAAGTTGCAGCTTCCGGCCGGTGCTGCAAATCCTGCTCCTCCGGTAGGCCCTGCGTTGGGCGCGGCAGGTGTTAACATCATGGGCTTTTGCAAAGAGTTTAACGCTCGCACAAAAGACCAAAACGGCATGATTTTGCCGGTTGTTATCACCGTTTATCAGGATAAGTCTTTCACTTTCGTTTTGAAATCGCCCCCTGCTTCCGTTCTCTTGAAGAAAGCGGCAGGCATCCAGACGGCGAGCGCAAAGCCGAATGTTGATAAGGTCGGCAAGGTGACAAAAGCCCAAATTGCGGAAATCGTAAAGATTAAGCAAAAGGACGTCAACGCGGTTGACCCTGCGGCTGCTGCCCGCATCATTGCAGGCACTGCTCGTTCGATGGGCATCGAAGTTGTTGACTAATTTCGAGTCGGGCGTTTGGATTGAAATCAATTTAAACGCCTTTTGCAATAAATTTGAAAGCCCCGAAGGGGGACTGCCTTGAAGGAGGACTTCGGGGCGTAAAACAAAAACCGCACTGCAAAAAAGCAGGAGACAAAAAGTCATGGTTAAAAGAAGTAAAAGATATGCAAGCGCGGCGAAGAGCGGCGGGGCGGAAGCCAAGTCGTTGGAAGACGCAGTAAAGGCGCTTGAAGGTATGCAAAAGGCGAAGTTCGACGAAACAGTCGAATTGTCGTTTAAACTCGTCGTTGACCCGAAACAGAGCAATCAGATGGTTCGCGGCACTGTTCGTTTGCCCAACGGCAGCGGCAAAAAAGTGCGTGTTTTGGTATTTACTGAAAATGCCGACGCAGCTTTGGCGGCAGGCGCGGACTTTGCAGGTCTTGACGACATGCTGAAGAAAATCGAAGGCGGCTGGATTGATTTCGACGTTGCAATCGCAACCACATCCGCAATGAAAGAAGTCCGCAGGGCGGCGCGCGTTTTGGGCCCCAGAGGCTTGATGCCCAATCCCAAGAGCGGCACGGTGACCGACGACGTTGCAAGCGCAATTCAAGAAGTAAAGGCTGGTCGCGTTGAATACAAGATGGATAAAACAGCAAATCTTTCCATCGTAATCGGCAAGCGCAGCTTCTCTGCCGAAAAGCTTTTGGAAAACGCAAAGGCTGCGCTCCAGAGCTTGATGGCGGCAAAGCCCGAAGCAATTAAAGGTAAATTCGTAAAGTCCGTAACTTTGAGCTCGACAATGAGCCCCGCAGTAAAAGTTGCACTTTCAGAAGTTGGCGAATAAGGAGAGATAAAAATCATGAGACCGGAAAAACAGTATCTCGTTGACGAAGCAATCGCGCGTTTGTCTGCTTCTGACTTCGTATTCTTGATGAATTTTACGGGCGTTTCCGTATCCGACGCCGCTGAACTCAGAGCATCTTTGAGGGCTTGCGGAGCCGAATACCACGTCGTGAAGAATTCCATTTTGAACATTGCGGCAAAGGAACGCGAATTGCCCGACCTTTCCGAAGTGTTGGAAGGTCCGACTGCAATCATAAGCGGTGGCGACGCCGTTACGGAAGTGGCAAAGGCCATTGTGGATTTCTTGAAAACCCGCGATCGTTCAGACGTGAAAATCGCAGTGATGGACAAGAAATTGTTAAGCAAGGACGAAATCGAAGCGCTCAGCAAGCTCCCGAATTTGGCGGGTATGCGCGCCCAGATGCTCAGCTTGTTCCTCATTGCTTCCGCTCAGGGCATTTTGAATGTCTTGAAGGCAAAGAGCGAAAAGGAAGAGGCTTAAAAAATAATTTTGCCCTGCTGTTCGTTCCATGCGTTCGGCGGGGCGCAAAACATCAACAAGGAACAAGGTTAGGAGGGCAAAACCTCTTAAATGTCGGGAAATCCGACGCTAACCGTTCAAGGAGAAAAATATCATGGCAGTATCAAAAGAAGAAGTTATCGAATTCCTCAGCGGCTTGACCGTTTTGGAAGCGGCGGCTCTAGTAAAAGAGCTTGAAGAAAAATGGGGCGTTACGGCATCCGCTCCTGTTGCGGCTGTTGCTGTTGCAGGTCCTGCTGCTGCGGCTGAAGAACAAACATCGTTTGATGTTGTTTTGGAAAACGCAGGCGCAAACAAGATCAACGTCATTAAGGCTGTCCGCGAAATCACGGGCTTGGGCTTGAAAGAAGCAAAAGAAGCCGTAGAAGGCACGCCGAAGACAATCAAGGAAGGCGTTTCCAAGGAAGAAGCAGCCGAAATTGAAAAGAAGTTGAAGGACGCCGGCGCTACTGTTAAGATTAAGTAAGCCTTTGGCCAACAATCTTCAATTTATTTGCACGGAAAGCAAAGTCTCTGAAAGCATGGGGGCTTTGCTGTCCGTTTTTTCCGTTTATTAAAATAGGGTCGGCGGTTGCAAGTTTGGGCTGTCGCTCCCTTTAAAAAAACAAACTAAATAAAAATATGTCTGAGCGAAAGAACTTTGGAAAATTGAGGGAAATCATACCCCTTCCCAACCTTATTGAAAATCAGGTAAAGTCGTATGCCGATTTTCTGCAAAAAGACGTGCCGCCCTCAAAGAGGCAAATGGTGGGTCTTCATGCTGTATTCAGCGAAGTTTTTCCGATAGAAAGCTACGACGGCAAGACAAAACTCGAATATGTCGAGTATAGAATTTCAGGTCCGGACAAAACCGAAGTGGAAACCATCAAGGAAAGCTCCACTTATGCCGTAAAACTTTATGTAAAATTGCGCCTCACCGAAGGCGACAATGCTCCGAGCGACGCCGAAATTTATATGGGCGAGCTAAACATGATGACAACCCGCGGCAGCTTTATCGTAAACGGCGCAGAGCGTGTCATCGTAAGCCAGCTGCACCGCAGCCCCGGCATTTGCTTTGAAGAAACAATGCACACTTCGGGCAAGACTCTTTATTCTTTCCGTTTGATTCCCGACAGAGGCACATGGATTGAAGTGCAGTTCGACCAAAACGACTTGTTGTACGTTTATATCGACCGCCGCCGCCGTCGCCGCAAGTTCCTTATCACGACTTTGTTGCGCGCATTGGGGCACTCGAGCGACCAGGAGCTTATGAAGCTCTTCTACGAGGTTGAAGACATGAGCGTAAAGCGTGCTTTGAGCCTTGAAACCATTTCAAATTACGTTCTCGCAGAACCCGTAACCGACCCCGAAAAAGGCAAGGTTTTGTTGAAGCAGTACGAAACTCTGACAAAGACGGCGGTACAGGAATTCAAGAACGCGAAAATCGAAGAATTCAAGGTAATCGACACCACTGTTGACGAAGGCGCAATCGTTCGCGCAATGAAAAAAGACCCTGCCCGCAACAAGGACGACGCCCTGAAGATTATTTACAAGCAGTTGCGTCCGGGCGAACCCGTGAACTTGCAGAGCGCAATTTCGCTCTTGCGCCGCACCATGCAAGATCCGAAACGCTACGACTTGGGCAAGGTCGGTCGCTTTAAGATTAACCAAAAACTCGGCTTGAAAACTCCGATTGACCACCGCGTTGTGACTTCGGAAGACATTGTTGAAGGCACGAAATACCTCTGCCGCTTGAAGAGGGGCGAAGGCGTTATTGACGATATCGACAATTTGTCAAGCCGTCGCGTGAGAACCGTCGGCGAGCTTTTGGCAAACCAGTGCCGCATCGGTTTGGCGCGCATGGAAAAAATCATCCGCGAAAGAATGAATCTTGCGGAACAGCAATCTGGCGAATCCACGACAAATCTTTCAAAGCTCGTAAATGCAAAGGCGATGACAACCGTCATCCGCGACTTCTTTGCGCGCAACCAGCTTTCGCAGTTCATGGACCAAATCAATCCGCTTTCCGAGCTTACGCACAAGCGTCGTTTGTCCGCATTGGGGCAGGGCGGTTTGAGTCGCGAAAGGGCGGGCTTTGAAGTCCGAGACGTCCATCCTTCGCACTACGGCAGAATTTGCCCGATTGAAACGCCTGAAGGTCCGAACATCGGTCTTATCAATTCTCTTTCCTCTTACGCCAGAATCAATGAATTCGGCTTTATCGAAACTCCGTACAGAAAAGTTGTTGACGGCAAGGTTACCGACAAAATCGAATACCTTTCCGCCGACGCCGAAGAAGGCAAAATTGTTGCGCAGGCAAACAGCGAAATCAAGGACGGCAAGCTTGTCGGCAGAGTTTCCGTCCGCCAGGACGACGAAGTTTTTGAAGCGGATCCTTCTCAGGTCGAATACATGGACGTCAGCCCCAAACAGCTCGTTTCTGTTGCGGCGGGTCTCATTCCGTTCTTGGAACATGACGACGCCAACCGCGCGTTGATGGGTTCGAACATGCAACGCCAAGGTGTTCCGCTTTTGACAACCCAGGCTCCTCTCGTAGGAACCGGCATTGAAGGCAGGGTTGCTCGCGACTCCAAGACAGTTTTGGTCGCCGACGCAGGCGGCGTTGTTGCAAGCGTTGACGCAATGCACATCGTCATTACTCCTGATGGCAAATTGCCAAAGAAGGTCGAAGGCAAGTACAAGAACGACCCCGAAAAGGGAGTTTACGTTTATGAATTGCGCAAGTTTATGCGCTCCAATGCCGCGACATGCTTTAATCAAAAGCCCGTTGTTAAGAAGGGGCAGAAAATCAAGGCGGGCGACATTTTGGCTGACGGTGCGGCTACCGAAGACGGCGAACTTGCTCTCGGAAAAAACGTGCTTGTAGCATTCATGCCTTGGAACGGGTACAACTTTGAAGACGCTATTTTGCTTTCCGAAAAGCTTATTAAAAACGACGTCTTTACTTCTATACACGTTGAAGAATTTGAAGTAACCGCCCGCGACACGAAGCTCGGGCCCGAAGAAATCACGGTAGATATTCCCAATGTGGGCGAAGAAGCCTTGAAGAACCTCGACCGCAACGGCGTAATCCGCGTTGGCGCGGAAGTAAAGCCGGGCGACATCTTGGTCGGCAAAATCACTCCCAAGAGCGAAACCGAATTGGCTCCCGAAGAAAAGCTCTTGCGCGCCATTTTCGGCGAAAAGGCGGCGGATGTCAAGGATACCTCTTTGGTTGTTCCCTCCGGCACGCAGGGCATCGTTATGGACGTCAAGGTCTCGACAAAAATCGACGGCGAAGACGAAAAGATGAGCGAAAGCGACCAAAATCGCCAAATTCGCAAAATCAAGGAAGAGTACCGCGAACAGACCGACAAATTGAAGGACGAGCTTACCGAAGCTCTTTCAAATGTCCTTTTGGGCGAAAAAATTCCGTTGGACGTGCGCAATTCGGCGACGGGTGAAGTCATCATTCCCGCAAACCGCAAAATCACAAAGACGCTTTTGCGCCGTCTGTCCGCAATTTCAAAGAATATCGACATCGATCCGTCTCCCGTGCGCATAAAGATTATGGAAATAATCGAGGCGCACCAGCGCAAGTTCGATGAAGTCGAGAAGGAATGCAAGCGTCAGGAAGACGCAGTGCGCAGTGGCTTGACTTCCGAGCAGAACGTTATTAAAAACGTAAAAGTTTACATCGCCGCCAAGCGCAAAATCCAAGTCGGCGACAAAATGGCGGGTCGCCACGGTAACAAGGGTGTTGTTTCCCGCATCGTTCCCGAAGAGGACATGCCTTATTTGGAAGACGGAACCCCCGTTGAAATCTGCCTAAATCCGCTCGGCGTTCCTTCCCGAATGAACGTTGGTCAGGTTTTGGAAACCCACTTGGGTTGGGCTTGCAAAAAGCTCGGGTTTAAAATCGCAACGCCGATTTTCGATGGCATCAGCGAAGAGCGCATCCGCGGTTATTTGAAGGACGCGAACCTGCCCGAAAGCGGCAAATGCCGACTCTTGGATGGCTTGACGGGCGAATTCTTTGACCAGGACATTGTTGTTGGCTACATTTACATGATGAAGTTAAATCACTTGGTCGCCGACAAAATCCACGCCCGCGCGGTTGGTCCGTACTCTCTAATCACCCAGCAGCCTCTGGGCGGCAAGGCGCAGTATGGCGGTCAGCGTTTCGGCGAAATGGAAGTTTGGGCTCTCGAAGCTTACGGCGCGGCTTACACATTGCAGGAACTCCTGACGGTAAAGAGCGACGACGTGCAGGGCAGAACCAAGATTTACGAAAACCTCGTAAAGGGCGACAACTCTTTGCAGGCCGGCACTCCGCAGTCTTTCAACGTTTTGATGAAAGAAATGCAGGGCTTGTGCCTCGACATCAAACCGCGCTCGCGCGACGACGAAGAATAATTGAAGGAGCTGATTTTTATGGAAGAAAATTTGCAGGAAAACACACAGCCGGTTGAAAATTCCACGGCTCAAATGCGCGAAGTAATGGGCATGACCAAAGACGCGGGTTTCGATTGCGTGTCAATCGGTCTTGCCTCTCCCGACACAATCAGATCGTGGTCGAGGGGCGAAGTTAAAAATCCCGAAACAATCAATTACAGAACTTTCAAGCCCGAACCGGGCGGCTTGTTCTGCCAGAGAATTTTCGGACCTATCCGCGACTACGAGTGCGCTTGCGGCAAATACAAGCGCATCCGCTACAAGGATCAAGTCTGCGAAAGGTGCGGCGTCGAAGTCACAACAAGCCGTGTGCGCCGCGAAAGAATGGGGCATATCGAGCTTGCCGTTCCCGTAGCGCATATTTGGTTCTTGAAGAGCATGCCAAGCCGCCTCGGTTTGGTTTTGGACATGACCGCAAAGGCTCTCGAAAGCGTAATTTACTACGAAAAGTACGTTGTCATCGATCCGAAGAACACTTCGCTTGAATACATGCAGTTCTTGTCGGACGAAGAGTACCAGAAGGAAATCGACGCAGGCTCTGAATTTGAAGCCAAGATGGGCGCGGAAGCAATCCGCGATTTGCTCAAAAACATGAATCTCGAAAAGCTCGCAGTCGAGCTTGAAGAGCAGATGAAGGCGACGCGCTCAAAGCAGATTAAAAAGAAGCTTGCAAAGCGTTTGAAGCTCATTCAGGGCTTTATTGAAAGCGGCTCGCGCCCTGAATGGATGATTCTCGAAGCATTGCCGGTCATTCCGCCGGACTTGCGCCCGCTTGTTCCCCTCGAAGGTGGCAGGTTTGCGACTTCCGACTTGAACGACCTTTACCGCCGCGTAATCAACCGCAACAACCGCTTGAAGAGTCTCATGCACATGAAGACTCCCGATGTCATCATCCACAACGAAAAGCGCATGTTGCAGGAATCCGTTGACGCATTGTTCGACAACGGCAGGCATGGACGCCCCGTAACCGGCGCAGGCAACCGCGCCTTGAAGAGCCTTTCCGACATGTTGAAAGGCAAGCAGGGCAGATTCCGCCAAAACTTGCTCGGCAAGCGCGTTGACTATTCGGGACGTTCCGTAATCGTCATCGGTCCGCATCTCAAATTACACCAGTGCGGCTTGCCGAAGAAGATGGCTCTTGTTTTGTTTGAGCCGTTCATCATTCGCCGCTTGAAGGAATTGGGCTTTGTCCATACTGTCCGTTCGGCAAGGAAGATGATTGAAAAGCGCTCTCCCGAAGTTTGGGATATTTTGGAAGAAGTGACGGAAGGGCACCCCGTGTTCTTGAACCGTGCGCCGACTCTCCACAGGCTTTCCATTCAGGCGTTTGAACCCGTGCTTATCGAAGGGGACGCAATTCGCTTGCACCCGCTGGTTTGCGCCGCGTTCAATGCGGACTTCGACGGCGACCAGATGGCAGTCCACGTTCCGCTTTCATTGGAAGCGATAATGGAAGCGAAGCTTTTGATGCTTGCATCCAACAACATTTTCTCCCCGTCTTCGGGCAAGCCTATTTTGACTCCGTCCCAGGACATTGTTTTGGGCGTTTACTTCTTGACTTACGAGCCAAGCACAAAGCCCGAACAGGTATTGGTAAAGCGCGGTGGCAAAGACGTGCGCGTTCGCGAAGTTCCCTTGATGAGCTCCGTAAAGGAAGTTGAATACGCAAAGGCGGAAGGTTTGCTGCATTGGCACGATTGGATTGACTTCGTAAATCCCGATTTCGGCAGGAAGACCATTTTCGGCAACTCCGAAAAGAAAATCATCCGCACAACTGTCGGCCGCGTCATATTCAACACGATTTGGCCGAAGGAAATGGGCTTTGTCAACTTCCAGGTTGCAAAGGGAAAGCTTGGCGACCTCATTTTGAACACGTTTAAGATTTGCGGCAAGGGTGATTCGGCTCCCGTTTTGGACAGCTTGAAGGCTCTCGGTTTCAGAACCGCGACTTTGGCGGGTATTTCAATCGGTATTGGCGATATGGACATTCCGAGCGAAAAGGCGGGCATCGTAAAAGAAGCGCGCGCACGCGTAAAGGAAGTCGAAAAGGAATACTTGAAGGGCACGATCACAAAGGACGAACGCTCAAACAAGGTCATAGACATTTGGAACGTCGTAACAGACGCAATCGCAAAGAAGGCGTTTAAGAATTTGTCAACCCCCAAGCCGAGAAGCGCGGACGGTCGCCAGTACATCAACCCTGTTTACGTTTTGATGGATTCGGGCGCGCGTGGTAATAAGGCTCAGGTTCGCCAGCTTTGCGGTGCTCGCGGTTTGATGGCAAAGCCCAACGGCGAAATTATCGAACGCCCGATTTTGTCTTCTTTCCGCGAAGGTTTGAGCGTTTTGGAATACTTCATTTCCACGCACGGCGCGCGCAAAGGTTTGGCTGACACGGCTCTTAAAACGGCTGACGCAGGCTACATGACAAGAAAGCTCTGCGACGTTGCAATGGACGTAATCATTACAGAAGAAGATGACAACAAAACCATCGACGACAAGGGCAACCGCGACGGCATTTGGAAGGAATCCATCTATGACGGCGACGATGAAATGGTGCCTTTGTTCGACCGAATTGTAGGTCGCTGCTCTTCAATGGAAGTCCGCAACCCACAAAATCCGAGCGAAATTTTGGTTCGCGCGGGCGAAATGATTACTGAGGACATTGCAAAGAAGATTGTTGATAGCGGCGTTGAACGCGTAAAGGTTATGAGCCCGCTAACACACTTGCGCCGCAACGCGATTTGCGCAAAGGCTTACGGCATCGACCCATCGACTCAGAAGCTTGTTGAAAGAGGCACGGCAGTCGGCATCATCGCGGCTCAGTCCATCGGCGAACCGGGTACTCAGCTTACCATGCGTACGTTCCACGTCGGCGGTATTGCCCAGTCAACAAAAGCTCCTGAAATCAGAGTTCACGGCGACGGCTTTGTAAAATTTGACAATTTGCGCCCCGTTGAAATTTCAGAAGGCGTGAATGTCGTTCTCAGCAAAACAGGCAAAATCCAAATTGTTGACGCGGAAGGCAAAGAGCTTGAAGAGTACAAGATGGTTGCGGGTTCTGTCGTCTTCTTCAAGGACGGCGCGGCAATCAAGAAGGGCGATTTGCTCTGCCAGTGGGACCCGCACAATATTCCGATTCTTTCCGAAGTCGGCGGTTTCGTCAAGTTTGTCGATATGATTGCGGGCGTAACGGTAAAGAGCGATATCGACCCCTCCACAGGGCGTCACTCCACAACCGTTATCGACCACAAGGAAGACTTGAACCCGACAATCGAAGTTTACGCGAACAAGGACGACAAGACTCCGATAAAGACTTACGCAATCCCGACGGGCGCGCAGGTTTCGGTTGTTGACGGAAGCCCGATTAAGCAGGGCGCATTCCTTGCAAAAACTCCGCGTTCCGCCGCAAAAACACACGATATTACAGGCGGTTTGCCGCGTGTTGCGGAACTCTTTGAAGCCCGCAAGCCCCGCGAATCGGCTGAAATGTCGAAGATTGACGGTATCGTCAAGATGGGGCCGACGCGCCGCGGCAAGAAGCTCGTGAAGGTCGTCCCGAAAGAAGTTTGGGAAAAGGACAAGAATTCGGACGAAGGCGCGGAAGAGCATCTCATTCCGCACGGAAAGCATATTTCCGTCCACCCCGAAGACGAAGTCCGCAAGGGTCAGCCTATTACCGAAGGCAGCACAGACCCGAACGAATTGCTCGAAATCATGGGCAAGGACGCTGTTCAGGAATATCTCATTTCCGAAATTCAGAAGGTTTACCGCTCGCAGGGTGTCACAATTAACGACAAGCATATCGAAGTCATCGTTTCGAGAATGCTCCGCAAGGTGCGCGTGACCAACCCCGGCGACTCCGACTATTTCTGGGGTCAGCAGGTTGACAAGTTCGACTTCATGGAAGAAAACCGCAGAATCGAAGAAGCGGGCGGCATGCCTGCCGAAGGCGAGCCGATTTTGCTTGGCATCACAAAGGCGAGCTTGGAAACGGAATCCTTCATTTCGGCGGCATCCTTCCAGGAAACGACGAGAGTTCTCACCGAAGCCGCAACTTTGGGCAAGGTTGACAATCTCGAAGGCTTCAAGGAAAATGTCATCATGGGTAACCTCATTCCCGCAGGTACGGGGCTTATGCCTTACCGAAAATTGAAGGTAAGGTCGGACGCTCCTGAAAGCGATATCGACTATGTTGTTTCCGAAGAAAGCGTGGAAGGAGCGCAATCCGAGGAATAGCAAAAATTTAAAGGTTTTGGCTTTCGGAATTTATGAAAATTTTTCCGAAAGCCGAAAATTTTATCAAAAACACAAAAAAAACTTGCCAAAGGGGTGGCAAACGATAATTTCCCCTACTTTTACATTAAAGACTAAAAATATGCCTACAATTAATCAATTAGTCCACAGACCTCGAGTTAAGGTCTATACAAAGACAAAGGCGCCGGCTTTGAAAGCGAATCCTTTCAGGCGTGGCGTTTGCGTGCAGGTTATGACCCGTACGCCTAAAAAGCCTAATTCGGCAATCAGAAAGGTAGCAAAAGTACGTTTGACAAGCGGTTACGAAGTTATCGCATACATTCCTGACGAAGGCCACTCCTTGCAGGAACACAGTGTTGTGATGGTTCGCGGCGGCCGTGTTAAGGACTTGCCGGGCGTTCGCTACCACATTGTCAGAGGCGCGCTTGACTGCGTTGGTGTCGAAAAGCGTCGTCGCAGCCGTTCAAAGTACGGCGTAAAGCGTCCGAAGGCTGCAAAGAAATAACATTTTACAGGAGAAAAAGTAAATGTCACGCAGACACAGAGCAGTAAAAAGAGAACGCACTCCCGATACGCGCTACAAGAGCGCGCTCGTAAGCCACCTTATCAACATGGTAATGGAACGCGGCAAAAAATCGGTTGCGGAACGCATTGTATATACAGCCATTGAACGCGTAAGCGAAAAGCTCGAAAAGGGCGACCCCATCGACCTTTTGTTGGGTGCGCTTGAAAACATCCGCCCGAAGCTCGAAGTAAAGAGCCGCAGAGTTGGTGGCGCAACCTATCAGGTTCCCGTTGAAGTTTCTTTTGAACGCCAGCAGACTTTGGCTTTCCGCTGGTTGATTGCATCAGCCAAAGCCCGCAAGGGTGTTCCCATGGCGGAAGCAATGGCGGCTGAAATAGTTGACGCTTACAACAACACGGGTTCTGTTGTTAAAAAGCGCGAAGACGTGCATAAAATGGCGCAGTCAAACAAGGCTTTTGCGCACTTGCGTTGGTGATTTCTTTTATAATGGAGAGCAATTAAATGGCAGCATTATCTGACAAAAACTCCCCAAATAGGGAAAGACCACTCGAGTACACGAGAAACATTGGTATTTCCGCGCACATCGACGCGGGTAAAACCACATGTTCCGAACGTATTTTGTTTTATAGCGGCTTGGTTCACAAAATCGGCGAAGTTCACGAAGGGACTGCGGTAACCGACTGGATGGAACAGGAACGCGAACGCGGCATCACGATTACTTCTTCGGCAGTTTCGTGCCACTGGAAAAATAAGGTTGGTTTGTTCGCAGGCATCGATCACCAAATTAACCTTATCGATACTCCGGGACACGTTGACTTCACGGCAGAAGTAGAGCGTTCTCTCCGCGTTTTGGACGGCGCAATCGCGGCATTCTGCTCAGTTGCGGGCGTTCAGCCCCAGTCTGAAACCGTATGGCGCCAGATGAATAAGTACTCTGTTCCCCGCTTGGCGTTCATTAACAAGATGGACAGAACCGGCGCGGACTTTTACGGCGCGGTAAACGACATCAAGGAAAAGTTAAACGGCAATCCGCATCCTCTTTATTTGCCAATCGGCTCGGAAGCAAATTTCAAAGGTCTCATCGACTTGATTGAAATGGTTGCTTACGTTTATGACGAAAACGACCCGCAGGGCATGAAGTACGACACGGTTGAAATTCCCGCCGAATACAAGGAAAAGGCGTTGGAATATCGCCACGCGCTAATCGAAGCCATTGCGGACTTCGACGACGAAATCATGGAAAAGTTCCTTGACGGTCAGGAAGATTTCTCCGACGACGAAATTCGCCGCGGCGTCCGCAAGGCGACAATGACCCGCCGTTTTGTTGGCGTCATCCCCGGTTCTGCTTTGAAGAACAAGGGCGTGCAGATGCTTTTGAACGCGGTTGTTGACTATCTCCCAAGCCCGATTGACGTTCCGCCGATCAAGGCTTATGCGGAAGACGACGAAGATACTCCGTCTCTTGAAATTGTTGCGGACGACAATGCTCCGACAACAGCCTTGGCTTTCAAACTTTGGGCAGACCCATTCATCGGTAAGCTCGTATTCATCCGTGTTTACAGCGGTTGCGTAAAGAAGGGCATGACATTCTACAATCCGCGCACGCGCAAAACCGAACGTATTTCCCGTTTGGTTATGTTCCAGGCAGATCAGCGCACGGATATTGAAGAAGCTTATTCGGGTTCCATTTGCGGTCTCATCGGCTGTAAGGAACTTATCACGGGCGATACAATGTGCGAAAGGGAACACGAAGTTCGTTTGGAACCACCGACATTCCCCGATCCTGTTATCGCAATGAGCATTGAGCCTAATTCAAAGGCGGACCAGGAAAAGCTTTCAATCGCATTGCAGCGTTTGTCAGAAGAAGACCCGACATTTGTCGTATCTTCCGATGCTGAAACCGGTCAGACTCTCATCGCCGGCATGGGCGAACTCCACCTCGACATCATTCGCGACCGTCTTATTCGCGAATTTAAGGTTGAAGCAACAGTCGGCAAGCCGCAGATTGCTTACCGCGAAACCATTTTGGGTTCTGCGGACGGCGTCGGTAAATTCGTTCGCCAGTCAGGCGGTCGCGGTCAGTACGGCCACGCCGAAATTAAGCTTGAGCCGAATGAAAAGGGCAAGGGCTACGAATTCTTCAACGAAATCGTTGGCGGCGTAATCCCGAAAGAATACATCAAGCCGACGGAAGAAGGTATCAAGGAAGCCATGCTTAATGGCGTTATTGCGGGTTATCCTGTTGTTGACGTCAAGGTTCACTTGGTATTCGGTTCTTTCCACGAAGTTGACTCTTCGGAAATGGCGTTTAAGATGGCGGGCATCTTCGCTTTCAAAGACGCAATGAAGAACGCAAATCCGATATTGCTCGAACCTATCATGAAGGTTGAAGTAACAACTCCCGAAGAGTACCAGGGCGACGTCATGGGCGACCTCAATCGCCGCCGCGGTCAAATTCAGGGAATGGAAACAAAGGGCAATCTTTGCAATATCAAGGCATTTGTACCTCTCGAAACGATGTTCGGCTATGCAACCGACGTTCGTTCGCTTTCAAGCGGCCGCGCTTCCTATTCGATGGAGCCGAGCCACTTTGAACAGGTACCTGCAAACGTCTTGAAGCAGGTTGTTGAAGGTTCTACTCGCAAAGTAGCAAGAAGCTAAATTTAAGGAATTATTACAATGGCACAAAAAATTAGAATCAGACTAAAGGGCTACGATTTTCGCACAGTAGACCAAAGTGCTGGAGATATCGTTGAAACAGCAAAAAGAACAGGCGCAAGGGTTTCCGGACCTGTTCCATTGCCCACACGCATTGAACGCTTTACCGTAAACCGTTCGGTTCACGTTAATAAAAAGAGCATGGAACAATTTGAGCTCCGTACTCACAAGCGTTTGATTGACATCATTGAGCCGACTGTTAACACGGTTGACGAGCTCAAGAAGCTCAATCTTCCCGCAGGCGTTGACATTACAATTAACATCTGATTAGTTGCAACTGTCTGAAAATTTGAGACCGAACGTTTTTGTTCGGTCTCTTTTTTTGTCTTGGAATAATATTTTTTAATGTTTATTCCCAAAAATATTTGTGGAAATAATTGACATCAAAAAAACGTATTTTATAAAATTTATGTATTATGAAAAAACTGTTGCTTGTTTCTTTTGTCGCGTCTGTCAGCTGTTCATTGTTTGCCGATATAGAAGCGGGAACTTATGAAAACATGAATGTTTCGGACACAAAATTCTCATCTCCCGCAGGCAGCGCAACTTGGGCCTTTGACAATACTGTTTTTGAAAATCCGATTTCTTTGGAATGGCAGGCTGACAGCGCAGATTCCGAATATCTTGTGAAGTACGGCTCGACGAGCGCGACTTTCACCAAATTTTTAATTTCTCGCGACGGCGCAAATTCAAGCACCATTTTTGAAATGCAGGGAACTTCCGACAAGCGCGCCGTGCTTTCCGAAAACACGTTTAGCAATTCTTCTTGGAACATGGCGATAGAATCTTCCAAGAATTACAATTCAAATTCCACAAACGAATTGCGTCTTTCGGGATATTCCGATTTCTCCGTGTCGCACTTTAAAATTGCTTCCGATGCAGGGTACAATTCAGGCAACGCAGGCGTGGTTATTTCGGGAGCGAGCAACACTTTTACATCGGAATACAACTGCTTCATAAATACGACTGCTGCCAATGCAGATTCCACGAACCGCCTTTATTTTAACATTTCAGGAGAAGAGGGCGCGAAGTCTGTTGCTAATTTCAAGAAGGATTTTAATGTCCGCGCGGCAGGCAGCGGTTTGACGGAAATCAACATGCAGGGCAATGCGGAGATGACTGTTGACGGCACATTTGCTTTCGGTTCTGACGATACCATTTCGACGGGCAAGGCGGTATTCACAATTTCTGGACAAAACAACGCTCTTATAACGACCAAGACAGGCGGCAACTATTTCTTGCTTGCAAGCGACGCCAAGGGCGGAGACATCTCTTTTAAAATTGCGGGCAAGAACAATACATTGTCGGTTGCAAACACTACCGCTTGGATTGGCAGCGCAAAAACAGGAAACGCGAATGTGGTTTTTGAAATTGAGGGTTCGGGACATTCCATAAATTTCGGAGGCAATTTGAACTTCCGCGCACAGAATGGCAATTCGGTAAAGCTTGGCTTTGTGGCGGACGAAAGCGGCTTGTCAACTTTGAATGCAGTAGGTCTTACTTTGTTTGACGGCATTTTGTCAATCGACATGGAAAATTTCGCGGGCGATGAAAGCGGCGTTTACGAAGCCACACTGATTAGCGCGAACAATAATTGGAGTGGCTTGGCATCGAGCCTTATTTCTTCGAGCGACAATGCGTCTGAAAAAGTAAATGTTATCATGGGCGACAATGGCGTTTCGTGGAATTTGTCGTATTCAGACGGCGACCTTGTGTTTGTTTATAATTACACTCCCGAAATCCCCGAACCAAGCACTTGCGCGGCGATTTTCGGTGCTCTTGCCCTTGCGTTTGCCGCTTATCGCAGGAGAAAGTAAAAAGCATTTATAAAAAAATTTGCCTGATGTTTCAGACAACTTTTTTTATGGTTTATTCAAATAGAATTTCGTGTAAAGGAAAATACCGATTTGCTTGATGCAAAATAGTGTCTTTAAAACTTTTTCTGTTAGTTATATATAAAGGGCGTTTTTTAATTTTTTATTTGACTTACACTGTGCCATTGGCACACTTTTCGACTGAAAATGAAAATAATACGAACCGCGCCGTATATTAAAGCTCTTAAAAAGATTGGTATTTCAGCCGTTACTGAACAAAAGTTCCTGAATGAACTTGCAAACAACCCTGAAAAAGGAGATTTGATTGTAGGTAGCGGTGGCGCGCGGAAAATACGCCTTGCTCTCGGCAATCGCGGTAAAAGTGCAGGCGCGAGAGTAGTCTATGCTTTTTTCAAACTTAACGATAAAATTTTTCTTTTTTATGCCTACAAAAAGGCTACCCAAGAAAATTTAACACAAACCCAGATAAATAACCTAAAAATAGCAATAAAAACCCTTGAGGAGACTTTGAACAATGGATAAGGAAATATTTGATGGAATAATGGAAGGCTTAAAGGAAGCCATAGAAATTGAACAGGGAAAGCGTAAACCCATAAGCGTGGTTGAAATATTCCCTGAACCCAAAGCCGTACGCAAACAGTTAAACCTAAGCCAGCCGAAATTTGCAAAGTTTATCGGTGTAAAGACAGATACACTTCGCAACTGGGAATACGGCAGGCGCAGGATTCCCGCAACCGCTCGCCGACTGCTTTACATCGCGCAAAAACATCCTGAAATTATTTTGGAAATGACGAACATGAAATAAAAATGATGGGTATTTTTCTGATTCTTTATTGAAAATCGGAAATTATTTATCTTTAAACTGCTTGATAGAAATATAACCAAGATGGAGGGCAAGACCACGCTTGCGTGGGTAGTTTTGCCGAAAGGCAAAGAGCCGAGCGTAGCGAGTGCAAATGAAAAGACTTCTTTTACGGTTGCGAAGCTGTAAAAGTTGTGATGCTTGATAGGTGTGGGCTTTGGGACGTAAAAAACGGAAGAAATGCCCGATGCTCTTCTTATCCCAAAAAGTTTTTTGCAAAAACATTTTCGGGAACCCTGTCTTGCGGATTTCGAGGCGTCAGCGTACAAATGTACGCAAGTCCGAAGAAATCCCAAGATGGAGGGCAAGACCACGCTTGCGTGGGTAGCTTTGCCGAAAGGCAAAGAGCCGAGCGTAGCGAGTGCCGAGACTTGCGAAACAAGCGAGTACAAATGCGAAAAATATCTTTTACGGATGCCTTAGCTCTATATTAAAAAAATGATTTTTCATTTTTCGCATTCCGCTTTATTCCGTTTTTTTATTTTTAGTAGATGCGGATTTCGTTTACCCTTGCAAAACTGTTGCCGTTCGTTGCGAGAAGTTCAATGTCGATAGACGCCAGTTTTTTTGCGGGGAAATTCAACCTGAAAAGCCTTTGATAATTGTCTTTCACGTCGGCGATTATTTCTTTCTTTCCGTCGGGAAGAGTTCCAAAAATTTTAAAATCCTTTATGATTTCGGGTTGCGCTCCCCAAATTATGGATTTTAAGTACGAGCCGTGGGAAGTCATCGTAAGCTCTCTGTTTCCGCCGTCGAAAGTAATTTGAATTTGCGAAACTGCTTGCGGCTTGTCCCACGAGAGCGTCAAGACGGGCTTTTTTGAAATTTCCGCAATGTAGCGGTTTTTATATTCGCCCTTCAAGTCGAATGCAGAGCCGCTGATTACGTTTTGCGCCGAGGTGTCTTTTGCGGCGGTGTTTGCCGAGACTTTCGCAATTTTTGCGAGGTCTTTTTTGTCTTGGTTTTTTACACCCACGATTGCCTGATTGTTGCGCAGCAATGTTTGTTGAAGATTGCCAAGCAATTTTTTGTTTTCGCGAATTTCTTTTGGCGTCTTGCCAAGCTTTGCCGACATTGCCGCCGCGACTCCCGCCGCGTTTCCGCAAGCCGCCGAAGTCAGCATTACTCTCGTTGAGGTGAAGGCAACGTGTGAACAGCTTATGTTGCGCCCCGCCATCATCAGGTTTTTGAAGTCGCAGGATATGAGAGAGCCAAAGGGGATATTGTAGAAGTGGGCTTTTCTTATTTGCCTGCAGGGTGCGCGGTTTACGGCATCAAAGCCTTCCTTCGGGTGGTCGTCCATCGACCAGCCTCCGACTGCTATTGCGTCTTCAAGGTTCTTCCAGTTTCCGAGAATGTCCTGCTCTTTGAAAATGTACTCTCCCTTGATTCTGAAAGTGTCGCGCCTGCCGGGGAGCATCCCGATAGATGTTATTGCGCGGTTTTCGGCTTCGGGGAATTTGCCGCTGTTTTTTACGTAGTCCCACGCGCCCAAGACAACTCTCAAAAGCTCGAAGCGCAGTTTTTCGCTGTCTGAAATCGCGTTCATATCGCCGCCGAGTTCAACCCACCAAAATCCGTATTCGAGACGGTTTTTATCTATGCCGCGGTGCCTGATGTTTTCGGCTGTGATTTTTCTTGCCCAAGACGGAGCTTTGAACGGCATCGGTCTTCCAAAATCTTTTGAAGTGAAGAGGATTGAAGAGCCTTGGTGCGTACCTTGCGGATCGTAGCCCGAAAATTCCTCACCGTAAGTTTCGGGAGCGTCGCGCCCGTCAAAGAGGGTTGCGCCTGCTTCCGCCGCCATGCGGGAATCTCCCGTGCAGTCGATGTAAATCTTGGATTTTATTTCGTAAAAAGTGCGCGAGGCGTCGCATCGGGCAAACGCCTGTTTTATTTCATTTCCGCTTGTTTCAACTCCGCATAAATCGGTATCCAAAAGCAGGGTGATGTTTTTTTCGCTTACCACCTTGTCGTATAGAAGCAAATCCCAGACTTCCCATTCTTTTTGGGGATTTGACATCAAGTTTTCGAGCAGGATTTCCTCTATTATTCCGCCTTCGCGAAATCCGCTGTTGTTGTGGTGCATTCCGAGCGGGTGCATTTTGATTTCCGAACTCGCGTTGCCGCCGAGTCGCGAGCGGTCTTGTACGAGGACGACTTTCGCCCCCTCTCTTGCCGCGGCGATTGCGGCGCATATGCCCGCCAAGCCTCCGCCTGCAACCAATACGTCGCAGTCGAGACGTTTTGGCGTCATTGTTTTGTCGCAAAACGGAGAAATTCCCGCAATTTTATTTTCGGTAAATTTGCGGATGTTTGTTGGTTTTGATATGTTTTTAAGCTCTTCGGCAGTCAGCGGCGCATTGATTGCGAAAACATAGCTTCCAAAGAGACCTCCTCCTAATTTGATGAACTTTCTTCTGTCTATTTTCATTGCAAAATTTTTTATATTAAATGTAAATATGCGATTTTTTTAATGAAAGTCAAGTTTGCTGCTTTGGACGGAGTGTCGTTATTTTTTCTTTTTATCTTGTATTTTTTTAAGAAGGGATTAAATAAAAAATTATCATGAAAAAAATACTATATATTTTACCTTTTATTGCTTCTGCGGCGTTCGCTCAGGAATCAACTACTGATGAAGCTTATGTCAATCCTTCGGTTGCGTGCGCTACAGGCAACATAAATTGGAGCGCAATTGAATGGACGGATGCGGAAGGCGTTGCAAGGACAAGTCCTATTACATCTTCCACCGATGTTTATATTTCGGGCCCGAGGGGTTCAAATTATTGGCATCCCGTTGTTGAAGCGGGTTCTGACATAAGCATAAATTCTTTGACTGTTGCGGCGTCAAATAGCGGAAACAATGCCTTTAAATCTTTTGAAATAAAAGGTACTGCCGATTCTCCCGTAACTTTTACAATCGCAAACGCTCTTACTTTGTCGCAGAATTTCAATACGATTTATGCAACAAATACGACATTTTCGGCTGGCGATACTAAAATGAGCTATTTGTCAAAGCTCGACTTTACGGCTTCAAATGTTACTTTGGGCAATGTATCAAACGGCAATGTTGCAACCTTGGCATTTAAT
Organism: Intestinicryptomonas porci; assembly: GCF_033971905.1. Taxonomy (NCBI): domain Bacteria; kingdom Pseudomonadati; phylum Verrucomicrobiota; class Opitutia; order Opitutales; family Intestinicryptomonadaceae; genus Intestinicryptomonas; species Intestinicryptomonas porci. The sequence continues at coordinate 24,511 of NZ_JALBUT010000001.1, forward strand.
TCAACTACGGCAAATTTGGGTACTGTTCAGATGGGGCACACATCAACCGTTTCTGTTGTCAACCATTCCGATGTAACAACTGCTAACTGGTATATGCAAAACCCGACTTTGACGGTCAGCGATTCAAAGTTTACCATCGGAACGGGCGGCGGTTTGGTTTCTTCAAACACGTTGAAGATGAATTTTACGAATGCGGAAGTTGACATAGATATGGGCATTCGCAATTCCGCGGGTCCAATGACTTTGAATATGGAAAACTCTTCGCTTTTAATAAGAAGAGGCGCGTATAATGACAGCGTTTCCGACGCATTGTTTTTCGGCGTGGCGAATCAAAAGGCGACTGTCTCCCTTTCAAATTCAACAATTTCTACGACAAAGGGCGTAAGCTTTGGCACGAGCGCGGAAAGCGTCCTTACAATCTCGAATTTGGACGCCTCAAAAACAGTCATTACTTGCAGCAATTTGACTTTTGCAGGCTCTTTGATTGTTGATTTCACGGATTCCGACATAGATAGAAATACTATCTTTACGCTCATTTCGGCTACGAACGCTTCCTCTGTTTTCGACGAGCTTTTGCTTAACGAAATGGTGACGGTGCAGGGATTGAAAGAGGGCGAAGAATACGAATGGATTTCGGAAGGCTCTTTGGTTCAGCTTCAGTTCTACGCAATTCCGGAACCTTCAACGTATGCGGCGGTTTTCGGCGTCTTGGCAGTTGCTTTTGCGTTTATGCGCCGCCGTGCGGGCAAATAACGGTATTTGCTTATTCCTTGTCCGAATGTAAATCCAATGCTTGATGTCAATGGTTTTTCGTTCGAGGCGCAAAATATTTAAGATTTTTCGAGAGGGGTTTGTTGCTCCTCTCTTTTTTCTTGTAATTTTACCGAAGAGTCAATGCGGATTGTTTTTTTAAGATATGGCAATGGCTTGTGCTCTCAAAAAAACAGGCGTAAAACAGAAAAAGCCAAATTTAATGATTTACATTTAAATGGAATTTCAATTTTTATCTAAAATTGAAATTTGCTCAATCTTCCATTCCTTCGGTCGTCTTTGACAAATATTTGTAAAAATCGGATTTTTTGCAGACGGCGAAGTTAAAATCCAAAAAAACAGCATTTATTTTGTTTTCCGACATAAGCATTAGATGGCGCGAAGTAGGGCAGAATACCACATATTCTTTTACGGGCATAAAAAATCCGTCGCAAGAATGTATGCGCTTTGCGTTAAATTTAAGAAGTTCGGGTATGCGGTTAGTTTCCTTTAAGTATTCCGAAAGCTGGCTGCAAAGTCCCGAAAATCCGCCATAAGTTTTTATTTCATCAAGCATCGCGTCAAAATTGACCTCTTGTTTTACGCCAAGCTCTTCGTGCAGAAATTTTTTTTGATTTTCTTTCGAAAGCGGGGAAATCGTGAAAATTTTTTTGCATTCGCCGTATTTTGCAACTTGTACCGATTTTTTGTCCGCTGACTGCATGTTGCATTGTTTTTCGTTGCCCAAAAGCGTCAAAAATGAAAAAATCGCCAAAAATATGCAAAAAATAAACCTCATATTAAAAGTTTGCAGAGGCAAAATTTTTTTGTAAAGATCAAAATAAAAAATTTTATTCATTTTTTTTAAAAACTTATTGACAAAAAAAAATCACTCGGCAATATTCTAAACTTTCTTTTTGTAAAAGAATTAGAAACATAACACAAACATTAACTCCTAACGCAGGTTCAAACGGCGACGGGGGGCTTTTAACGAGGTTTTAGAATTTCTCTGAAATCCTTTAAACAAAAGGTTTTGCAACCTTTCAGCCCGAAGTTTCCACCTGCCTCTTAGAATAGAATGAGCATAGTACTTATTGGTAAGAAACTGGGTATGACTCAGGTGTTCAACGCAGACAACACGCTGGTTGCGGTTACTGTTGTTGAAGCGGGTCCATGCCCCGTAACTCAGGTTAAAACCGCTCAAAGCGACGGCTATGAAGCCGTTCAAATCGGTTTTGGCGCGCAAAAAGAATCGCGCATGACAAAATCCGAACTTGGGCATTTGAAAAAGGCGGGTGTTGAACCCCTTACGGAATTGGTTGAAATCCGTACAGACAAGCCGAGCGAATTGAAGATTGGCGACGTTTTGAAGGTCACAAACTTCCAGGAAGGGCAAAAGGTCGATATTATCGGCACATCAAAGGGTAAAGGTTTCCAAGGCGTAATGCGCCGCCACAACTTCCAAGGTCAGCCTGCTTCGCACGGTCACATGATGCACCGCCGTCCCGGTTCTGTCGGTTGCCGCCAGACTCCCGGACACGTTTACAAGGGCAGAAAAATGCCGGGTCATCAGGGTCAGGTTCGCTGCACAACGCAAAATCTCTCCATCGTAAAGATTTTGGAAGATAAAAATCTGCTTCTCATCAAGGGCAGCATTCCCGGCGCAAATGGCGACATCGTTTTGGTTCGCACTGCCAAGAAAGCATAATTACGGAGGCTACACAAATGAAATTAAAAGTATATACATCAGACGGTAGCAGCTTCGTTGAAAAGGAATTTGCAAACATTCCTACATTCGAAGGCGACAAGGGCGTATTCGCTCTTAAAGAAACTTTGGTTGCATATCAGGCAAACGCTCGCCAGGGCAACGCGTCCACTTTGGACTACGGCCATGTAAGCGGCACTTGCAGAAAGCCTTTCAAGCAGAAGGGCGGCGGTCGTTCTCGTCATGGCACGTTCAAGAGTGTAATCCACCGCGGCGGTGCTGTCGTATTCGGTCCTGTTCCCCGCGACTGGTCTTTGAAGACGAACAAGAAGGTTCGCCAGCTCGCATTCAAGCGCGCATTGTTTAACAAGTGCTCCGCTGAAAAGATTGTGGTTATCGAAGAATTTGCAGCGCCTTCAAAGAAGACCAAGGACATGGTTGCAACGCTTTCAAAGATTTTTGAAAAGGGCAAGGTATTGCTCGTTGACGACCAGTTCTCCGACGAAGTCGCATTGGCGTCGCGCAACATCGAACGCGTGGCATTCTGCGAAACGGCACAGCTCAACGCTTTTGATTTGACTCGCTTCGACCAAATCATCGTATCGGGCAAGGGTTTCGACACTGTATTGGCTCGCGCAAACAAGGAGTAAGAAAATGAGTATTTCACCTGAAAAGATTTTGAAAGGTTACCGCGTAACTGAAAAGGCGGCAAATCTTCAAGCAACTGCAAACCAGTACACTTTTGAAGTTGACGACAATGCAAGCGCGACCGAAGTTGCGCAGGCGGTTGAAAAGTTTTTCAAAGTAAAAGTAAAGCGCGTTAACATCGTCAACGTGAAGGGCAAGGTAAAGGTATCCCGCACCCGCCGCGCAACGGTTGGCATCAAGGGCGCAATGAAGAAGGCGATTGTAACTCTCGACGCAGGTCAGAGCATTCAACTCGTATAATGAAAGGCATTTGAAATGGCTATTATTAAAAGAAGACCTTTGACACCTGCTCTCAGATACACTGAGTTAAGCAGAAACGAAGTCGAAAACAAGCGTCCGGAACGCTCGCTCACTGAAAGCGTGCATCGTTCCAAGGGTCGCAACTGCTACGGCCGCATTACTTCGCGTCGTCGCGGCGGCGGTCATAAGAAGCTTTATCGCCGCATTGACTTCAAGCGCGACATCCTTGATGTTCCCGCAACCGTTCAGGCAATCGAATATGACCCGTTCCGCACTTCCTACATTGCATTGGTGAAGTATGACAATGGCGAAATTCGCTACGTCATCGCTCCCGAAGGCTTGAAAAAGGGCGACACCATCATTTCGACAAACAAGAAGCAGGAAGAATACAAAGTCGGCATGGCGCTTCCCCTCAAATTGATTCCCGCGGCAACCCGCATTCACGCGATTGAAATGTTGCCCGGAAAGGGTGCGCAGTTGGTTCGTGGCGCAGGTTCAAGCGCGCAGTTGGTCGCAGTTGAAGGCGACGTTGCAACCATCAAGATGCCGAGCGGCGAAGTTCGTTTGCTTAATGCCGACTGCCGCGCAACATTGGGCGTCGTTGGCAACGCAGAACACTCAAACCAGAGCCTCGGCAAGGCAGGGCGCCGTCGTTGGATGGGGCGCAGGCCGCGCGTAAGAGGTGTTGCGATGAATCCTGTTGACCACCCGCAAGGCGGTGGTGAAGGCAAGACTTCCGGTGGCGACCATCCGGTATCTCCGTGGGGTCAGCTCGCAAAGGGTTATCCGACAAGAATTAAGAGCAAACCGTCAAATTCTCAGATTGTTTTGAGGCGCAACGGCAAGAAAGTAAAGAGGTAATACAATGTCACGTTCTATTAAAAAAGGTCCATTTGTTGACCAGAGTTTGCTTGAAAAGGTTGACGAAGCCGTTAAAACGGATTCCCGCAAACCCATTCAGACATGGTCGCGTCGTTCGACAATCACTCCGGACTTTGTCGGTTTGAACTTCAATGTTCACAATGGCAAGAAGTTTGTGCCCGTCTATGTAACTGAAAACATGGTCGGACACAAGTTGGGCGAATTTGCCCCGACACGCTTCTTTAAGGGTCACCAGCCGCACACTAAGAAGGCTGCTCAATAATAGAGAGACGGATATGTTTGAACTTTGCACAAAGGGCGTATTTATCGGAGCTTTGCTTTCGACAGGCGTTCTTTGCGCCGAAGGGATACTTTCTGAAACTTTCAAAGACGCGGGCGAAGGCATTTCGGTTTTAGCTGTTGATAAGTCTTCGTCGGCGGATTTGATTGTTCTTAAAGGGGGATTGCGCGAAGGTTTGAAGGCGGGCGTGGTCTGCAGGGTGGAAAATCCCGACGGAACTCCTGCCAAAATAATGGTTGCGGAATCTGCTTTAACAAAAAGCGTGGCTTTGGCGATTGACGGGGCAAACATCGTTCCCGGCTCGATGGTAAAGTTCGACATAACCAAATAAATTTAAAACAAATACGAAAATGGAAGTAAAAGCATTGACAAAGTTTGCGCGTATGTCCGACAAGAAGGTACGCGAAGTCGCCCGTAAAATACAGGGGCTTAATGCTGCGGAAGCTCTCGAAATCTTGGGTCTTGTGCCGAGAAAGAGCGCGGCATTGATTGCAAAGACACTTGCGAGTGCAATTGCAAATGCAGAAAATAACAATGGCGTATCGGCGGCATCGTTGAAGGTGAAGTCTGCGATAGTTAATCAAGGCATAGCGTTCAAGCGCTACCGTCCTGTTGCGCGCGGCAGTGCGCATCCTATCCGCAAGCGCACAAGCCACATCACAATAGTGTTGAGCGACGAGAAGTAATTTGGAGAAATAGCATATGGGACAAAAAGTAAATCCGAGAGGTTTTCGTCTTGCAGTACGCCGCGACTGGGATTCGCGCTGGTACGCAAACAAGGCGGATTATTCCAAATTCTTGGCGGAAGATTATCGCATTCGCGAATTTCTCCGCGAAAAATTAAAGGGCGCATCTGTGCCGAAAATCTTTATTGAACGCGCGGGTCAGCGCATTCGCGTCAAGATTTATACGGCTCGTCCGGGCGTTGTAATCGGTCAGAAGGGCGCGTTGCTCGAACAGCTTAAAGCCGACTTGGCAAAGTACATCGGCAAGGACGTTTTGGTTGACATTCAGGAAGTGAAGAAGCCCGACTTGGTTGCATACCTCGTTGCGGAAAGCGTTGCATTGCAGTTGGAACGCAGAATTTCTTTCCGCAGGGCAATCAAAAAGGCGATTACCCAGACAATGGCATTGGGCGCAATGGGCATCAAAATCCAGATTTCAGGCCGTTTGGGCGGCGCGGAAATCGCCCGCACGGAATGGCAGAGAAAAGGCCGCATTCCCTTGCAGACATTGCGTGAAAACATCGACTACGGCTTCACCGAAGCGCATACGCTTTACGGCAAAATCGGCGTAAAATGCTGGTTGTGCTTGAAGCCCGAAGACGTACTATAATTTTAAATTAGGAAGAGTTTAACAAGATGGCAAATATACTTCCAACAAGAACGAAGTATCGCAAAGTCCAAAAGGGGCGCATCTACGGCGACGCCAAGGGCGGCGACAGCATCTCTTTCGGCGACTATGCAATCCAGGCTCTCGACAGAGGCCGTTGCACGGCAGCCCAAATCGAAGCGGCTCGTGTTGCGATTAACAGATATTTGAAACGTAAGGGCAAAGTTTGGATGCGCATATTCCCGCACAAGCCTGTAACCAAGAAGCCTGCCGAAACTCGTCAGGGTAAGGGTAAGGGCGCGGTTGAATACTGGTGCGCAGTCATTAAGCCGGGTGTTATTTTGTTTGAGATTTCAGGTGTTCCTGCATCTCAGGCTCGCGAAGCAATGAGGCTTGCGGACGGCAAACTGCCATTCCGTTGCCGCTTTATCGTTCGCGAAGGCGTTGAAATACTCTAAGATGAGAGGTTGACAATGAAATCGAAAGATATAAGAGAGCTTTCCGTTGAAGAACTCGACAAGAAATTGCGCGAAATGCGCGACGAATTGCTCGGTCTCAACATCCGCAAAAGAACAGGTCAGGTTGAAAACACGGGGCGCATCCGCGTTTTGCGTCGCGATATTGCCCGTTTTGAAACCATAAAGAGCCAGAAGAAATAATAGAGAGGCATAAAAATGGCTGAAGTTCAAAGAAAATTCCGTAAGAGCATCGTCGGCGTGGTCACATCGCGCTCAGGCGACAAGAGCATTAAGGTTACGTACTTTTATAAAGTGCCGCATCCGTTGTACCACAAGGAAATTCGCCGCAAGACCGTAATTCACGTCCACGACGAAAAGAACGAGTGCGCATTGGGCGACAAAGTTGAAGTTGCAGAAACGCGTCCGCTCAGCAAGATGAAGCGTTTCCGCGTAGTGCGCATCATTGAAAAAGCACCCGTAACGGCATAGTCCAAGGAGATATTGCAATGATACAGATGCAGACAAGATTAGTTGTTGCAGACAACACCGGCGCTAAGGAAGTGGCGATGATTCGCCGCCTCGGTCAAATTAGCAGAAACGCAAAAATCGGCGACACGATTGTGGTTGCGGTAAAATCGTCAACTCCGGACGCCGCCGTCAAGAAGGGCACTGTTGCCAAGGCGGTTATCGTCCGCACAAAGGCTCCGATTCGCAGAGCCGACGGTTCATACTTGCGTTTTGACTCAAATGCCGTCGTAATTCTCGACAATAACGGCAATCCGAAAGGCACCCGCATTTTCGGGCCCGTTGCGCGCGAATTGCGTTCAAAGAACTTTATGAAGATTATTTCTCTCGCACCGGAGGTACTCTAATATGAAAAACAGCGTAAAAAAAGGCGAAGAAGTTGTAGTTATTTCGGGTTCTGCAAAGGGCTCGAGAGGCAAAGTATTGGCGGTTTTCCCGAAGGCGCAGCGCGTTCTTGTTGAAGGCGTAAACATGAGAAAGCACCACGAGCGCAAAAGCGAAAAAAATCCCGAAGGGGCAATCGTTGAGCGCGAGCAGTCTTTGCACATTTCAAATGTAATGTCGGCTGGGCGTTTTGATTCCAAAAAGAAGTAAGGCGTAAGCAGCGACTCAAACAATAAAAAACAATGAACAATACACCGGTATTAAAAAAGATGTATGCGGAAAAAGTGGTTCCCGCGCTTGAAAAAGTGTTGAACCATTCAAATCCGCACAATGTTCCCAATCTTGAAAAAATCGTTATCAGCTCGGGTATCCGCAGCGAAAACTCAAAAGAATGGGTGCAGGAAGTAGTCAAGGAAATAGCAAAGCTTGCGGGTCAGCAGCCCGTAATCACCAAATCGCGCAAGAGCATTGCGAACTTTAAGCTTCGCGAAGGTCAGGCAAACGGCGTTATGGTGACATTGCGTGGCGCGCGCATGTGGGAATTCCTTTATAAGTTTATAAACATCGTGCTTCCGTCAATCCGCGACTTCCGCGGCGTAGGCACCCGCTTGGACGGCCATGGCAATTACAGCTTTGGCGTGGCAGACCACACAATTTTCCCCGAAATTACAGTTGACCCCAACCGTAAAAATCTGGGCATGGACATCACAATCGTGACAACGGCAAAAACCGACGATGAAGGCCGCGAGCTTTTGAAGCAGTTGGGCATGCCTTTCCGCAAACCCAATGCAGACGCTGTAACAACGGAGGCTAAGTAAAATTATGGCTAAAAAATCATCAATCCAAAGAAATTTGAAGCGTGAAAAGCTCGTTGCCAAGTACGCCGCAAAGCGTGCTGAGCTGAAGAAAATTCTCTCCAATCCGAACTCTTCGGACGAAGAATTTTTCGCGGCCCAGAAAGCTATGGCAAAATTGCCGCGCAACTCCTCCAAAATCCGCTTGAGGAACCGCTGCTCGATTTCGGGTCGTTCGCGCGCATACATTCGCAAGTTCGGTCTTTCCCGTATCACATTCCGTGAGTTGGCTCTCGACGGCAAGATACCGGGCGTTACAAAGGCGTCTTGGTAATTAAGGAAGGAATATCGATATGGCATCACACGATAATATTGGCGACTTTTTGACAATCATTCGCAACGCGAGCAATGCGCGCAAGGATTCTTGCTCCGCATCTTGGTCGAACATCCGCGAAGGCATCGTAAAAATCTTGAAAGATAACGGTTACATCGCAGATTTCGCGGTTTCGGGCGAAAAGGCTGAAAAGAAAATAGAAATCACCTTGAAGTATGTTGGCGGAGTTCCTGCAATTACGCAAATCGAACGCGTAAGCAAGCCGGGACGTCGTTTGTACTACTCTTGTTCTGACATTCCCCGCGTATTGGGCGGCATGGGCATTTCCATCCTCACCACATCGCGCGGCGTTTTGACAGACGGCGATTGCCACAAGAACAAGGCGGGCGGTGAGTTAATCTGCAAAGTTTGGTAAGGGAGTTTTGGAATATGAGTAGAATAGGTAAACTTCCAGTGGTAATTCCGGCAGGCGTAAAAGTTGCCGTTGACGGAAATACCGTTAAAGTAGAAGGTCCGAAGGGCAAACTCGAAAAGACGTTTGCTTCCGCCGTAAAAATCACGTTGGAAGACGGCGCGGTTCATTTTGCGCCCGCATCCAATTCCCGTTTTTCGGGAGCAATGCACGGCACTGCCCGCAGCGTTGTAAACGCAATGGTGGAAGGCGTATCCAAAGGCTTTGAAAAAATCCTTGAAATCTACGGCGTAGGTTTTAAGGCTGAACTAAAAGGCAATGTTTTGACTTTGGCTCTCGGCTATGCGCATCCTTGCGTATATCAGGTGCCCGAAGGCATTACGGTTGTTGTAGGCGAATTGCCTGACCGCAATCCCATGCTTACTATTTCAGGCGCAAGCAAGCACCTCGTCGGACAGGTTGCGGCGGACATCAAAAACTTCTACCCTGTAGAGCCTTACAAGGGCAAGGGTGTGAGAATCCGCGGCGAATTTATCCGCAGGAAGGAAGGCAAGAAGACGGCTTAACGCTTGTCTTAATTAGAGAAGGATTTTTATATGAAACTCGAAAAGAAAAAGATGTTGGCACAAAAGCGTCGTTGGCGCGTACGCAGCCGTGTTTTCGGCACGGCGGAACGCCCCCGCTTGGTAGTGCGTTTTTCCAACAAGCATATTTGCGCACAGTGCATCGACGACAAAGAAGGCAAGACTCTCGTATCCCTTTGCTCTTTGAGCAAGGAATTGAACGGCGAGAAGATTTTGGCGAACGTTGCGGGTGCTGTTGCATTGGGTTCAAAACTTGGCGAAAAAATGAAGTCGGCAGGCGTTACTGCGGTTGTTTTGGATAGAGGCTCCCGCCGCTATCACGGCTGCGTGAAGAGCTTTGCGGACGCGGTTCGCCAGACTGGCATTAACTTCTAATTGCGGGAAAGAAAAATGGCTAAAGATATTAAAAGTGGCAAAGGCGCTCGCGAAGAAGTTGCAGCTCCGGAATTTATTGAAAAAGTCGTGCACATCAATCGTTGCGCAAAGGTTGTGAAGGGCGGTCGCCGTTTCACATTCTCCGCGCTCGTTGTTTTGGGCGACGGCAAGGGCTTGGTCGGCGTAGGTTTCGGCAAGGCAAAGGAAGTTCCCGACTGCATCAAGAAAGCTACGGAACGTGCGCGCAAGAATATGTCAACCGTATGCTTGAAGGATAACACAATCCCCCACGAAGTCATCGGCGCATTCGACGGCGGCAAAGTATTGCTCCGTCCGGCTGCTCCCGGTACGGGCGTTATCGCAGGCGGTGGCGTGAGAGCTGTCTTGGAAGCGGCAGGCGTCAAGGACGTATTGAGCAAGAGCCTCGGCTCCAACAACGATTCGGCTATGGTAAACGCGACATTGCGCGCTCTTCACCAGCTCCGCACTGCGGAAGCTATTTCCGCATTGAGAAGCTAAAACAAAGGAGATTTTAACAATGACAAATTTAAGCAATCTCTCAAATCCAAAGGGTGCAAAGCACTACTCCAAGCGCAAGGGATGCGGTCTTGGCAGTGGTCATGGTCGCACTTCCGGCAGAGGTCACAAGGGTATGAAAGCCCGCAGTGGCGGCGGCGTAAGAGCGGGTTTTGAAGGCGGTCAGATGCCTTTGTACCGCAAACTTCCGCATCGCGGCTTCAACAACAAGAACTTTACTGTCGATTACGCTGTCGTAAACGTAGGCTGCCTCGAAAAGTTGAACCTTGAAGAAATCACAAGGGACGACTTGGTCAAGGCAGGCTTGGTCAGGGCAAGCGACAATCTCGTAAAGGTTTTGGGCAACGGCAAGCTCACAAAGAAGTTTGTCGTGAAAGCCGACAAGTTCTCGGCTTCGGCAGTCCAAAAGATTGAAGCGGCAGGCGGTAAGGCCGTTGTAAACGAATAGTTTCAGGGAAGGAATTGACATGTTTAGCGCCTTTACTAATTGCTTTAAAATTCCCGAACTGCGTCAGCGCATATTTTTGACGCTCGGGTTGATTTTTATCGCTCGTGTTGGCGCGGCAATTCCTCTGCCGGGCATTGACCCGACCCCGTTGCAGGCCTACTACGCTTCCGGCTCCAATGACGGCGGCGGATTGGTTGGTCTTTATAATATGTTCACAGGTGGCGCAATGATGCAGGGTGCGGTTTTCGCGCTCGGCATCATGCCGTACATCAGTGCTTCTATTATTTTGCAGCTTATGGGGGCGGTTGTTCCGAGTCTCGCGCGCCTTATGCAGGAAGGCGAGATGGGCAGGCAGAAAATTTCGCAGTACACCCGTTATCTCACAATTTTAATCGCGGCTGTTCAGGGCATGCTCATGATGTACGCGATTATTTGGAAGCCGGGTACTTTATTTACAGGTTTTGATCCGAATCAGTTCGGAAACATCGTGGTTGCGTCGAATTTATCCTTGTTCTTTGTGACATCGGTAATATTCCTTGTTACGGGGTGCATGATTTTGATGTGGCTTGGGGAGCAGATTACTCAGCGGGGCATCGGCAACGGCATATCTATTTTGATTACGGTCGGCATCGTCGCCGACTTGCCGGGCGCGTTCTCGCAGGCGTACATGCTCGTATTCAACCGTCCGATAGGCGCGGAAGGCGCTGCAATGGGCGGCATACCTCAGGCGGCAATAATGATTGCTCTCTTGCTTGTCGTTACGGCGGCTATCATTGCCGTTACTCAGGCGACAAGAAAAATTCCCGTGCAGTACGCAAAGCGCATGGTGGGCAACAAGATTATGGGCGGGCAGTCCTCATATTTGCCTTTGAAGGTAAATTATGCGGGCGTTATGCCAATTATCTTCGCAAGCGCACTCTTGCTCTTTCCGCAGCAGATTTTCGGACAGTTCAGCCCAACAGTCTATACGACGGTTTATGGCGTCCTCATTTTGCTTTTCAGCTATTTTTGGGTGTCGATTATGTTTAAGCCGTTGCAGATTGCCGATGATTTGAAGCGTTATGGCGGCTACATCCCCGGCGTTCGCCCCGGAGAGCCGACGGCAAAGTTCTTGGACTATGTGATGACGCGTTTGACATTGGCGGGTTCGATATTCCTTTTGATAATTGCGATATTGCCGCAGATGCTGATGATGCAGTGGAATATTCCTCCGAAAATCGCGCACTTCTTTGGCGGTACGGGGGCATTGATTGCCGTTGGCGTCGCTCTCGACACGATGAGGCAGGTTGAAACCTATCTTTTGCAGCGCCACTATGACGGCTTCCTCAAAAAGGGTCGCATTCGCGGGCGCAGTGTGGGCGAAGCCCGCAGGTTGATTGATTCAAACCAGCTTAAATCGCTTTGGGCGCTCTGGACGCCGCTAATCATAATTCTTGTGGTTGGCTTGACTTCTTGGGCTGTTAAGGCGTTTGTTTTATAAGGAGATGCGCCGTTTTTTAAAAGGCGGCGCATTTGAAAAAATGTTCTTTAAAATTTTAATTTCAAAATAGACGGCGCGCCGTATGATTAGCATTAAATCCGAAAGGGAATTGAAAATCATGCGCCAAGCTTGCGTGATTGCCGCGAAAGTGCTAAATGAGCTCTGCCAAATGGCACGTATCGGCATATCCACCTGGGAAATCGACCGGGCGGCCAAAGATATTATGGAGAAGTATTCTTGCAGGAGTGCTTCCTATAAATACAAATGTGGCAGTTTGAAGTATCCGGGTTATATATGCGTATCGGTTAATGACGAGATTATCCATGGAATTGGAACGCCTGAAAGGGTGCTGAAATCCGGAGATATAGTTAGCATGGATGTATGCGTGGTCTATCAAGGGTTCGTAGGCGATAACACTCGAACGGTTGTGATAGGCGAGGCAAGCCCCGAAGTATCAAGGCTTGTCAAAATCACTGAAGAGTCAATGTATGTCGGGATAGCGCAGGCATTGGCGGGCAATCGGGTTGGAGATATTTCCGCGGCAATTCAAAAGTATGTTGAAGATGCGGGATATTCGGTTATCAGGGAATTTACGGGGCACGGAGTCGGCAGGCATTTGCACGAGGAACCCGAAGTTCCGAACTATGGCAAGGCGGGAACGGGAGCGTTGCTTCGCCCCGGAATGACGATAGCCATAGAGCCTATGGTTGCAATGGGCAAGCCCGACATAAAAATCGGTTCGGACGGTTGGACGGTTTATACTTTGGACGGCAAACCGAGCAGTCATTCCGAACACACGGTTCTAATTACGGACGGAGAGCCTGAAATTCTCACTGTCTGCGAGTAGAATTGTTTTTTTTGAAAAAAAAGCTTTTCAAATCGAAAAAAAACATCATTATATAAAATCTTTTAACACATTAAATAAATATGGCACGACTACTCGGTGTTGACATACCAAACAATAAGCGCGTTGAATATGCGCTCAGATACATCTACGGAATTGGCCCTGTACGCGCAAAGTTGATTTGCAAGGAAGCGGGCATTCCAGAAGAAATGCGCGCTCAGGAATTGAACGAAGAGCACATCAACAAAATCATGACGGTGATTGCTGACAACCAGTTCAAGCTTGAAGGCGATTTGCGTCGCGAAATCATGTCGAACTTAAAGCGTTTGAGCGCAATCAAGAGCTATCGCGGTTTGAGGCATATGCGCGGTTTGCCCGTAAGAGGCCAGCGCACAAGCACGAATGCGCGCACCCGCAAAGGCAAGCGCAAGACTGTCGGCGTAGGTCAGAAAGCATAATAAACTTTAAGGATTTTAAATGAGCGAAGAAAAAGAAATAAAGGAAACAACGGTTGCCGAAGAGCAGGTTCAGGAACAGCAGCCTTCCCAGCCGACTGCAAAGGATTTGTTGAGCGAAGAGCTCGGCGAAATCAAAATTCGCAAGGCAAAGGGCAGCAAGAACGTCCACACGGGCGTATGCTCAATCAACGCCACTTTCAATAACACGAAAGTTTCTTTCACTGACCAGCAGGGCAATGTAATCAGCTGGTCGAGCGCGGGCAAAATGAACTTCCGCGGTTCGAGAAAGAGCACCGCTTATGCCGCGCAGGTCGTAACTCAGGACGCAGGCAAGGTTGCCATGAGCCACGGCATGAAGGAAGTCGCAGTGAAGGTAAAGGGTCCGGGCATGGGTCGCGATGCGGCTATTCGCTCTTTGCAGGCATTGGGCTTTATCGTTGTATCCATCGCTGACGTGACGCCGGTTCCGCATAACGGATGCCGCGCCCGCAAACGTCGCCGCGTATAATTTCAAAATCAGGAGAATTTTAAAATGTCTCGTTATACAGGTCCAACACAGAGAATTAATCGCCGTTTCAACACTGCGCTTTTCAACGCAAAGAAGGCTATGACAAACAAGGCGTATTTGCCCGGCATTCACGGGCCGCGTTTGCGCCGCCGCGTCACAGACTATTCCATGGGTCTTACCGAAAAGCAGAAATTGCGCTTTATGTACGGTCTTACCGAAAAGCAGTTCCGCCTCACTTTTGAACGCGCAAAGCGTCAGGGCGGCGTTACGGGTGAAGTGTTTATGCAGCTTTTGGAAGTGCGCCTCGACAACATCGTTTATTTGTTGGGTTTCGGCCGCACACGCAAGGCGGCGCGCCAGCTCGTTACACACGGCCATGTTCAGGTAAACGGCGCAAAGGTTGACATTCCGAGTTTCACATGCAAGCCGGGCGACGTAGTTGAAGTCCGCGAAAAGTCAAGTTCCCGCCAGCTTGCCCAGCGCAGCTTGGACGAATCCGCTTTGCGCAATCCTCCCGCATGGCTCGACAGGGTTGACGGCGCGTTCAAAGGCACCGTAAACCGTCTTCCCATACGCGACGAAATGGATAAGACCATCAACGAACAGTTGATTGTTGAATTCTATTCACGATAATATTTCAATTAACAAAAGGAACTAAAATGGCAAAGCGCCTTGGAAAATTTGAGTTGCCCAAACGTCTTGTAAAAGACGAAGCAACAGCTACCGAAACTTATGCGAAGTTTGTGGCGGAACCTTTTGAAACGGGTTTTGGCTACACAATAGGCAATGCCTTGCGTCGAGTTCTTTTGGGATCGATTGAAGGGGCTGCAATCAGCTCTATCAAGATTGAGGGCGTGGATCACGAATTTCAGAGCGTTGAAGGTATCGTTGAAGACGTTACCGACATCGTTTTGAACCTCAAAAAAATCAAGATTAAGAGCGCGACTCGCGAACCGAAGCGTCTGATGATTGATGTCGAAAAGGAAGGTCCTGTAACCGCCGCCGACATTCAGTTGGATTCGGATATCACAATCGTAAATCCCGAACAGGTAATTTGCACACTCGATTTCAAGCGTCGTTTTGTTGCGGAAGTTGAAATTTGCGAAGGTCGCGGCTGGCGTCCGGCAGAAGAAAACAAGTATGCCGACCAGCCCATAGGTGTAATTCCCGTTGATTCCTTGTTCAGCCCGATTGAATTGGTAAAGTATTCTGTTGACCCGACCCGCGTCGGGCAGATGACTGACTTTGACAAATTGACGGTTGAAATCTGGACAAACGGCTGCATTACTCCCGACGAAGCGATGAAGGAAGCCGCAGTCATCTTGAAGCACCACATCGACGTGTTCGACAAGGTGAACGAGCAGGACATCGAATTTGAAACTGCGGGACGCGAAGTAAGCGAAGAGCAGAACCGTTTGAGGAAGCTCTTGAACATGAGCGTAAACGAAATCGAACTTTCCGTCCGCGCGGCAAATTGCTTAAACAACGCAAACATCACCACTGTCGGCGAATTGGCAATGAAGTCGGAGCAGGAAATGTTGAAATATCGCAATTTCGGCAAAAAATCTCTCAACGAAATTAAGGGTAAGTTGGAGCAGTTGGGCTTGTCTTTGGGTATGAAGATAGACGAACGCCTGATTGATACGGCAACCATATAATACTTTAAAAGAAATTATTTAAAATGCGTCATTCAAAACATAAGCACACATTGGGCGTAAAAAAAGAACACCGCGCCGCCATTATGGCGTCTCTTGCGGCGGCTCTTTTCCGCCATGACAGAATTGAAACAACTCTCGCATCAGCAAAAGCATTGCGTCCGTTTGCCGAAAAAATCATTACTTTGGCAAAGAATGCGGCGGCTTCTGAAGATGCGGCTGTTAAATTGCACTACCGCCGTTTGGCAATCGCCCGCATTCGCGACGTCGAAGCAGTTGCAATGCTCTTTGGTTCAAAAGACAAGGAAGGCAAAGTCTCCAAGTTCGTAAACCGCAAGGGCGGCTATACTCGCATATATAAGCTTGTTCCCCGCGCAGGCGACGCCGCGCACATGGCGTTAATCGAGCTTATCGAAGCCGACGACGAAGGCTATAAGGCGGCAAAGAAACCCGCCGCTAAAAAGACTGCAAAGAAAGTGGCGACAAAGAAAGCCGCAACCAAGAAAACTGCCAAGAAGACAACCAAGAAAGCGGAAGCCGCTCCTGCGGAGGACGCTGAAAAGGCTGCGGAATAAGGGGTTTTCTTTGATTTTTTCAATTCCGCAAACAACGCGTCCTTTTTCGGGCGCGTTTTGCGTTTTTTTCAAGAAAGGCAATGACGATATATTTCACAACTGTGGCTTGCGTTGTTTTGGCGGCGGCCGCCATAAGCGCGTTTCTTGCGGATAGGGCGTATGTAGGTTCCTATCGGAAGAGAATGCGCGAAAATGTCTATCATTGCCTAAAATGCAGGTCGATTTACACATCCCGCGCGGCAGGCGAATCTGCGGTTTGCCCCGTTTGCGGCTATAGAAACGGACGTATCAAATTCTAACAAAAAATACCATGAATCAGAAAATTATAGTTCTCGACTTCGGTTCCCAGTACACGCAGGTTATAGCGCGCCGCATTCGCGAGTGTGGCGTTTATTCGGAAATTTTACCATACAACACAAAAGCGTCCAAAATCAAGGGCGACGATTTGTGCGGCGTGATTTTGTCGGGCGGGCCGGCAAGCGTGCTGTCGCCAAAATCTCCGCGCCCCGATCCGAAGGTGTTTGAGATGGGTGTTCCCGTTTTGGGGATTTGCTATGGTTTGCAGTTGATGGGCAAGATGCTCGGCGGCGAAGTCGTTTCTTCAAAACAGCGCGAATACGGGCATGGCAAGCTTTCTTTCAAGTCTTCCGACAGCCTTCTTTTAAAGGGCATAAAGTCTCCGATGACCGTTTGGAATTCGCACGGCGACCGCTTGGTGAAGCTACCCAAGGGCTTTAAAGCCATAGCGACAACCGAAAATTCTGAATACGCTTTGATTGAGAACAAGGAGCGTAAATTCTTCGGAATGCAGTTCCACCCCGAAGTCGCGCACACCATCGGGGGGATTGAAATCATAAAGAATTTTTTGTTTGGCATCTGTGGTTGCAAGGGCGACTGGAATATGTCTGACTACGTTGAGCGCGCAATCGCGAAAATCCGCGAAACTGTCGGCGACAAGAAGGTGATTTTGGGTTTGAGCGGCGGCGTTGACTCTTCTGTTGCGGCGGCGTTAATCCACAAGGCAATCGGCAACCAGCTTACCTGCGTGTTTGTTGACAACGGGCTTTTGAGAAAGAATGAGCGCAAGTCTGTTGAAGACCTTTTTAAGCGCAATTTCAAAATGCGTTTCATCACAGCCAAGGCGGCTCCGCTTTTCCTCAAAAAATTGAAGGGCGTAACTGACCCCGAACGCAAGCGCAAGATTATCGGCAAGACGTTTGTTGAAGTGTTTGATAAAACCGTAAAGAGCATCGGGCAGGTTGACTTTTTGGCGCAGGGCACGCTTTATCCCGACGTTATTGAAAGTGTTTCAATCGACGGAAATCCCGCATCTTTGATTAAGAGCCACCACAATGTCGGCGGCTTGCCGAAGCGTATGAAGTTAAAACTTCTCGAACCTTTGCGCGAACTTTTCAAAGACGAAGTGCGCGCTCTCGGCAAAGAGCTTGGCTTGGCGCATGACGTATTGTGGCGTCATCCCTTCCCGGGACCCGGCTTGGGCGTGAGGGTTGTCGGCGAAATCACAAAAAAGCGTTTGGACGTATTGCGCGAAGCTGATGCAATCCTCATAGAGGAAATGAAGTCGAGCGGATATTACGGCAAGGTGTGGCAGTCTTTTGCCGTCTTCCTGCCAGTGAAAACGGTTGGCGTCATGGGCGATGAGCGCACATACGACAATGTAATTGCGCTTCGCATAGTGGAAAGCTTGGATGCAATGACGGCGGACTGGGCGCACATTCCTCATGAATTGCTTGCCAAAATTTCAAACCGTATAATTAACGAAGTAAAGGGCGTCAACAGGGTATGCCTTGATATTTCTTCAAAACCCCCGTCAACCATCGAATGGGAATAAAATAGAAATTTTAAATTGCGCTTGGAGCCATATTCCAAGCGCAATTTTTTTTGTCTGCATACGGTTCTTATTTTGCGGGCTTGGAGAAAAATCAAAGTATTTAAACAGCATTTACAATTTGATAAATTTTGGTGAATAGGGTTGTGTTTTTTTCAAAGTTTTAGAATAATTACAAAATGAAAATTACAGATAAGTTAATTGCAAACAGGATACAAATTGTTTGCAGGATTTTGTCGGTTGTATTGTTTTCTTTCGTCTTTATGCTTTTTATTTGCGGTGCATTTGCAAATGATTTTGACTTTTTTGATAAGACTTTTAGGTGGCTTGATAACGTTCTTATAGTTGCGGCAGTTGCGCTTGTTCTGTTTGTATTTGTTTTTGTGATGATTTCTTTTAAGCAAAAAAAGCGTTATGAACTGAAAACAATGCTTCAAATAGATTCGCTTGAAGGGGAAATTGCAAAGCAAGTCTCAATCGAGCTGTGGAATACTTCGCAGGAAGCGTTAAAAATTGAGAAAATCGGATTTTTGTCGGCTCAGTGGCAGAGAAAGAAAGTTCATGGAAAATTTCAAGAAGAGCTTGTTTATTTTCCTGTGGAGGCCGCGATTGTTTCAAATAAAAAGCCGCCGTTTGTTTTGGAGGCGGGGGCATTGGAAGTTGTTACTTTTGATACGGAAGAAATTTTTTCTGCCTATACTATTTACAAGTTTTTTTACGACATTGCTCCCGCCGGCAGAAAATTAAAAATTTTCGACGGCGACGCATCCGAGGGCTGTTTGAGAATACGCGTAAAAGACAAGCGATTGAGATTGTTTTCCAAAAAATCGAAGTCGCTATATTTGCAAGTTTGGTTGATGCTTGCCTGCTTTGTCGCCATATTTTCAGCCTTGTTTTTGTTTGGAAGTTTGTCGAAATGAAAAGGCGGGGGAGCAGGTTTTTGGGGGAACCGGAATTTTTCAACTCAAATTATTGAAAAGCAGTAGGTTGTGCAATGGAAAGGCGCGCCGAAAAAATGCAAAAAACTTTTAAAAAAGTTTGCAATTCAAATGCGCTTATATAGTATAAATATGAGCGTGAAAAAAGTGGGGAAATCGGCGGATTTTTTTAGAAAAAATGCTTGCGTTTTCGCAAAATTTCATTGGCGCAATTTCCCGTTATCTAAAATCAATTTATTAAATAAAAACAAAAAATGGCAGACGACATAAAGAAAAACGACAAGTACGATGCTTCAAAAATTCAAAAGCTTGAAGGTCTTGAAGGCGTAAGAAAACGTCCCGATATGTATATCGGCGACACTCACGAGAGGGGCTTGCACCACTGTGTGTTTGAAATCGTGGATAATTCCATAGACGAAGCTTTGGCGGGGTACTGCACTGTCATAAAGGTTTCCGTGCATTCCGACGGCGCGTGCTCCATTGAGGACAATGGTCGCGGCATTCCTGTTGATATTCACCCTGTGTACAAAATTCCCGCCTTGGAGCTTGTAATGACAAACCTTCACGCGGGCGGCAAATTCGGCAAGGGCGCGTACCAGGTTTCAGGCGGATTGCACGGGGTTGGCGCGAAGTGCGTAAACGCGGTGTCAATCGAATTTTCAGTCGAAGTCCGCAGGGACGGCAAAATCCACAGAATGGAATTTTCGCGCGGCAAGACAACCCGCAAGATGGAAATCACGGGTTCGACCAAAACAACGGGCACTAAAATCACGTTTTTGCCCGACCCCGTGATTTTTGAGGAAACGCGCGAATTCAAATATGAAATTCTAGCAAAGCGTCTGCGCGAGCTTGCTTTCTTGAACCCTGGAGTTCGCATTGTGCTGTCCGACGAGCGCATAAACAAGGAAGAGGAGTTTTGTTTTAAGGACGGCATTGCCGAATATGTGATGTTCCTAAACAAGGCGAAAAATGTCGTAAACCCGAAAGTCATTTCTTTTTCGGGAGATTCCGACGCTCCTTCGGGCGGCAAGATAATTGTTGATATTGCCTTGCAGTACAACGATTCTTACACCGACCAGATTTACGCTTACGCAAACTCTATTTTCAACGTTGAAGGCGGCACGCATCTTAGCGGGTTTAGGACTGCCCTTACGCGCGTCATAAACAATTACGCATCCGCCAACAATTTATTGAAGGAAAAGAAGGATAAAGACATCAAAATTTCAGGGGACGACGTTCGCGAAGGCTTGACTGCCGTAATTTCCGTGAAAGTTCCCGAACCGCGTTTTGAAGGTCAGACAAAGACAAAGCTTTCAAACAGCGAAGTTGACGGCATTGTTCAAAAGGTTGTCGGCGAAAATTTGAAATATTATTTCGAGACAAATCCGCAAATCGCAAAGCGCATCATTGAAAAGACAATCAATGCGGCGCGCGCAAGAGAAGCGGCAAGAAAGGCGCGCGAAACTGTCCGCAAAACGGCAATCAGCGCGGGCGGACTTCCGGGCAAGCTTGCGGACTGCTCCGAAAAAGACCCGTCTTTGTGCGAGCTTTACTTGGTCGAAGGCGACTCTGCGGGCGGTTCTGCAAAGCAGGGGCGCGACAGGCGTTACCAGGCGATTTTGCCGCTTAGGGGCAAGGTCATAAACGTTGAAAAGGCGCGTCTTGACAAGGTTTTGGGCAACAATGAAATCAAGACGATGATTACCGCTTGCGGCACGGGCATTGGCGAAGAGGGCGAAGGCGCGTTCGACATTTCAAAGGCGCGCTACCACAAAATCGTGATTATGACTGATGCCGATGTTGACGGTTCCCACATCAGAACTTTGCTTCTCACTTTCTTCTTCCGCCAAATGCGCGGCTTGATTGAAAACGGATATGTTTATATCGCGCAGCCGCCCCTTTACAAAATCAAACGCCGCAAGAACGAACGCTACGTTATGAACGATGCGGAAATGAACAAGATTTTGATTGAGCTTGGTTCTGAGAATTTGACGCTTGTGCGCTTGTCGGACAATCTCGAATTCAATTCGTCGAAGGTTGATAAAATCGTAGAGCTTTTGTCGAGGCTTGAAACATTGTCAAGCGGCATAACCCGCTACGGTTGCCAGTTCTCTTCCTACATAAATTCGGACAGGGACGGTCTTATGCCGCGCTATGTCGCCCGCATCCGCACGGGCAACAAGGAGGAATTCCGCTTCCTCTTTAACGACGAGGAGCGTTCGCAGTTCTTTGTCGAGTTCGACAATACCGAAGACCTTTTCAGCGCGGCGACCATTCGCGAAGTTCTCGATGAAAACGGCAACAAGGTCCAGCAGCGCATTGGCGTTTATGAAATTTACGAAGCCCACCAAATAGAAAAAGTCTTGCAGGAATTGGAAAAGCTCGGCTTTGACGACAAGGCTTATTCGCCTTCCGACGAGCCGCGCTTCAAGCTCATAGAAAAGAATTCCGACGGTGGAATAGTCGCGCAGGAGACGATATTCACGGCTCTTGAAATGGTTGCGAAAATTCGCGAACTCGGCAAGAGGGGCATGTCAATCCAGCGTTATAAAGGCTTGGGCGAAATGAATCCCGACCAGCTCTATGAAACGACGATGGACCCCGAAAAGCGCACTCTCTTGCGCGTTTCCATTGAAGATGCCGCTTTGGCAGACAGTACTTTTGCAATGCTTATGGGCGAAGACGTGCCGATACGCCGCGCGTTTATCGAAGACAATGCGCTCAACGCATCTTACTTGGACATCTGATTTTAGAAGGAATTTACTATGTACGCAGAAAACGAAAAAGTATTGCCTGCCAGCATTACGGACATAATGCAGGGCGCATACATCGACTATTCGATGTCGGTCATTATTTCCCGTGCGCTTCCCGATGTGCGCGACGGCATGAAGCCTGTGCAGCGCAGAATTTTGTACGCAATGTTGCGCGAAGGGCTGCTCCACAACAGGGCTTTTGACAAATGCGCGGGCGTCGTCGGCGAAGTTCTTAAAAACTACCACCCGCACGGCGACAGCTCCGTTTACGACACATTGGTGCGCCTTGCGCAGGATTGGGTCATGGGTTATCCGCTCGTAATGCCCCAGGGCAACTTCGGTTCAATCGATGGCGACAGCGCGGCGGCATACCGATACACGGAGTGTAAATTGAGCGCGCTTGCCGAAGAGCTTTTGCGCGACATCGACGAAGACACGGTTGACTTTGTGCCGAACTACAAGGAATCGACGACGGAGCCGTCCGTTTTGCCGTCCGCCTTGCCCGCCCTTCTAATGAACGGCTCAACGGGCATCGCTGTAGGCATGACGACAAACATTCCTCCGCACAATCTTGGCGAACTCATAGACGCAACTTGCGCGATTATCGACAATCCTTCGATTTCCATTGACGAAATCATAAAGCTTTTGCCCGGCCCCGACTTCCCGACAGGCGGCGTAATTACCGGCAGAAGCGGCATCGAAAGCTATATGAAAACGGGCAAGGGCATCGTCAAAATGCGTGGCGTTGCGCATGTCGAGGACCTTAAAAACGGCAAGGAACAGATTGTAATCACTGAAATTCCCTACAATGTAAATCGCGCCGCCTTGGTCGAAAAAATCGCGGATTTGGTAAGCGAAAAAGTCATTACAGAAATCAGTGACTTGCGCGACGAGTCCGACAAGAACACCCGCATTGTCATCGAGCTTAAACGCGGCGAAGCTCCGAGAGTCGTTTTGAACAAGCTCTACAAGCATACACCGCTTGAATCTTCTTTCGGCGCGATTTTGCTTGCTCTTGACAAGCGCAGACCAAAGCAGATGAACATCAAGGAAATGATAGAGTGCTACATCGAGCACCGCCGCGACGTCATTTACCGCCGCACGCAGTTCCTTCTCCGAAAGGCGGAAGACAGGGCGCACATTTTGGAAGGCTTTAAAATCGCGCTCAACAACCTCGACGATTTTGTAAAAATTATCCGCGCAAGCAAAAACCGCGACGAGGCAAAGTCTTCTTTGATGGCGAAATATCCGCTTTCGGAACGCCAGACGAACGCAATTTTGGATATGAGGCTCTACCAGCTCACGGGTCTCGAACGCGAAAAAATCGAAAACGAATACATGGAGCTTATGAAGCTCATTCAGGAATACCGTTCAATTCTTGAAAACGAACATAAGCTTTTGAAGGTAATCAAAGAAGACTTGCAGGAAATGCGCAAGAAGTATGCAGGCGTCCGCCGCACGCAGATTGTCGCAGAAGAGGGCGAATTCCGCATGGAAGACGTAATCGCAAACGAAGGCTGCATCATTACGGTTTCGCACAACGGCTTCATAAAACGCACGGGCGTAAGCGCGTACCGCTCCCAAAAGCGCGGCGGCAAGGGCGTAATCGGTTCGGGGCAGTACGACGAAGACTTCATAGAGCATCTCTTTACCGCCTCCACGCACGATTATATCATGTTCTTTATGAACAACGGCAGGGTGTATGTCCACAAGGTTTACGAAATTCCCGAAGGTACCCGAATTTCAAAGGGGCGTTCAATCAAAAATGTTTTGGACTTGCAGCCCGATGAAAAAGTCGCGGCTATGATTTGCGTAAAGAATTTGGACGATGCCGACAAGAGCCTCATTATGGCAACCAAAAACGGCGTCGTTAAAAAGACAGTTCTTTCCGACTACAAAAACTGCCGAAAAGGCGGCATAATCGGCATCAATTTAGATGAAGGCGACGATTTGATTGGCGTTGTTTTGGCTGAAAAAGATTCCGAAGTCGTGCTTATAACCTATGCGGGCATGTCGATTAGATTTAGCGAAAACGATTTGCGCGCGCAGGGCAGGGCGACACGCGGCGTAAGGGGCGTCACCCTCAAAAAGGAAAACGACTGCGTCAAGGCGGTAGTGGTGGTTGACAGCGGTTCAACTCTGCTAATCGCGGGCGAGCTCGGACAGGGCAAGCGCACGAATTACGATGAATATAGGCTTCAAAACCGCGGCGGTTCGGGCGTTATTGCAATCAAAACTCACGGTGTTGCGGGCGCATTGTCAGTGCGCGAAGACGATGAAATTATGATGTTCACACAGGGCGGGCAGGCTGTTCGCTCCCCCGTAAAGGACATCAGAGTAATCGGCAGAACAACTCAGGGCGTTCGCTTGATTAACCTTGCGGAAGGCGACAAGCTTGTCGGTATATCGCGCGTTGTCAATACCCGCGACGGCGACGATGTCTCCGCAGAAGAAGGCGGCGTTGAAGGAAATGCAGAGGCTTCGTCTTCCGAACCTGCGCAGGAATAATTCAATGCTCTTTTGGGCGGCGGAAGGGAAATCCCTTCCGCCGCTTTTTTTGTCCGATTTCCAACTGATAAAAAAATATTTACTTTTTTGTAAAAATGGGAATAATTTACACTTATATTTTTATTAATACGATTCTCGAATGAAGGGGTATTTAAAAGTTAAAAGAGCGATGGATATTTTTATGTCTGTTTCTTTGATTGTGGCTTTATCTCCCATCTTGCTGTTAGGCTATTTGCTCTCAAAAATTTTCGTTTCCAAAAATGCGTTGTTTATTCAAGAACGCGGAGGTTTGTACGAGAGGAAAATCTATGTTTACAAACTTAAAACGATGAAAGACGCTTTTGACAAAGACGGAAATCTTCTTCCCGACGAATACAGAATTTGCAAAGTCGGCTCTTTTTTGAGGCGTTTTTCAATCGACGAGCTTCCCCAGCTTTTCAATGTCTTGAAAGGCGACATGTCTATGATAGGCCCCCGTCCGCTTATGATTTCTACTGTTGAAAGTATGCCCAAGCAGTACCGCCGCAGGTCGAGTGTTTTGCCGGGCATTACGGGGCTTGCCCAAGTCAACGGTCGCAACAATTTAAAGTACAGTGTAAAGTATTCTTTTGACATTGAATATGTTGACAACATTTCGTTTTGGCTCGATTTAAAAATTATATTTCTGACCGTTTTTGCGGTGTTGTTTGCAGATGACAGCACGAAATATACGGACGTTCAAGGGCTTGACGACGTTGGCGGGATTAATAACGACCCCCGCGTCAAAAAATAAAAAAACGGAATAAAGCGGAATGCGAAAAATGAAAAATCATTTTTTTAATATAGAGCTAAGGCATCCGTAAAAGATATTTTTCGCATTCCTTGCCCTCCATCTTGGGATTTCTTCGGACTTGCGTACATTTGTACGCTGACGCCTCGAAATCCGCAAGAGCATCGGGCATTTCTTCCGTTTTTTGCGTATCAAAGCCCACACCTATCAAACAGCTTGGTGCAATCCCGTACCAATTCCAACATAACGTATCAAGTAGCTGAATTTAAATTAGGACTTATTTTTTACACAATCTATCAAACAACTTCACAATAAAAGATTTAGGATTCAAACATGTCGAAATGTAAATGTGAGTACAAATGGGAAAAAAATCTATCTACTACGGAGACGTTAACTGTAAAGTATGTGATGTTTTATAGATGTGGACTTTGGGTCGTAAAACAAAAAAATAACCCCCTGATTAAAAAAATATATTTGATACGCCGTTTTGGAATGGAGACGGAATTTCGTTAAGTTGTTTGATAGGTGTGGGCTTTGGGACATAAAAAACGGAATAAACGCGCGATGCTGTTGTGTTTTGCGAATGGGGAGCTGTACTTTGTACTGCCCCCTGAGCAAAACCAACATGGAGCGCGAGGAATGGGCAAAAAATCTATCTACTATGGAAGCGTTAGCTCTTTATCTTTTAGATTTTTTTGTTTTTTTGCCCATTCCGCTTTATTCCGTTTTTTTCAATTTTTTGCCGAATAAATATGACAAAATACTGTATAGCTTGGGCAAATACATCATCGGCGGAATCAATATGTACAACAAAAATATAATCGTGAAACTGTAAACACCCATGTAAATAATTAAAAATATGCATGCTATTATAGCGACAAAAGAGCGAATTCTTGCACTGGTATTCCAGTTTATATGCTTAAATGATGGATAAGGTATGTTGCTTATCATCAAAAATGAAATGAGCAGCATTACAGGCACAATCCAAAGCGTGTAGTTCCAAAGATCCAAATGCAGCATCGTAAGCGCGATTGAAGACATTGCACCTGCCGCGGCGGGAACGGGAAGTCCGCTGAAATCCCCTTTTTCGTATTTTTCATGACCCGCGATGTACGGATTTGTGATTACGTTGAAGCGCGCAAGGCGAATGCACCCGCAAAGAAGATATATGAACGCGACAAACCACCCGATAGGCGATATAAAACTTTGCATGCGCTCTGAAAACTGTTCGTGCATCGGATTTAAAGTCAATAGGAATGTCAAGAGGCTCGGCGCAACTCCGAATGCAATGGAGTCGGCAATGGAATCGAATTCCTTGCCAAAAAGAGAAGTTTTGCCGCTTGCGCGCGCCACTCTGCCGTCGAGGGCATCGCAGAAAACGGAAAGCAAAATCGCGAGTATCGCAACGACGTAGTAGCTTGCGCTCGGGTTTGTTTTAGGATCCGTCTTTACGAAGAAATTTGCAATCGTATGTATTGCCGATTCCGTTTGGGCGTCAAATCTGCCGCGCATGCAAAGGATTATTGACAAGAAGCCGAAAAACAAATTTCCCGCCGTGAAGAAGTTTGGCAGGATGTAGATTTTGCTTGCCTGGTGGACGTTTGACCAAAGTGCCGGTTTTTCTTGTGTCATAAATTTATTATTTTTTCAATGATTCCAAGTATTTCCAGAAATTATCTTCCTGCTCAATCATTGTTTCTTCCGTAAACGGGAGCTTGAAGCGGAACACAAAATCGGCAAGCGTGTGCTTGTGCAGGACGTAGTTTGCGGAAATTGTTTGGTTTTGTTCGCTGATTTCAAAATATATGCGGTAGTCTCCGACGCGCAGTCTGTAAAAATTTCTGCCAAAACGGTGGAAAGACCCCAATTCTCCCTTGCCTGACGCCAAGTCTTCGGGAGTGATGGAGCTGAGCTTTTCGATAATCTCGAATTGCGCGGGCTTGGAGAGCTTGTTGATTTCGCCCATCGCCTGATTGCTGAAATTTACCTGATACATATTAAAAAATCCCCCAAATTAAAATATTGTTAGTTTCAAATTGCAAGTTATATTATCCGCCTTTAAATGCTGATTACGAGAAAAAATTTGAAACTTTTTTTTTGTGTCGTTGTTTGTATGGGCGTAAACCGATTTAAACCACAACCCATAAATTAGTACAACCATGAAAAAAATAATATCAATCATTTGCGCTCTTTCTTTTGCCGCAATGCCGATGTTTGCGGAAGACGGCGCGCCAAAGCAGGAACAGCCCGCAAATGCGGATTCTCAAAAACTTCCCGAGTCGTTCAAAAACAGAATGTTAAAGCAGTTTGACAAGGACGGAGACGGGTACTTGAACGAAGCGGAGCTTGCGGAGGCTAAATCTTCCCTCAAAGAACGCCGCAAGCGTTTCGAGGAAATGCAAAAAAAGTATGCCGAGAGGGTCTTGAAGGAGTTTGACAAGGACGGAGACGGCAAGCTTTCCGCGGAAGAACTGGTGCCGTTAATCGAAAAACAGCGCAGAATGTTTGCCGATATGTCGTCAAGGCGCGGACGCCCCGACGGAGTTCCGCAGGTTCGCGGCGAAAGACCCCGCGCAAAGGGTGCAATGATGCCGCCGCCGAATGCCGATGGCGAAACTCCTCCGCCTCCCAATGCAGATGAAGCCGCTCCGCGCCAGGGAAAGCAGCTCCGCCCCGACAAAAGGCAGATGCGTCCGGAAAGACCCAGATTCCGCCATCCTATGCCCGAAGACTTGGACGAGCTTGCGCTTCCGAAAGCAGAGGCAAAGTCGGAATAGTTGAATTTACGGAAAGCAAAAGCGCGAAAACCGAACGGAATTCGCGTTTTTTTGTGGACATTGAAAGCGCGGAGTCTATCTTTTATACACAATTATGGCTTTGCGTAAAATTGAAAAAGTAGAAGGCAGGGGCGTATTTGTCCCCGGCAACGACATTGACACCGACAGAATTATTCCCGCGCGTTTCATGGTATGCGTGACTTTTGAAGGCTTGGGGCAGTATGCTTTTTATGACGAGCGCAAAAATGCGGACGGCAGCGATAAAAAGCATCCGCTTACCGATGCTCGCTTCAAGGGAGCTTCAATTCTTCTAAGCGGCGCAAATTTCGGTTGCGGCTCGTCGCGCGAGCACGCTCCGCAGTCTCTTTGGCATTACGGCTTCCGTGCAATCATAGCCGAAAGTTTTGCCGAAATTTTCTTTGGCAACTCCACGACAATCGGCATTCCTTGCGTTATGGCAAGCTCTTCAGACATCGCGAAAATCGCGGCGTTGATTGAGGAAGACCCGAAGGCGGAAATCGTTATCGACTTGGAAAAACTCGAAATTTCCTGCAAGGATTTTTCTTGCAAATGCTCTATGCCCGAAAATTCCCGCAAGGCTCTTTGCAACGGGGTTTGGGATCCGATTGCGGAGCTTTTGGAAGCGGAAGCGCAGACATCGAAGCTTGCGTCAACTCTCCCTTACATGAAGTAGCATGGATTTTCTCTTACAGGGGGCGGGCGTTTTCATTTATCCGCTTGGGCTATGCTCGGTAATTGCGCTTTATGTGATTTTGGAGCGTTTGATTTCCTTGCGGATTTCAAATGTGGTTCCGAATGAGCTTGCCTCTTCCCTGCTTTCGGGAGATTTGAAAAAATGCGATATTAACGGCAATTCTTCGCTTGGGCGCATTGTCAGGTTTTTTTATGACAACAATCCCGACAGCGACGAATTAAAGTCTTTTGCTCGCCTTGAAATGATCCGCCTTGAAAGGGGAATGTTTCTGCTCGACGCCTCTATTTCGGCGGCTCCGCTTTTGGGGTTGCTCGGCACTGTGGCGGGTTTGGTTTCTGTATTTTCTTCGGAGTCCGCGCCCACGCAAGAGGCAATATCGCGCGGCGTGGGTCTTGCTTTGTCAACCACTGTCCTTGGGCTTTTGATTGCAATTCCCGCGATTGTCGGAAGCTTGTTTTTGTACCGAAAAATCGACACTCTTTGCGCGCGCTTGGATGTTTGCGCCGAACGCCTTGTCAAGATGTGCGGGAAAAAATAATTTATGGATTCTCTTGAAAGAAGCCGCCGCCGAAGAAGAAAATTCGAAGTAAACATCGTGCCGATGGTCGATGTCATGACGGTTTTGATTTTCTTTTTTCTGCTTACCATGCAGTTTAAGGAAAACGGGTCGGTTCAAATAAATCCGCCGTCAATGTCAACCACTGAAAGAGCCGACGAAAACGCCAAGCCGACTGTTCTTGCGGTAAGCAAAGATGGAGAATTTTATTTAAACGAAAAAAAAATGCCGATAGAGGAAATATCGGAGACGCTGAAAAAAACTGCCGAATCTGATAAAGGCGCAGCGGTTTTGCTTTTGGGCGACGAGCTTGCGAAATACGGCGACATCGCAAAGGCGGTTGACTGCGTGCGCGCGGCGAACATAAAGAAATTGCGCATTCGCGCTTTGCAAAAAAAACAATAAATTTGCTTTATAAAAAGCAAAAAAAGCTTGCGAAATTATCGGCAATGGTTTCAATGGTGTCTGTTTTATTTTAATGCGCCGTTTTAATTGTGTTTGGCGCATTGCCGAATTTCTCGCAAATTTTATTTTTTGTTAAGCTTTGATTTGTTCGGAGTTTTTGGCGTTAAAAAAATTACAAGATATTCTATGCAAGATTTTGAAAACAATTCCAGCGGCGGCAGTGGCGACGGCATGAACAGGCGCGATTTCCGCTCTAACCGCATTCGCCAGAACAACCGCAGGCGCGGTTTTAATCCAAACAACCGCATGCGCCAAAATAGGAACAGACCTCAAAACCTTTCCGAAAACGGCGAGCCGCGCCAGCCCGAGCAGGAGCTTGAAATCATAAAAGTCGAGGGGATTTTCGATTTCACGGTGAACAACAACGGCGTGTTGCTCGACCCGAAGCACGGGGGCAAAACCCGCCCCACCGACACTTATGTTTCAAGAGAGCTTGTTCGCAGATTTGCCTTGAAAAGGGGGCAGTATATTGTCGGCAATGCGCACAGGGCGCAGAACCACCGCAATCCCAAACTGCGCTTTATCGAAACCATTGACGGTGTAAACTGTCTTGAACGCAAAAATGTGCAGCCTTTTCAGAATTTAACCACAATCGCGCCTGATGAAAAACTGAATTTGGAAACTTCCGACGGCAGAATGACAAACCGTGTGATGGATATTTTTTGCCCGATAGGCAAGGGCACGCGCGGCTTGATTGTCGCTCCTCCGCGCACGGGCAAGACAACGCTTTTGAAAGACATCGCTTTCGGTGTTTTGGAAAATCATCCCGAATGCCATTTGATTATTTTGCTTGTCGATGAGCGTCCGGAAGAGGTTACTGATTTCAGAATGGATTTACCGAAAGCCGAAATTTTCGCTTCATCAAACGATGAAACGATAAATACGCATATTTCAATCGCCGATTTGGCTTTGGAAAGGGCGAAGCATCTTGTGGAAGTCGGCAGGGATGTCGTCTTGCTCATGGATTCGCTAACCCGCCTTTCGCGCGCGCACAACTCGGCAAAGTCGGGCGGCGGCAGGACAATGTCGGGAGGTCTTGATATCCGCGCGCTCGAACGCCCGCGCCAGATTTTTTCAGCCGCAAGAAATACGGAAGAGGCAGGGAGTCTTACAATAGTCGCGTCCGCCCTGATAGAAACAGGGTCGAGAATGGACGAGCTTATTTTCCAAGAGTTCAAAGGCACGGGCAACATGGAAATGGTTTTGGACAGAAAAATTGCAGAGCTTAGAATTTGGCCCGCGATAAATCTTGCGGCATCGGGAACGAGGCGCGAGGAGCTGCTTTTATCCGACAAGGAAATGGAAGCTTCCGCATTTTTAAGAAGAGCCATGGCAAATTCAAAGAACGAAGACGCCGTAGAAACTTTAATCGAAAGAATGAGGCAGACAAAAACAAACGCCGAGTTTTTGAATTTGATTTTATAAATTTTTGCCTTGAAAAATTCAATAAACATAGAATATAATATTTTCTATGTTGAAAAAAATTATGCTTTTTTTGTGTGTGCTGCTTGCGGGTTTGGGCAGTGCGTTTAGTAATGGCAATCTTCAAAATGGCGATGTCGAGACTAACGAAAAAGTTTTAAAGGCGATAGATGACGTAAAAAACAAGCGTGATCGTTGCGCCTTTCGCGCCTTGGAGCTTTCGCTATACTATCAAGGTTTTGATCCTGACAAAAATTTATATTACCTTGATGAAATGTACGATGATGTGCTTACAACAGTTCCGTTTAATAGCGAACTTGTTGGCACTCGAAAGATACGCGATGCAAAAAAGGCTTTTGAGTACGCAAAAATTGCGTATGAATTATCAAGAAGAGCTCCTATATCTGGTCTTGATGAATGTGAGGGCGGGGTATATATGGGTTCTATGTTTGTCGCAAACCTTGCTTCTCTTTATATATCCGGTATTGGTGTTGAACAAGATTTAACAAAGAAAAAAGTCTTGATGAGATATAACAAGTTGCTTTCTTGGAGAAACTATTACATTGGCAAGTTTGCTCCTCTTGATAAAAAATATGCAATAAGCCTTTTGGAAAATGGCATAATTTATATTTTTGAATATCTTCCTTATGAAAAACCAAAAAAAGAATATTCTTCATATGTCTTATATTTAATTTATAACGGCGAGTTCGACCCCGCAGACAAAGACTTGGAAAAGGCAAAATATTGGAAAAATATACACGATAAAATAATATCTGAGCTGAGAGAGCAGGAAATAAAAAGATGGAATGAAAGAATAGAAAAATTAAGAAAAGAGGCAAGTGTAGAAACAGAAGAAGGGCGTAAAGCTTTTCGTAGTCTCGGACATGCTTATCTTCGAAAGCGTAAATATATAGGAGTTATTTACAACAGGCGTAGATATGTAGAAAACTCGAATTATAATCCGGAGCTTGCGAGAAAATTTTTGGAAAAAAGTGGTGCAGACGAAGAATCAATCATCACTATTTTTGTTAAAATGCTATCAAATCCTCTAACGGGAGATTTAAGCGAGATGAAGAAGTACTTAAAGGAAGTACTGTCTTCACCTGCGCTTTCTGATGATTTCAAAGAAAAGCTAACCAAGGAAGCAAGTTTGCTTGAAGACAGATATATAAAATATTATGGAGACGATTTTAATCTCGAAGAATGATTATTCTTTGTGTCGAACTATTCTCTAATTAAAGTCTTTCCGGATTTTTTAGATTTATTAGATATATCTGCATGGTCAAATTCTCTACTGGTTTTTAAAGATCCTTTTTCTCCGTCAATATGAAAGCTAATCTTATCTGAGCTTTCAGGCTTGTTTTTAGGAACTCTGCCGTTTACACCACCGCCGATACCGTTGAGGTGTTGGTAGGCATGTGCCGCGCCATAAGAACCAAGACCATATTCTTTTTGAGACTCAAAATAGGGATCATTTTTGTTATTGATATAATCTTTTTTATTCTCTTTTGAACCTATCCAATGAACAATATCGGGGCTTCCAAAATTATCACTAACTTTGCCTTTTATTACGGCGATATTAACTTCAATATCCATATCTCCGCCCATATAGTTTTGTACTGAGTTTTTGGGGTCTTGGTTTATAATGCCGATGCGATCAAGGCTTATATTTCCATTTTTATCCGAAGTTTTATCATAAGCCCATTCGGCAGTTTCTGTTTTTATTTCGCCTGTTTGAGGATCGGTATAGGTATATTTTGCCTGGAACCAAATTGTGTAATCTGCATTTGGCTCATTTGTGGGGAAATCCGCTTCAGCGGTTGCCCAGATGTATTGACGTTCTATAAAATCTCGGTTTTCGTTAAAATCATCTTTGCTATATTGTTCATCACTTGTTTCCTTGCGCCTATCCGTTGAAAAAGAATCTTCATTCATTTTAATGGCGTATTCTTTTTTGGGAGCTTCGTCGAATATGGTTTTTATTACTTCGCGATTTTTTTTCATTTCTTCAACTCCTATCTTGTTTGAAGAAAGTGCATTTTCTTCGCTGTTTGAATTTTCGGCAGATGAATTTTCAGAAGAGGAATCTTTTACGCTATTAGCAGAATTTTCTTTGCTTGCGGGTTTTGGTGTTTGGTTGTTGTTTGCGGGGGCGTTGTTTCCGCCTTCTTTCGGCGCAAATTGACCGCCATTTGGCTGACCTTTCGGCTGGTGGTTGGGGTTGTAGGGCAAGTCGCCAAAAATACCGATTTGGGAATTTTTGTTTTCTGCGGGATTTTCCTCATTGCATTCTTGTGAAGAAAACAAGTTTTCGGGCTTTGCGATTTCGCACGCCAAAATTGTGAAATTTCGCAAGCATTCTGCGCTATTAGTGGAATTTTCTTCGCAATCGCCCGTTAATCCTGCCAGATGGGCGACTTCGTGCATAATCACGCTCGGGCGGTCGTTTAGATTTTTATCGTCTCCAATGGCTTCGTTGAAAAAGGCATCGAATATCCTTATGGTTTTGCCGTTCCCTGCATCTGCGCTTGCCAAAACTTCAGGTTTTGTTTCTTTTTCCTTGCTGACGAATTTCGGCATTCTTATTAGCTTCAACGTGCTTTCGATTTTTTTGGTTATGGCATGGTAGGCGTCTGAAATTTTTTTTTGCTTTAATGCGTCGGGCTTGCCGAAAATTTCTTCAAAGTGCGGACTGCAAGCATTGTCTTTTAGCAAGGCAATAGATTTTTCCGCAAGGTGGTATGCGCCTTTTATGGAAGATTCAATCTCAACTATTTCTTTTGCGTTTAGAGAACCTTCGTAGTTGTAATTTATGTTTTTATTTCCGATTTTGATGTTTCTTTTTGTCATGGCGGCAAAACGATAACATCAATTTTAAAGGAGCGCAAAATTAGATTTGATTTGTTTTGTACTGTTGAAGTTTTCGCTAATTTTGAAGCGGAAAAATAAAAAACTCCCGAAGAAAAACTATTCTTAGGGAGTTTTAGGTAAAATCTCCGCAAATGCCGTCAAGCGATTGGGGTTCCTACTGCCTTTTTGTCAGCAGGTGGGTGCTACCGAAACACTTTCGCCTTCCGCGCTCGGCGGCATGGCGGCCGTATTTTGCGGGTCAAGCTCCCGATATATTTGTCATTAAGGCGGCGAACCCAAGTTGCAGGTCACGCACAACGCAGAGATTTTATGCCTTCAATAATGCATATCGGCATTTTTTTGTCAAAGAAAATGGCAGGCAATGTTTTCTTTTTATAAAAATTCGTGCGGCGAATTATTTTATTGAAAAAACTTTTTTTGTTTTTATGTTTTAAAACCAAGTTTAATTTTGTTGACGATATGAAAAGGAAACTATTTTTAATGGCGATATTGCTTGCTTTGTCAGGCGGCGTTTTGGCGCAAAATCCGCGGACGTTTTGCAATCCGTTAAACATCGACTACCAGCCATTCGGCAAACGCGCGAAAACGGCGGCTGATCCCGTAATTGTCCCATTTGAAAACAAGTATTATTTATTCTGTTCAATTTATGCGGGCGGCGTGTCGGGGTATAGAATTTCAGATAATCTTATTGATTGGAAGCTTGTAAAATTCCCCGATCATATTTTGAAAAAAGTTTTGAACGGAAAAGGCGAAGCTTACGCGCCCGCCGTGTTCGCAAAAGACGGCTATATTTACTGGATGCGCCTCGACTCAAAAGTTGTGATACGCTCTAAAAATCCGTCCGACGCAAACTCGTGGGAAGTTTTTTCGGAAAACGGACATCTTTCTTTTGACCCATGCTTTTTCTTGGACGATGACGGCAAGGTTTACAATTATTTCGGAGCGTTGGAGTCAAACGTGGCGGAGTTGAAGCCTGACGATTTTTCGGTTGTCGGCGGAACAAACCGGCAGATAACTCCCAAGACAAAGGGAGTCGAAACCCTAATAAATTCGCCCTACGGGTTGCATCAAGGCAAAAGCGAGTACGAAGGCAGGTTTTGCGACTGGAACAAGCCCGAAACTCTCGATACCGCGCGCTTGATTAGAACGGAAAATCCGCAAAAGCCGCAGTTTTCGACAGTCTCTGTCGATTCAATGCAAGAGGGCGCATGGATGACCAAATATGGCGGCAAATATTATTTGCAAAACTCAAACCCGGGCACTGCCTGCCCGTGGTACAGCGATTCCGTTTATGTCTCGGATTTCCCGAACAAGGATTTTAAGCTTGCGGATTACGCCACTGCCTCGATGAAAGTAGGCGGATTTATCAACAGCACGGGGCATAGCTGCGTCTTTAAGGATTTTAACGGAAACTGGTGGCGCATTACGACTATGTGGGTCGGAGTTTTGGCGGGATTTGAGCGCAGATTGGGCTTGTTCCCCGTTGGATTTGACGATGAGGGCAGAATGTTCACGCAGACTCGCTTTGGCGATTATCCGATGGTTATGCCGAATAAAAAAGTTCCTTTCGGAAAGTCTCTTTTGGCAGGTTGGGAAAATCTGTCTTTGTGCGCAAAGCCGTCTTCAAGTACAAGCGACTTTGAAAAAGAGAAGCTTGCATGCGACGAGAATGTGCGCACATGGTGGTCGGCAAAAAGCGCGCAAGCAGGGGCTTATTTCGAGCTGAATTGGGAAAAGCCTGTCAAGGTTTACGCTTTGCAGGTAAATTTCGCGGAAGAAAACATAGACCAAAGCGCGGTTGACGAGGATTATCATTCGTACAGGCTTTTTTATAAAAGTTCACCCGATGGCGAATGGAAAATCCTTGCGGATAAATCCCAAAACAAGACGAATGCCGCGCATGATTACATAGAGCTTAAAACCCCCGTAAAACTTTCTGCGGTAAAAATCGAAAACGTGCATTCCGCAAAGCGGGGCAACTTTGCGATACGAGATTTGCGTGTGTTCGGCAAGACCAATATAAACGCGCGTCCGCAGGCAGTTAAAAATGCCCGCGCTTTAAGGGATAAAAAAGACTCGCGCAACATAAAATTTGTTTGGGAAAGTAAAAATTCGGACGTGAAAGGCTATATAATCAATTACGGAGTTGCCCCTAATGCCTTGCATTTAAACGTCCAGTATCAAAAGCCCGATGCCGACAGCCTGACTTTGTCTTGCTTTAATTCCATGGCAAAAGATTATTGGTTCAGGATTGATTCCTACAACGAAAACGGAATAACAAAGGGCGAAGTCTTAAAGGCGGAATGACATTTAAATCTTTGCATGCAAAAAAAATCCGATTCTAAAAAAAGCAATCGGATTTTTTTGTTTATTTATTTGCGTCAGTCTTTTGGAAGCTCTTTCACAAAACCCGACTGTTCCGCTTTTCTGTTTCCGTAAGTGTATTTTACCGAGAACGGGTAGCCCTTTTCGGGAACGTAATTCGGATATATAGTAAGGTTTTCAACTGTTATTTTTTTGTTGTTCAGGTAATCTATTTCTCCTGTTAAAATCATTTTGTTGCCTGAAACTTTGTAGGTGTATGTGCCGTCATAGGACATATTGCCTATTTGCATGCTCATCGTTTTTTCGCCAAATGAAACAACAGGGTCATATCCATATTCATTGAAGGTTTCAAGCTCTGAAAATTTCATTGATTTGTTGGCGAGGGATTTTGGCGTTTTCTCAAAAGAGTTTTTGTCGTATCTGATTATTTTGCTGTCGATTAACGTTGTTATTTCCTTTGGCTCGTAGGAATAATCATAGTATGCGCTCATTGTTCCCCTTGCAGATATTGCCGATGTATTGTCGGAATTTGTGGTGCTTGACGGGGAAGAAAGCGTGAGCACAATTTCTATCGGAGTGTTTTTATAGTACAAATCGCCCCAAAGATTAGGGTTTGTGACTTGATAGAATTTCCCGCTGATTGAGATCTCGGCAGTAGTGGTTGAGGTGCGCTTGTAAGTGTAGGAAACATTGGTTATATATTCAGCAAGAAGACCGTCGCGCCAATATGTGCCTCCTTTTGAAAGCATTGCTTCTGTTGTTGAAACAGGCGTCAAGGTGAAGTCGTATCTTCTTATCGGATAGTTCGGATCTATGTAAAACGAACCGTAAGCAGGATCAATCTGCGTGGCGTCGAATATTACTCTGATAGATGTTCCCACCGGGTTTTCAGGTATTGCCGCGATGTTGCATTTAAGCTCGACTGCTTTTGTGTAAACCTGGGTCTGGGTTGCCGTGCTGTAAACTTTGCAGCGGTAGGTGTTGTAGAAATTTTCCACATCATTCCAGTCTCCGTTTACATCGGGAGTGAGTGTGTAGCTTCTGGAAGTCGCGCCTGAAATATTTTTCCACGCGCCTTCGTCATTTTCGTTTTCAAATACAAGCTTTTGCCATTGGTATTTTA
Source organism: Intestinicryptomonas porci (assembly GCF_033971905.1). Lineage (NCBI taxonomy): Bacteria > Pseudomonadati > Verrucomicrobiota > Opitutia > Opitutales > Intestinicryptomonadaceae > Intestinicryptomonas > Intestinicryptomonas porci. Next base: position 61,850 of record NZ_JALBUT010000001.1, read on the forward strand.
TTTGGTAGCCCGTTGCAACTGCGGACAAGGTTAGTTTTGAGCCTTGCAATACTTCAAATTGCGCGTCGGATTTTAAAGAAGATTCTTCAGATGTTCCCTCCGCTTTTCCGTCAAGCTCGAATTCGGGTTGGGATATCGTAAGCATCTGAATTTCGCTTGGAGATACGATTGCGATTGAAGATTTCATCGCAAATGATTTGACGTTTGTTTTTTCTGCATCCAATGCGTCGTAAATTTCTGCTTTGAAAAATACTTTTTCCGCAGTTTTGAGTTTTTCTATGTCGTTTGGCGAGACTATGCAGGTGTTGAGAGTTCCCGATGAAAATACTTTCCACTCCTTGCCGTCGGTCGAATAGAACCATTCGTAGAAAATATTTTCTCCCGTTGCGGTTGCCGTGAGCGTTATGGAGTCGTCGCGAATGCAGGCTTTTTTGTCGGCAGTTATGGACTTCAAGGCGAGGGGTTCTATTACCCTCACAGTTGAAATTCGCGACGAGACGCTTCCGGATTCGTTTGAAACTTCAACGAAATAGGTTTTGCCGTTGTCTTTTGCCTTGTCGAATTTTTGCGTCAGTTTGTTCGTGTTCGCCTTGGCAATCGGTTCGGAGTTGCAGAACCATTGATATTTCAAATCCGTTCCGTATGCGACGACTTCAAGGGTCGCGCTTTTCCCGCTTTCAACCGTGAAGGTTTCGGGAAGGTTTTCCGAAATTTCGGGGGCGAGATATTCGTTTGAAACGTCGCCGTCCAGTTCATCCGCGCAGAACTTCACTCCTTCAAAATCCGAATATTTTACGTTTGTCCAGAACTTGTTTGCCGCAGCGTAGAGATTAAATTCCGAAACGCTGAAATCTTCGTTTTTCAAAGAGGGTTTTAATTTCATGGCAAATGTGTTGCCCGACTTTTTCCCTCTGTAAGAGCCTTGTTCGAGAACTTTTCCTTCCTCGTTTACTATTGAGTAAAGTTTTGCATTTTCAAATATTATGCCGTATGAAACGCCGTTTGCCTTGAAAACCATATTCGTTTCCTGCAACGAATCAGGCAATACTGCGGCGCGTTCCGATACTTCAAATTCAAGGTTTGCGGATTTTATTTGAGATGTTGTTTTCCCTTCTGTGTATGTTCCGCCAACCGCGCGGGAAACGCCGTCGTATTTAAGCGCGAGATTGTATGATATTTTTACGGTCTGCTTTTTGCCGTTTTCGCCATAGGCGCATTGGTTTGCGATTATGGAAAGCGAGGCTTCTTTCGCATTTTTGAATTTGTATGCAACTTTTGTTCCTTCAAGCCACGAACCGCTTTCTTGGAGCGGGTTGTTTATCAGAATGGCATTTTTTGCGTCGGGGCATACGAGCGTGAATTTTTCGCCGTCGATGTCGAATTTCAGCGCGTTGTCCGCAATGCTTGCGGGAATGGGGGGCATAACAAAATCAATGTCGATTTGCGGAGTGAACTTTTCCGAAATCTGGGAGCCGAGTTCGCAATATACTTTGCATCTGTAAGAGGCGGAGCCTTCTTTGTTTTCTGTGAAAGAATAGGTCGGCTTTACCGCTTTTTCAATGTCTTGCCAGATTCCGTTTTCGGCGTCAGCCAAAATTTGCCACTGGTATTTGGGCTTTGCGCCTGTTGCGTTTTGAACGCTGAGCTCGGTTACAAAGCCCGCTCCGAGGTCTTCTATTTTTATGTTTGAGGCGTCGGCTGAATAGCTTTGGTCAAATTCCGCCTGCTTTTGGACTGCGCGTACACCGCCAATTCCGGCGGGTTCAGACAGGCTTATTTTTGCCTCTTTCGAAGATACAAAACTGTTTGCAATTATTTTGCCGTCAACTTTAACCCCGACTTGCGCGCGGTAGCGTTCGCCCATATTTTCGCTTTGCAGGTTTTCAAGGACGATATTTTGCGAATTTTCGCCCTCGATGTCCCTCCATGCGCCGTCTTTGAACACTTGCCATTGGTAGTATAGATTTTCGCCCGAAGCGCCAACCGACAACACGGTGTTTTCCCCTCTGAAAGAACCTTTGTAATTAATGTTTTCGGTAATTTTCGGCTTGGGGAAAACCGATATATTATGTTCGCCCGAATATGCGCTTGCACCCGTTGCATCGCTTACGAGGCACTTGTATGTGCTTTGCGGGACTTTTGCCGACGCCTTTATCGAAATTGTGTCTTTTTTGGAGCTTGCAGGAACAAAGCCCTTTCCGTCGTTTTTATCCACAAACCACTGGTAGGAGAGCTTGCCCGTATATTTTGTTGCGGATACGCTAAGGGCAAGCTTTTCGCCGTCTATTAAAGATACGCTTGTGTTTTCAGATGAGACTTCCACAAAGTCCCCCTTGTATTCGACTGCGCCGATGGTGGGGTTTGTGCCGCTTCTCGCATTTAAGAAAATATCGGCTGAAACGTTTATTTGGGCATCAGGTGCAAAAGTTGTTGCCGGGCTGTTTTGGGCGACGCCGAAAGATGTCATGACCCCTTCCGTGCGCAGTCCCGTAAACATCGGGTTTGCTTCTTTTACGTTTTCCATTGAGACTCTCGCGGGAATTGTGGAGAGGGTCGGAACTATTGAATTTTTCAAGACCGCAACTGACGTTGTGTCGTCTCTTTCAATGTAAATTTCAGCATATTTTTCAGAGTCGGCAAATATGTTTGAGCTTGCGTAAAGCGAGCCTTCAAGGGAAATCGCACTGCCTTCTTTCGCTGAATTTTCGCGGAATGTATTAAAAAGCACTTTTGCGGAAGAATTTGCGCTTTCAGGGCTTACGAGGTCGTCTGAATATGCTATCGCCCCACCTTCGTCCGCCTTGTTTTTATAGAAAGTCGAGTTTGTGATGGAAACAGGCTTTGTTTCTATGCCTGCTTTTTGAGCCAGCGCAATGCCCGCGCCCTCGTCTGCTAGGTTCGACTCAAAATAGTTCGCGTTTAGCTCGGGCGATACGTTCGGGCTTCCGATTATTGCTATTGCTCCGCCTTCGTCCGCCGAATTTTTTATGAAGCTGTTTTGTTCTGCCAAGGCATCTGCGTCTTCGCATTCAATGTAGAGAGCGCCACCGAAAGCGTCGTCGCCCTTGGCAGAATTTGAAAGAAACAGATTTTGGATTATTTCGGAGGAATTTTTTGCAATTATGGCAAGCGCGCCGCCTTTTGCTTCGGTATCGTCTTTAAGTATTGACGAAGCTTCGTTCTTTTCAAAGTCGCAATTTGAAATCAAGCCTCCGTATGAGAAAACTGCGCCGCCTTGCGCGAGCCTGTTGTGAATTTCAATGGGATTAGATTCAAAATCTCTTTCCAGTGCAATGATATATCTGCCTCCGCTGCTTGGGGGACGCGCTGAAATCGCTTTGTTTGACGTAAATTTTGTGTTTTCTATTGAAACTAAAAGTTGCGTCGAATTTTCCGCGTAAACCGCGCCTCCTTTTGCGGGGAGTGTGGATGTTGCTTTTGCGGAATTTGAAACAAATTCGGAATTTTTGATGCCCAATGCGGAGCTTTCAGTTGCAATAGCCGCGATTGCGCCGCCGAAAACCCCGTCTCCTTCCGAATAGCTTTCGCCCGATTCGGCGGAGTTGTCCTTAAATATGCAATTTTTTATGAAAAGCGGTGCATTGTTGGCGAGAATGGCTCCGCCCCAAGCTTTTAAGTCGGGAGTGTCTTCGGTTGCCATCGGCACGCGGATATATTCCTTTTCAATGGAGTTTTCTTCAAAAGGTCTTATGGGTATGGGATCAGGAATCGGTCTTATTGATACAAAGAAGCTTCTCGTCGCCTTTCCCTTTGCAAACGTAAGGCATGACACGTTTAGCTGCGCTCCGTTTACGTATAAGAGGCGAAAATTATTGTTGCCTTGTATTACGGAGGGCTTGGCGTTTGACGGGGAAGATGATGTTTCGTCTCCGTTAAACCCGCCGGTTATTTTCAATTTTTTGGATATGTTTAATTGTTCAGAAAGAGTGTATGTGCCTGATTTTAGAAAAATTTCATCGTCAGGCTTTGATATTTCCACTGCTTTTGCGAGAGTCTTCAATGAGGATTGCAGGAAGAGCCGTCATTTGAATCTTTGCCCGAAGGGCTTACATATATGCTGCTTGCGCAAAGAGCGTTGGCAAACATAAATATGCTTATATAGGGTATAATTTCTTTCATAATAAATATTTTACATTCCAAGACTTTTGCCTGTCAATAGTTAATTCATTATTTAACGGAATTCCGCCATCGGAGAAAAAGAAAAATTTTATATTAAAACGGGGTGAAAAAATACTTGCCAAAAGGGGCATGGAAACGCTTTTTTCCAAAAAAATGAAAAAAATGGGAAAAAAAGCTTGCGCATTCATGAAAATCCTATTTATTAACGTGTTTTTTTAAAGATTTAAGAAATGAAAGCGACAATTAAAGTTCAGGGTGCGCAGCTTACAGTGGCTGAAGGCGATATTGTTTTCGTCAACCGTTTTAAAGGTTCAAACGCAGGCGACGTTGTGGAAATCAAAGACGTGCTTATGGCCGGCGAAGGCGCAGACGTAAAATTTGGTTCACCGGTAATCGAAGGCGCGGTTGTTAAGGCGAAAATTCTTGAAAACAAGCGTGGAGATAAGGTTGTAATCATCAAGAAAAAGCGTCGTCAGGGTTATGAACGCAGGCAGGGTCATCGTCAAGAGCTCTCTGTTTTGAAAATCGAATCCATCAAGGCGTAATCGAAAGGAATAATCGGATATGGCACATAAAAAAGGTCAGGGTGCAGCGAAGAACGGCAGAGATTCCCGTTCACAGCGTCGCGGCGTAAAGAAGTTCGGCGGTGAATACGTTGTTGCGGGCAACATCATTTTGCGCCAGTGCGGCACAAAAATCCACGCGGGCGAAAATGTCGGCATGGGTCGCGACTACACTTTGTACGCTCTTGTTGACGGCAACGTAAAGTGGGACGGCGCGCATCGCAAAGTTTCGGTTGTTGTTGCGTAAATCGCGCACAAATTTTACATTAAGCCGAAGGCGGAATGCTTTTGGCTTTTTTTATTTTTACTTGAAGCTTTTATTTTCGCAAATAAATTAAAAAAATATGGAAAATCAATTTGCAAGACCCGATGGCAGAAGGTGCGATGAAATGCGCCAAGTGTCGTTTTTGACTAATTTTGCGCCGCACGCCACAGGCTCGGTTCTCGTCAGCTTTGGCAACACAAAGGTGATTTGCGCCGCGTGCCTTGAAAAGAAAGTGCCCTCTTGGATGAACAATTTGGAAACTCCGCAAGGCTGGATAAGTGCGGAATATTCGATGCTGCCTTACTCCACGCTAACGCGCAAGCCGAGACCTTCAATGGGCAAGCAGGACGGCAGAAGTGTTGAAATCCAGCGTCTCATTGGCAGGTCGCTAAGGGCGGTTGCCGACCTTTCCAAAATTGCGGGCTACACCCTTTGGCTCGACTGCGATGTGTTGCAGGCGGACGGCGGAACGCGCACTGCGTCCATTTCGGGGGCGTATGTTGCCGCAAAGCTTGCCGTAAGAAAGCTGATTGAGGCGGGAGAGTTGGCTGAAGATCCGTTTACGGATTCTGTTGCCGCCGTTTCTGTCGGGATATACGAAGGCAATGTCGTTTTGGATTTGCCCTATGTTGAGGACAGCGCGGCAAGTGTTGATTCCAACATCGTAATGACGGGTTCGGGCAAGTTCGTTGAATTGCAGTCAACGGGCGAGGAGGCGACTTTTAATGCAGACGAGCTTTCAAAATTCATTGACTTTGCGAAAATCGGCATTGAAAACATCACAAAATTGCAAATGGAGGCGTTGGCTTAACATTATGGAGAAAAACACTGATAAAATAGAAAATGCGGTTGCTGCATTCCGCAATCCCTATTCCTGCGCGCAGACAATTTATGCCGCGTTTGCCGACAAGATTGACGAAGAAAAGCTCGCTTATTACAAAGCGATGAGCGGTGGAAGGAGCGAGGGCGGATTTTGCGGGGCGTTGTTTGCGGCGAGGAATTTTGTTCCCGAAGAAAAGCGCGGAGAGCTTGACAAGTTTTTTGAGGAAAACACAGGGGCGTTGACTTGCAAGGAAATCAAAACAAAATTTAAAACTCCTTGCGCGGACTGCGTGAAGTTCGCGGGCATGGGGATATTAAAATTTTCAAAATAAAATTCGGGGCGTCTAAAAAAAGACGCCTTTTTTATGAAAATTTTTTTGCGCGGATTAATTTTTAATTTGACTTATGCTGATACCCAACCAAGCTTCAATCAAATAATCAGTATATAATTTTTTGCGAAACACAAAAATCAAACGGGAAAGGATGGTTGGAAGTTCAATGCAGTTTTTTGCACGGGCAGCGTTTGCCGATACGTCGGCAATTCATGTGCGCTACTGGACTTCCCAATGCGAACAGATGCCGCGCGGCCTTTTCGGCGCAAGTCGCGGCTGATTGAAAAAATTTTGGCGCGCATGGATTTCCCCGCGTCCGAACCGCTTTTTTGTTTGCGGTTCTTCAAGTTTTCAAATTAGGCGTTTTGTCTCTTCTTTTTTTAGCAGGGGGCGAAAACTGTCTTTTTTTAAACCTGTAAAAATTTTTACTATTCGCAAAAATGGAAAACAAATTAAAACTTTACGGTTTTAACAATTTGACAAAATCTTTGAGCTTCAACCTCTATGACGTCTGCTACGCAAAGACTTCAAGAGAGCAGAAAAACTACATAGAATACGTTGACAGCCAGTACAATTCAGACCGCATAACGGGGATAATGTCGGAGCTTACCGCGCAGATTGGCGCAAAAGTCATAAGCATTTCAAAGCAGGATTACGACCCGCAGGGTGCGTCTGTCACGTTTTTGATTTCCGACGACTCGATTGCCGCGCAAACCCGCAGAAGAGGGGAGGACATTGTGGCGCATCTCGACAAAAGCCACGTCACGGTGCACACCTATCCCGAATACCATCCCGAAACTTGCATTGCAACTTTCCGCGTTGATATAGATGTTGCGACTTGCGGGGAAATCACGCCCCTTTCCACTCTCGACTATCTCATAGCAAGTTTTAGTTCCGACATAATAACGATGGACTACCGCGTGCGCGGATTTACTCGAAACGTTGCGGGGAAAAAGATATTCATCGACCACCGCATAACTTCAATTCAAGACTACATAGACAAGCGGACTTTAAGCAAGTACGACGCCATGGATATCAACGTCTATCAGGCAAACACTTTCCACACCAAAATGCTCATAAAGGATATCGACTTGCAAAACTATCTCTTCCAGATAGACCCTAACGACCTGCCAAAAAAGCAGCGCGCAAAAATAAGCTCGAGCCTCAGGCGCGAGATGTTGGAAATTTTCAGCGGCAAAAATATTTACTAAAATGGCGGTCAAAACAGATTTTTCGCGCGCGCCGCTCTTTGAGGCGATGTTGAAATTCAGGGATATGCGCGTGGTCCCGTTTGACGTTCCCGGGCATAAGCGCGGAAGGGGCAATCCCAAGCTTGCGGAGTTTTTGGGCGACAAGTGCCTTTCTATCGACGTAAATTCGATGAAGCCCCTCGACAACCTCTGCCATCCGACGTCCGTAATCGCGGAGGCGCAGGATTTGGCGGCAAAGGCTTTCGGCGCGGAGCATGCGTTTTTCATGGTTAACGGCACGACGGGTGCGGTGCAGAGCATGGTTTTGTACGCGTTAAAGCGCGGCGAGAAAATCATACTTCCGCGCAACGTCCACAGAAGTGCGATAAACGCCCTCGTGCTTTGCGGCGCGATTCCCGTCTATGTAAATCCCGCGGTCGATTCAAGGCTTGGCATCGCGCTTGGAATGCCGCTTGAAGGGCTTAAAAAGGCGATTAGAGAAAATCCCGACGCAAAGGCGGTTCTCGTGAACAATCCGACTTATTACGGCATTTGCTCCGACTTGAAAAAAATCGTCAAAACCGCCCATTCAAAGAATATGCTCGTCTTGGTTGACGAGGCGCACGGGGCGCATTTTTCATTCGGAAAGAATATGCCCGTCTCGGCAATGAAAGCGGGGGCAGATTTGGCGAGCGCAAGCATGCACAAGTCGGGAGGAAGCTTAACGCAAAGCTCGATTTTGCTTGCTTCTAAAAAGATAAACGAGGGCTATTTGCGCCAGATAATAAATTTGACGCAGACTACGAGTGCGTCATATCTCCTGCTTTCAAGTTTGGATTTGTCGCGCAGGGAGCTTTCTTTGCACGGCGGGGAGATTTTTGAAAAGGTTTGCGAGCTTGCCGAATACGCGAGAAAAGAGATAAACGACATAGGGGATTTTTACGCCTTTTCGCGCGAAATAATAGACGGCGTGAATGTCTGCGATTTTGACATCACAAAGCTTTCAATCCACACTCTCGATGCGGGCATTGCGGGCATAGAAGTCTATGACATTTTGCGCGACGAATACGATATTCAGATTGAATTTGGCGACATGGGCAACGTTCTTGCCTATGTTTCGGTCGGCGACAGAAAGCGCGACATTGAACGCCTTGTAAGCGCGCTTGCCGAAATCAGGCGCGTGCGCAGAAAGCCGAAGAAGGGTATGTTTGAAAGGGAATTCATTACGCCTAAGGTCGCGCTTTCACCGCAGGAGGCTTTTTATTCTCAAAAAGAGCAGGTGCCTCTCGCAAAATCCGCGGGCAGGGTGGCTTGCGAATTTGTGATGTGCTATCCGCCGGGCATTCCCGTGCTTGCGGCGGGCGAGGTCATAACGCCCGAAATTATCGAATACATAAAATACGCAAAGTCCAAGGGGTGTTCCTTGACGGGAACGCAGGATTTGAGCGTGTCTAAACTAACTGTTTTAAAGGATTGAATTATGTCGCTTTGGTTTACTGAAAAACAGACGGAAAATGTTGGCTTTTCCATAAAGGTCAGCCGCCAGCTATTTTCAAAAAAGAGCGATTTCCAAAAAATCGAAATCTTCGATTCGGAAGAGTTCGGCAGGTTTTTGGCTCTTGACGGAATTATGATGCTTACCGAAAAGGACGAGCATATTTATCACGAAATGATTGTGCATCCCGCAATGGCGGTGCATCCGCGCGCAAAGGACATTTTGGTAATCGGCGCGGGCGACGGCGGCGTTTTGAGGGAGCTTGCGCGCTACAAGTCAATCAAGCATATCGACGTGGTTGAAATCGACGAGAATGTGGTGGAAGCCGCCAAAGAGTTTCTGCCCCAGACCGCATGCGGATTTAAAGATCCTCGCATAGACCTGCATTTTGAGGACGGGGTGCGCTTTGTGCGCCGAAAAAGCGATTGCTACGATTTGATAATCGTCGATTCCACCGACCCTTTCGGACCCGGCGAGGGGCTTTTCACAAAGGAGTTTTACGGCGGGTGCAACAAGGCTTTGCGCAAGGACGGCATACTTGTAAACCAGCATGAAAGCCCGTTTTATAAAGACGACGCGGCGGCGATGGCGCACACGCACAAGCATATTTTCAAGCGTTTTCCGATTGCGAAAGTTTATCAGGCGCACATTCCGACTTACCCGTCGGGGCATTGGCTCTTTGGATTTGCGTCGAAGAAATACCATCCGCTAAAAAATTTAAATTCCGACAAGTGGAACGCGCTGAAAATCAAAACGCGCTACTACAATACAAACCTTCACTTGGGCGCGTTCGCCCTTCCGACTTATGTAGAGGAGATGCTAAAAGATGTTGAATAAAAATATTGAAAACTTCATCGGTTGCGATTCCGATTTTGAAAACGCCGACATTGCCCTTTTCGGCGCGCCTTTCGACGGCACGGTTTCGTACCGCCCCGGCACTCGCTTTGCCCCGAAGGCAATCCGCGCGGAGTCTTTCGGGCTTGAAACTTACAGCCCTTATCAAGACAGGGATTTGACCGATTTGCGCGTCTTTGACATGGGTGATTTGGAGCTTTGCTTTGGCAACACTCCGAGAGTTTTGGACGAAATCGAAAAAACCGCTTCCGAAATTTTGTCGGCGGGCAAAGTTCCGTTTATGATTGGCGGAGAGCATTTGGTAACCCTCGGAGCGGTCAGGGCGGCGGCGAAAAAACATTCCGACCTCAGGATAATCCACTTTGACGCTCACACTGATTTAAGGGGCGACTATTTGGGCGAAGAGCTTTCACACGCCTCGGTAATAAGGCGATGCCACGATATTTTGGGCGACGGCAGGATTTTCCAATACGGCATACGCTCAGGCGACAGACCCGAATTTGAATGGGCGAAAACCCATGTGTTCATGCAAAAATTCGATTTGCAAAATATTGAAACTGCCATCGAGGGCGCGAATAATCACCCCGTTTACCTTACGGTGGATTTGGACGTGTTGGATCCTTCGATATTCCCGGGAACAGGCACTCCCGAAGCGGGCGGGGCAAGTTTTGAGGAACTTAGAAAAGCTCTCTTTTTTGCAATGAAAAACACAAACATCGTTGCCTGCGATATATGCGAACTTTCCCCCCACTACGACCCAAGCGGAGTTTCAACCGCGGTCGCGTGCAAGGTTGTAAGGGAAATGTTGCTTTCAATTTAATCAAGAAAACAAAAGGAAAAGAAATGGGAAAAGCATTGATAATAGGATGCGGCGCGGTGGCGTCGGTCGCAATTCACAAGTGTTGCCAAAATAGCGCGGTGTTTGACGAAATATGCATTGCAAGCCGCACCAAAAGCAAGTGCGACGCGCTTAAAGCCAAGCTTGAAAAGACGACAAAAACAAAAATCAAAACGGCGCAGGTTGATGCCGACAATGTCGAAGATTTGATTTCTCTCATAAACGACTTCAAGCCCGATTTGGTGATGAATTTGGCTTTGCCTTATCAGGATTTGACGATTATGGACGCGTGCCTTGCCACGAAAACAAACTATATGGACACCGCGAACTACGAGCCGCTCGACACCGCCAAGTTCGAGTACAAATGGCAGTGGGCGTACCGCAAGCGTTTTGAGGAAGCTGGGATAACCGCGCTTTTGGGCAGCGGCTTCGACCCGGGAGTGACGGGCGTCTTTTCCGCGTACGCGATGAAGCACTATTTCGACGAAATCGAATATATAGACATCTTGGACTGCAATGCGGGCGACCACGGCTATCCGTTTGCAACGAACTTCAATCCGGAAATAAACATCCGCGAAGTTTCGGCAAAAGGCAGCTATTGGGAAGACGGTAAATGGGTTGAAACCGAGCCGATGGAAATCAAGAGGGTTTACGATTTCCCCGAAGTTGGCAAAAAAGACATGTATTTGCTTCACCACGAAGAAATAGAGTCTCTTGCCCTGAACATCAAGGGGATAAAGAGAATCAGATTTTTCATGACTTTCGGGCAGAGCTACCTCACGCATTTGAAGTGCCTTGAAAACGTTGGCATGACGTCCATTGTTCCGATTGACTTCGAGGGCAAAAAAATCGTTCCGCTTCAATTTTTAAAAGCCGTACTTCCCGACCCCGCAAGTCTGGGCCCGAGGACGAAGGGCAAGACGAACATAGGCTGCATATTCAAAGGCAAAAAGGGCGGAGTTGAAAAGACATACTATGTTTACAACGTCTGCACGCATGAGGAATGTTTCGCCGAAGTCGGCTCGCAGGCGGTTGCCTACACAACGGGCGTGCCCGCAATGATTGGCGCGATGATGCTTTTAACCAAAACTTGGAATAAAGCGGGTGTCTTCAACATTGAAGAATTTGACCCGGATCCGTTTATGGACGCTCTCAATAAATGGGGCTTGCCGTGGCAGGAAAACTTCAATCCGGAATTGGTTGACTAATATGAAATTTTCCGAACTGCCGACGCCCTGCTTTGTGATAGACAAGGCAAAATTAACTGCGAATTTGCGGATTTTAAAAAGCGTCCGCGAGCGCGCGGGGTGCAAGATTTTGCTTGCCCAAAAGGCGTTTTCCGCGTTTGCGGTTTATCCTCTTGTTTCGGAATATTTGGACGGGGTAACTGCGAGCGGATTGTTTGAGGCAAGGCTTGGCAGCGAGGAGTTTCGCGGCGAAAACCACGTTTTTTGCGCCGCCTACAAAGACGATGAATTTGACGAAATCGCCTCTCTTTGCGGGCATGTCGTTTTTAATTCGCTCGGACAGCTTCGTCGATTTAAAGGCAGGGCGTTGAGAGCGGGCGCAAAAGTAGGAATCAGGGTAAATCCCGAATTTTCCACCCAGAGCGGGCATGCGATTTACGACCCTTGCGCGGAATATTCGCGCTTGGGTGTTTTGTGCGCGGATTTGAGCGAAGCGGATTTCGATGGCGTTAGCGGCATTCATTTCCACACTCTCTGCGAACAAAATTCCGACGATTTGGAGGCTACTTTAAATGCAGTGGTTGAAAAATTCGGAAAATACTTCAAAAAAATCAGCTGGATAAATTTCGGAGGAGGGCACCACATAACGCGCCCGGGCTACGACATTGACCGTCTTGTAAACTGCGTTAAAAAAGTCAAAGAGGAGTTTAATCTGGAAGTCTATTTAGAGCCAGGCGAAGCAGTGGCATTGAATGCGGGTTTTTTGAAATCTAAGGTTTTGGACATCGTAAAAAATGGAATTGAAATCGCCATTTTGGACGCTTCGGCGGCATGCCATATGCCTGACGTCATTGAAATGCCTTACCGCCCTCCTGTCTTAAATTCGGGCAAATTGGGTGAAAAGCCGTTTTCTTACAGGCTTGCGGGCGCGACTTGCCTTGCGGGAGATGTCATTGGCGACTATTCGTTTGATGAAAAATTGAAAATTTCAGATGAAATTGTTTTCGCGGACATGGCGATTTATTCCATGGTAAAGACAAACACATTTAACGGAATGCCGCTTCCTTCAATCGCCGTTATGGAGGAAGACGGGGATTGTACCATAATCCGCAATTTCTCGTACGCCGATTTCAAGTCGAGGCTTTCATGACTTAAAAATTTGCTTGCAAATTGCTGTCGATATATAAAAATTTTACATAAATAATAAAAAGTTATGCCTAAGAAAATTCTAATCATATCTTCAAGCCCGAGAAGAGGCGGAAATTCCGATTTGCTTGCCGATGAATTTATGAGAGGCGCGCAGGATAGCGGGCATAATGTTGAAAAAATTTTCCTAAAAGACAAAAAAGTGAATTACTGCTCCGGGTGCGGAGTTTGCTATGACACAAAAAAATGCGTCCAAAAAGACGATGTTTCGGAAATTCTTGAAAAAATTGCAACTTCCGACGTCATAGTTTTGGCAACACCTGTTTACTTTTACACAATGAGCGCGCAGCTTAAAACCTTGATTGACCGCTGCTGCCCGCGCTACGAGGAGTTTTCAAACAAAGAATTTTATTTTATTCTCACCGCCGCCGACGAGGACAAGGCAATGCTCGAGCGCACCGCCGAAAGCTTGCGCGGATTTACCGCATGCTTGGATAATCCCGTCGAAAAAGGCGTTCTGTATGCAACGGGAGTTTGGAAACCGGCGGAAGTGAAAGACACTAAGTTTATGCGGCAAGCTTATGAGCTTGGCAAAAATTCCTGATTATTTTTTTTGTATTTGGTTTTGACTATGGCAAGGACAATTTTCACAACGTTTAACCAAATGGTTGATTTTTTTCGGCTTAAAAAATATAACTGTATTTTATGTTTAATCGTGAAAAGGAATTGATGCTTTTGGGTCTTGAACCCGACAAGAAGTCTTACAAGGGAGTAATGCTTTTCTTGCTGGTTTATTTGGGGGCGACGCTTTTTGCCGCGCTCTTGACATCACCCTCTTATTGGTTTGTGCAGTGGCTGCATTCGGTGCATCCGAGCGGTCTTACGGAATATTTGCTTGGCAAGCGTTTGGATATTTATTTCAACCGCCTTCGCTATCTGCCGATTTTAATCGGAATTCCATATATGATGAACAAGCTTGGGCTTTTTTCCGTTTCAAATTTGGGGCTTAAATTTGAGAGAGAATCCCTTAAAATATTTTGCAAATACTTTTTGTTCGGAGTGTTGCTTGCGGGGTTTGTGTTCGCTTTCCAGTTTATTTTTTGCGATGTTTCCTACTCTCATAAAAGCGCGGGAAAAGTTCTAAGCGTGCTTTTTAGTGCGGCGCTCAGCGCGGTTGTCGTGGGAATTTTGGAGGAAGTCGTTTTCAGAAGCTTGATTTTCCGCTCCTTTTACACTGCTTTTACGCCTGTTGCCGCTCTTCTTTTCACGTCTTTATTTTTTGCGTACAAGCATTTCAAGGTTCCAAGCAGGGTTTTCAAGTCTCTAAACGGCGATACGGGTTTTGACGTCGGTTTTTTGGTCGCCTATTATGATTCGGTCGGGATTTTTGAGACATTTTCCGCCATAATTTTTATATCTCTTACGGTTTTCGGCGCAATGTTGACTCTGGTTTATATGCGCACTAAAAATTTGTGGGCGTCGGTAGCCGTGCATTCTGGCATTGTTTTTATGATGCTTTCGTATAAGAAACTTTTTCGTATCGCTCATGATGATAATCTCATTTGGATTTTCGGAACAAACAGAATGACTGACGGAATCATTTCCATTTTCATTATGTTGGGGTTTATTGTTATGTTCCTTTCTTTCTCAAACCCCAAAAAACGGAATAAAACGGAATGAAAAGGCATTTCATAAGAAATGAGAGATAGAGCTTCGCAACCGTAAAAGAAGCCTTTTCATTCCTCGCGCTCCATGTTGGTTTTGCTCAGGGGGCAGTACCCAGTACAGCTCCCCGTTGCACTCGCTCGCTTGGTTGGCTTCGCCAATCCGCGCTGTTCTCGCCCCTTCGGGGTAATTTGCTTCGCAAATTATGCTACCCACAAACTTGCTTCGCAACTTGCGTGTTCGCAAAACACAACAGACAGGGTTCCCAAAAATGTTTTTGAAGAAAACTTTTTGGGATGTACTCATCGCGCGTTTCTTCCGTTTTTTGCGTATCAAAGCCCACACCCATCAAACAATCCCGTACCCATTCCAACATAACGTATCAAGCAGCTGAATTTAAATTAGGACTTATTTTTTACACAACCTATCAAACAACTTCACAATAAAAGATTTAGTATTCAAACATGTCGAAATGCAAATGAGAGTACAAATGGGCAAAAAATCTATCTATTACGGAAGCGTCAGCTCTTTATTTTTTAGATTTTTTGTTTTTTGCCCATTCCGTTTTATTCCGTTTTTTTGCTTGAAAGGGGGGGGAGGGGTTTGTACCTTTTGTGTATGAAAAAATTATTACTGTTACCTCTAATACTTGCAATCGCAATTTCTACTTCAATTAACGCCTTCGCCGCCAAAAAAATGGCAAGAAAAGTCGCAGTGCAAACCTATACTTTTTCGCAACTTCCGCTCGACGAGCTTATTCCCGTTCTAAAAGAAGTCGGCGCGGATTGCATCGGGGCTTCGGGCGGATTGAAACTTAGCAAGAAATATCCCGACGTGCGCTTCAACCCGTCAATGACAGACGAACAAAAGGCGTACGCGCACAAACTCCTAAAAGACGCAAAAATAAAGGTCGTTTCATACGGAGTTGTAGGTTCCAAAACCAGGGAAGATGTCGAAAATCTTTGCAAGTTCGCAAAAGAATTCGACTGCCCCGTAATCATTACGGAAGACAAGCCCGAACAGTTTAAGTTTTGGGATGAAATTGCGCCGCAGTACGGCGTAAAAATGGCTCTGCACAACCACGCCTACAACAATTATAAAAGCAACGCCTATTTTTATCCGCGCTTGGTCGAAATGCTTATCCGCCCCTATAAAAGTGTATATGCTTGCGCTGATAACGGACATTGGATAAGGTCGGGGTTGGACACGATAGAAGGGCACAACATTTTGAAGGGGAAATTGCAGGCAATCCATT
Organism: Intestinicryptomonas porci; assembly: GCF_033971905.1. Lineage (NCBI taxonomy): Bacteria > Pseudomonadati > Verrucomicrobiota > Opitutia > Opitutales > Intestinicryptomonadaceae > Intestinicryptomonas > Intestinicryptomonas porci. The sequence goes on from NZ_JALBUT010000001.1 coordinate 77,603, forward strand.
TTAAGGACATGAACAAAGCGGAGCTTAACGCGCACTGCGTGCCTTTCGGCAAGGGGGTTGCCAATATGAAGGAAGTCTTGAAAAACTTGGATGAGCAGGGCTACGACGGCTATTTCGTCATTGAGTATGAAGGCACGCGCCACCCCGTAAAAGAAGTAAAGCAGTGCATAGAATTTTTGCAGAATAATTAAAATTTCGGCATGTCTTTTAGGTTTCTAAAAACCCGCTTTTTCGCGCGGAGCTTCAATCGTCTAGAAGAGGGTTTGGGCGACAGGTTTTCAGGCGTCGTCTTGGCGTATATTTTTGCGCTGCCCATAATGTATGGCGCGCTTGCTTTATTTTACTGCTTGGGTTGGAACCCGCCGATAGACGTGATATTCCAAACCGAACAAGAGAAGAACGCGGCGGATTTTGTGTTGGGTTGGATATTGTTTTTTTCGGCGTCGCTTGCCGCGTTTTTTATAAGGTTTTTCGCGCGTGGGTTTTCAATCAAAGGTTTTTTATGCGCGATGCTGCTTCCGCTGCTCTTTTGTCTGTTTGCGCTTTTTGCGGGGGCCGCGTCCGGTTTGGATTCCAAACAGACGTTTTGGTTCTTGGCGGAGGGGCTTGCTGTAGTGTTTGTTTTGGCCCGCAAAGACTATACGAGTTATAGAGCCTTTCAGATTGTCGGGAGCCTGTTTTTGATAACTATAGGGCTGGTATTTTACTACGCAAATTTGTTCGGGAATCGGCTTGGAGTGGAAATTTTCGGCGGTAGCAAAATATTTTTTGCGTTCATAATAATATTCTGGATTTTATCAACGGCGCACATCTTGTTTAGGGACAAACTTTTGGATTATTTGGAAAAAAGATGAAAATTTATTTTATGGGAATTTGCGGGACGGCAATGGGCAACATCGCTGTCATGCTGAAAAGCGCGGGGCATGAAATTTGCGGCTCTGATACGGGTGTTTACGAGCCTATGAAAAGCGTTCTTGAAAATGCGGGCATTGAAATTTGCGAGGGCTGGAACGTCGAAAGGCTGAAAAAAATCAAGCCCGACTTGGTTGTTGTCGGCAACGTCATAAGCCGAATGAATGTTGAAATCGAGTGGCTTTTAAAGACGAGGGCGTTTGAATTTACTTCGCTTGCAGAATTGATAGGCTCTCGCGTTATAGGTTCGCGGGCGTCGCTTGTGGTAAGCGGAACGCACGGAAAGACAACGACTACTACCATTTCCGCATATCTGCTTTCAAGGCAAAATCCCAAAACGGGCTGGATGATTGGCGGAGTTCCGAAAGACTTGCCAAGCGGCTCCAACTTGGGTTCGGAAGACGCGCCGTTTGCGATAGAGGGCGACGAGTACGACACTGCGTTTTTTGACAAGCGAAGCAAGTTCATACACTACCGCCCGCGCGTTCTTTTAATCAACAACATAGAATTTGACCACGCCGACATTTACAGGGACTTGACCGACGTAAAGCGCACTTTTACCCATGTAAGGCGCATCGTTTCGGGCGACGGCTTGATTGTCGAAAACGGTGACGACGCAAACATCGCATCTCTTGAAAAAACTCCGTGGGTTCGCAGGGTTAAGGTAGGTTTCGGCGACGGTTGCGACTTGAAAATTTCGGACTTCAAGGAAGAGCGTTTCGGTTCTTCGTTTAAGCTTTCTTTTGGCGGGAAATCGAAAATAATCGAATGGTCTTTGCAGGGGGAATTCAACGCGCGCAACGCCGCGATGGCGATAATGGGAGTTGCGGCGATTTCGGGATTTGAAAATCCGCTCGACTTGGATTTGGAGGCGTTAAAATCTTTCGGAGGGGTAAAGCGCAGGCAGGAAGTCATTTTGGATACGCAAAATGTTGTGGCGGTTGAAGACTTCGGGCATCATCCAACGGCGATAGCAGGCACAATAAAGTCCCTTCGCGAAAGGTTTGCGGGCTTTGAAATATACGCCGCCTTTGAGCCGCGCTCAAACACCGCCAAGATGAACATCTTTGAGGACGAATTTGCGCGCAGTTTGAGCGGAGCCGACAAAGTTTACATCGCACATATTCACAATGTAGAAAAGATGGACGAAAAAAAGCGCATGGAAACTTCCCGCCTGGCGCAAAAGGGCGGAGAAAAATTCACTGCGTTTGCGTCGAACGAAAAGCTTTTGGAAACTCTCTCCTGCGACGTGGATTGCGCGGTTAAATCGGGCAAAAAAGTTCTTTGCGCATTCTTTTCAAACGGCTCTTTTGACGGAGTGCATAAAAAATTCGCATCGTTATTTTCGGAAGAAAGGCGTTAGCATGGCTGTGGAAAAATTCAGGAAACAGGTTTGGTTTGAGGGCAGGGTGCAGGGCGTCGGTTTCAGGTACAAAGCGCATCAAATAGCAACCGCATACGACGTTGCAGGCTTTGTGAAGAACTTGGACGACGGCAGGGTGCATTTGTGCGCGGTTGGCGACGAGCGCGAAGTTGACGAGTATGTCGAGGCTTTAAAAGAGAGCATGGCGGACTTCATCAAAGATTCTTACGAAAGAACGGATACTACCGATTTGAAATACAAGGGCTTTAAAATCGAACTGTAATGGATAGCGTCGTCGAAATTTCAAATTTAAAGAAATATTACCACAGCGGTTTGCGCGGGGTTTTGGTGAACGCTCTTGACGGTATTTCATTTTCCGTAAAGCGCGGTGAAGTTTTCGGCTTGCTCGGTCCAAACGGGGCGGGCAAGAGCACGGCAATAAAAATCATTCTGGGGCTTTTGAGACAAAATTCGGGGCAGTGCCTTGTTTTCGGCGAAAAAATTTCTTCGCGCACAAAATCCAAAATCGGATATTTGCCCGAAGCTCCGAATTTCTATAAATTTTTGACGGCTCTTGAGCTTGTCGTCTTTTACGCGAGAATGAGCGGAATGGGCGCAAAGGAAGCGGAAGTTGCCGCAAAAAACAGCTTGGAAGTTGTCGGGCTTAAAGACGCCCTAAACCGAAATTTATCGACATTTTCAAAGGGAATGCTTCAGCGCGCGGGTTTGGCGCAGGCAATAGTGCACAATCCCGAACTCGTGATTTTGGACGAGCCAAATTCGGGTTTGGACCCAATCGGAATGAACGACATGGCAAATATGGTTTTGCGCCTCAAAGGCGAAGGCAAGACAGTTTTGATTTGCTCCCACATGTTGCGCGAAGTTGAGCGTCTGTGCGACAGCGTCGCGATTTTGTACAAAGGTTCGGTTGCCGCTTGCGGAAATTTGCGCGAGCTTTTGTCGGACACTGAAAGTGTCTCGTTTAAGGCGAAAAATCCGTCTCTCGAATTTTTGGAAAGCGTGGATAAGTCTGCGGAAAAATTCGGGGTAAAACTTGAAACTGAAACTTCTCCCGAGTCTCTTGCGGACTTCTTTAACAGGATAATTCTCGAAAGGAGCGGTAGGTGAAAAAGATTTTGCTGATTGCCCAAAATTCGCTAAAAGACGCGCTCAGGCAGAAGCTCGTGTTTTTGATTGTGCCGATGGCGGTGGTTCTCACATTGTTTTCAAGCTACGCAATGCGCCTTGACTTGGGGCATGAGCAGCTCAAATTCGTCGGCAATTTCACGTCGGGCGCGCTTGGATTTTTCGGGGCTTTAATTGCCGTTGTTTCCGTTTGCCAGCTCTTTTATTCGGAAATCGAAAACAAGACGGTTGCGACTTTGCTCGCGCATCCCGTCAGCAGGCTCGACTTTGTGGCGGGCAAGCTCTTGGGCGAAGTTTACATGATTTTAATTTTCGTTTTTCTCGTGCTTTTTGCGGGCGGAATTTCCCTTTATCTTGCGGAGCTTAGGCTTGCGGGCGTTCCCGACGAAATGCTTACGGGGGCGAGGCTTGGCGTTGATTGGGCGGGCTTTTTGGCTTTCGGTTTATTGCAGGCTGTAAAGCTTTCGGCAATCGCCGCGATGTCGTGTTTTGTGTGCGCGGTTTCAAGGTCGATGATGTTTGCGCTTGTCGTTTCTTTCATGGTGGTCGCGGCTTCTTTGATTTCTTATTCCGACTTCTTTTCTGGCGGCGGGTTTGTTTTGAATGCAATTACATACATTGTGCCGAACTTCACAATTTTTGAGCCGACTTTGGACTTCGCTTTTTATGGCGTTTGTTGGCATCAGTTTTTTGCGGCTTTGGGATACGGCGCGATTTATGTTTTGTCGTTTTTGTTTTTGAGCGTCTGGGCTTTTTCGTCTCGTGAAATATAAGGGCATATTGAATTTTTTGTTTGTCGCGGCGGTCTTGCTTGTGGCGGGATTTTTTGCGTCTTTTTTTGCGGGCGGCAGAAATTTGAATGCGCCGCAAAAAAAGTTTGACGCAAGGACTGCCGTTTTTTCGCTGTTTGGGGGGTACAGGGGATTTATCGCCGACTTCGCATGGCTTAAAGCCTATATGGCGTGGGAGAAATCGGATTTGTCGAAGTGTCTTTCAAACATAGAGCTTGCGGTTTCCCTCGATCCCGAAAACATAACGTTTTGGAATTTAGGCGCGGGAATTATCGCCTACGACACTCCGCATTGGATTTTTGACGGGCGCAGTACTACGCCGATGCTTCAAAAAGTCGTCCGCGAAAGGCAGGGCGGGCTCGCCCTTGAATTTTTGGACAGGGGGTTGAAGGCAGTTCCGCACAGCCGCAGGCTTAAACTCGACAAGGCGTTGATTTACGAGAAAGTTTTTAATGATAAGCTTGCGGCTTTGGAATGTTACAAGGCGGCTTGCGATGCAACCGCTCCGATTTATGTTGTCCGCGACTATGCGAGGGCGTTGGAAGACTGCGGCAGGGACGCGGAGGCACTTAGGCTTTTGGAGGAAAGGGCGGATTTTTTCGACAAGAGCCATCCTTCTTATGGTTTTTATTTGGAGCATATAAATTATCTTAAAAATAAGTTGAAATCTGAAAAAAATATGTTGGCTTTATAAATAAAAAAGTGTGAAATCGGTTGCATAGGATTTTGGATATGGGAAATTTTTTGTTTTTTTCGGCGGGGATATTTCAGTATTTTAACGACTCTAATACGGCGGGGCAGATTATAGTGGTTTTGCTTTGCGTATTCAGCCTCATTGCCTGGACCGTGATGCTTGGCAAGTGGTCGGATTTAAAGGAGCTTTCTCGCCTCAATAAAATCGCGGAGCACAAGATTGCAAAGTCTTTTGACATTGCCGAATTTGCCGATGGCAACAGAAATCTTGCGGGACCCTACGGAAAGGTTCTCAAAGAGGCGGCGGCGGCTCTTGAAAGGGCTAATTCTGGCGGCGGCGAAAGCGCGGAAATGCTCGCAATAAAAATGGGTCATGTGGAAAACGCGATAGGCAGGGCGGTTGCAAATCAGTCGCAATTATACGAATCAAAGATGGTTCTTCTCGGCTCAATCATAAGCGGCGCGCCGTTTTTGGGGCTTTTGGGAACTGTCTGGGGCGTTATGGACAGCTTCGGCGCAATGGGAATGGAGGGTGCTACGGCGACATTGCAGACTCTCGCCCCGGGCGTTTCGGGCGCGCTTTTGACAACTGTCGCGGGTTTGGTCGTGGCAATACCTTCGGTTTTCGGCTATAACTTTTTGCTTAGCATTTCAAGGGGCATGGTTTTGAGTTTGGAAAACTTTGCAAGCTCCCTCGCTGATAAAATAGAATTGGAAGAGCGCACCAAGCTTTCGCAAAAGCGCGTTTACAAGTCTGAAATGCCGGAAAAGGCAAAGCTAAACGCAGATTTCGGCGCAAAGGGTGACTCTTCCCGCGGCGGCGCACTGCGTTTCGACTTGAATTTGGAAAGCGAAGAGGAATAGCAGATGGCGCGCAATTTCCATAAGAAGCAGTCTCTTAGCGCGTTAAACGATTTAAACGTTACTCCGCTTATGGACCTCGCGTTTTCGCTTCTTATCATATTCATGGTGTCCGCCCCGCTTTTGGAGCAGTCAATAGACTTGAATTTGCCGACGCAGGAAAAACGTCAAAGCGTTGCAAAAGCCGATGTCGAGTTTCAGGTGATAAATATCGACGCAGAGGGCAACATATTTTGGGGCAAGCAGGAAATCACGTTTGCAGAGCTTAAAAACCAGCTTGCCTCTTTGGCGGCAATGCCCGATCCAAACCCGATAAGCCTGCGTATTGACAGAGACCTTAAAGCGCAAAAGTTAGTTGACGTTTTGGACTTGATAACTCTGAACAAGCTTTCAAAAATAAGCATTTCAACAATAGTGGAATAAGTGCATGGGGTTTTCAGGGGAAAATGGCGGCAATTACAAGGCGGGCTTTTGGGTTTCGTTTGCGGGGCATTTCGTGTGCGTTGTTTTCATAATCGCTTCCGCCTTGTTTGGCAGTTTTTTTAAGGAGGAAAAACCTGAACCTGCGCCGTTTACACTTCTTCCGCCGCCGTCTGAAAAAATAGATGTTTCAAATAAGAAAACAGTTCAAACGCCTAAACCGTCAGAAATCAAGGTTAAGGAGTTTGAGAAGCTGGACGAAATAGAACTTCCTCCCGAGCCGCCCGCCGAATTGCCCGAGCCCGTTTCAAAGATTGAAACTCCACAACCCGAAAAACCCAAGAACGAAAAACCCAAGCCTGTCGCAAAAGACTCAAACAAGGCAAAACCCGTTTCCAAAAAAGTTTCGGCGGCGGACTTTTTTAAGAATCGAAAGCCGCAAAACAGGGTTAAACCCACCCGCGTAAAATCCGATTATAAGATTGACAAAATCAAGTCGAATCTGGATTCAAAAATCAAAAACGCAGTTTCTTCCGAATATTCGGGAGAAGTTTCGACTGCCGAGACGGACTCTTATCAAAGCGAGGTTTATGCGTTAATTCGCAGAAACTGGATTTTGCCCGAAGAATGTGCGGGCATGGATTTGGTTGTAGGCGTCCGTTTTACTATTGGCTCTAACGGCAGGGTTTCTGGCATAAAAATTGTAAAGCCGAGCGGGGAGAGGGTTTTTGATAAGTCTGTCGAGAACGTTCTTAAATCATTGACATTCAGAAGCCCTCCGCGCGGGAAGCCGCTTTTGCTTGCCATAAATTTCCGCGCTGAAGATTTGTAGGCAAACTTTTTCTTGCAAAAAATCTTTTTTTGTTGAAACAAAGTTTGAGTTTGTGCAGTATTTATTTAATTTCAGATACTTTAAATTTATGAAACCTGTAGTATTCAACAACACTGTTTTGCGCGACGGACATCAAAGCCTCGCCGCAACCAGAATGAAAACCGAACAAATGTTGCCGGTATGCGGCATTCTTGACAATATGGGCTTCGGCGCGCTCGAAACATGGGGTGGCGCGACAATCGATTCGGGTCTTCGCTTCCTGGGGGAATTCCCTTTCGACCGTCTTGACGCGCTCAAGAAGGCATGTCCTAAAACAAAGCACATGATGCTTTTCAGAGGTCAGAACATGGTGGGCTACAAGCACTATCCGGACGATGTCGTGGAAGCTTTCGTCGCCGCCTCTGCCCGCCACGGAATGGATATTTTCCGCATATTCGACGCTTTGAACGACACCCGCAATTTGGAATGCTCCATAAATGCGGTAAAGAAAGCGGGCAAGGAAGCGCACGGCACCATCTGCTACACTTCAAGCCCTGTGCATACTGTCGAAAAGTTTGTGCAAATGGGTTGCGAATTGCAGGATATGGGCGCGGACGGCATCGTTTTGAAAGACATGGCGGGACTTGTTCCCCCGTATGTCGCCTACAAAATCATCAAGGGATTGAAAGACAACGTGAAAATCCCCGTGATTTTCCATACGCACGATACGACGGGCTTGGGCGCGACCGCTTATTATGCCGCAGTTGACGCAGGTGTCGATGCAATAGACGTGTCGGTGGTTCCTTTCGCAAACGGAACGGGACAGCCTGACTGCAACAGAATGATTGCAATGTTAACCGACCACGAACGCCAGCCGAAATACGATGTAAAGGCTCTTTCCGAAGTCCGCGCGCATCTCGAAAAAATTTATGCTTCTTTGGGCGCATACACTGCAAAGAAAAACGAAGTCATAGATTCCGACGCCTTGGTTTACCAAGTTCCAGGCGGCATGCTTTCAAACTTCCGCAACCAGCTCAAAGAGCAGAAGATGGAAGACAAGTTTGAGGAAGTGTTTGCGGAAGTTCCGTACGTCCGCGAAAAGCTCGGCTGGATTCCCCTCGTTACCCCGACTTCGCAAATCGTCGGCACACAGGCGATGATGAACGTGAAGTTTGGCAGATGGAAGATGTTTACACCCCAGGCAATGGATATCGCCTTGGGTTATTACGGCAGAACACCCGCTCCCGTTGATCCTGAAATCAAGGCTCTTGCCGCCAAGATGTCGGGCAAAGACCCGATTGAATGCCGCCCTGCGGACTTGCAGAAGCCGGGTATGGAAGACTTGCGCAAGGCTTTGCGCGAAAAGGGTTTGAAAGACGACGACGAGCATTGCGTAATTTATGCAATGTTCCCGCAACAGCTTGAAGACATGTACAAGAAACCGCGCTCGGCTTACGAACTCAAAAAGCCCGCATCTTCTTCGTCTTTGAGCGGCAAGGGCAAGGGCGAATTTACCGTCAACATCGACGGGGTAAGCCACAACGTCACAATCGAAGAAATCGCATAACACTTTTTCGGCTCGCGCACCATGTCAGATTTAGATGAACAAAATCCTTCTCCCGTTCGCGGAGATTCGGGCGATGAAGTCTATGAAGACGAGCGCGAGCTGAAAAGGGGCGTTTTGGACGAGTTTTCGCGTCCTGCGGGAATTCCGCTAAACAGGTCGGACGTAAATCCCCGACTGCGTTCCGTACGCGGAGACGTGTACGGAGTTCCTCCCTATGGAGCTCCCCCTCCTCCGCCGCCTCCTCCTCCGAATTTTTACGGCTATCCGCCGCCCCCGCCGCCGATGGGGGCTTTTGGCTATCCCCCTCCTCCTCCCCGAATGCCTCTTCCCGAAAATATGGGAATCGAGTATGATGAAAACGGAAATCCCGTTCTTGTTGAATACGAATTTGAAGAGGAAATCGTAGAAGAGACTGCGGAAGAAAATAAAAATATTCCCGCGCCTGAAATTCCCATTGAAAAACCTGCGGTTGTGCGCGAATCTCTTAAAGGCAGGAGCATATCTTTAAACGATGCTTCGCTACTATCAAAACAGCGTGAGGGCGCGGAAAAGGCGACCGAGCTTGAACATCAGGAAAAGAAAGAGCAAAGAAGGGTGTTTTTTGTTCGTCTCTTTTTCTTTTTGATATTTATGTCCGCAATCACTGCCGGCGCGTATTTTATTATCGAAATAATCAAGCCACAGCAGGAAATTTTGCCCGACAATATCGGTCCGAATCGAAATCTTGCGGGAAAAAATTATTGGAATTTGGAGCCTTCAAAGGCAAACAACGTCGTTATGCGCTTTTACGAGGCTTTGGGCGGCGTGAACAAATGCGGCTCAGTCTATGACAAAATGATATGGGGCTCTTTCCATATCGGTATCAGAATAGAGCAGTTTTACTGCATTGAAAAGCGCGGCATTGCTTATGTTAAGGTCGGGGTGTCGCCAAATGAAAGCATATTTTTGCTGAATGCCGAAGGCAAGGCAAAGAGGCTTTTGACCCCGTCTGTTTCCGGAGATTCCGAAGTCATGGGCGGCGCGGAAACGGAAGCGTTGAACGGCTTGATATTCTTTGACGAGCCGCTGCACAAGGCGGCGTTTGTGGACTATATGTCAAACCGCCATCCTTTCAAGGATTTGGGGCATATGACTTACAATGGCGAAGTTTTCGACGCAATCGAATTTCAAACTCTGTCGGGCGCGAAAATCAACTACTACTTTGATTTGAAAACAGGGCTTGCGGCATATAAATTCGTGGAGCAGAAAGATGCGTCAAGCCGCGTCGAATATCAGGATTATGTCGAATTTGGCGGCATAAAGCTTCCGCGTGTCCGCAATGTTTTCGTAAACGGCAAATCTTATGGAACGGCAGTTTTCGACACGATAAAGTTCAACCGCGACATAATTTTCCCGAGATAATTTTAAAAAGGCAAACACAATGCAAGATAATCCCGTACCTCTCTTTGATTTAAAACGGCAATATTCAAAAATCCGCGAGGAAGTCCGCGCGGCTTTTGACGAAGTTTTGGACAGCCAAATGATGATTGGCGGCGCGAAAGTCGCCGAGATAGAGGAGAAAATCGCAAAATATTTGAATGTCAAGGCGGCGGTTGCGGTGTCGAGCGGCACAGACGCTCTCTTGGCGGCATTGATGGCGAAGGGAATTTACCGCAGCCCTCTCGATACCGACAATGCAGGCGAAGTAATAGTGCCTGCGTTTACTTTCTTTGCTACTGCCGGATGCGTATGGCGCGCGGGCGCAGTTCCCGTTTTTGCGGACATAGAGGAAGATTCTTTCAACATGTCAGCCGAAAGCCTTGAAAAAGCCATAACTCCGCGAACAAAGGCGATAATGCCCGTCCACCTCTTCGGGCAATGCGCAAATATGGACGCGATTATGGAGGTTGCAAACCGCCATGGCATTCCCGTAATCGAAGACTGCGCGCAGGCGATAGGCGCGTCCAGAAAAGGCGTGAAGGCGGGTGCTTTCGGGCTTTGCGGGTGCTTGAGCTTTTTCCCGACAAAAAATTTGGGAGGCTTTGGCGACGGCGGTATGGTCGTCACAAACGATGAAAGTTTTGCGGAAGAAGTTGCGAGGGTTCGCAACCACGGCATGCAGCCCAAATACTTCCACCGAAGCGTTGGCGGAAATTTCAGGCTTGACGCCTTGCAGGCGGCGGGGCTTTTGAAGAAACTGCCGCACTTGGACTCCTGGCATGAAGCCCGCAGGGCGAACGCGGCTTTTTATGACGCGGCTTTTGCTTGCGAGCCAAAAATTTTAACGCCGAAAATCGCGCGGGAAAATTATTCTGTTTACAACCAGTATGTGGTCCGCGTCCCAAACCGCGACAAGTGCCTGCAAGAGCTGCGCGCACGGGGCGTTAATTGCGAAATTTATTATCCTCTGCCTCTTCACAAGCAGGAGTGCTTCGCAAAACTCGGCTATAAGGACGGAGATTTCCCGGTCGCGGAGCGCGTTGCCGCAGACTGCATGGCGCTTCCGATTTTCCCCGAACTTGAAAAAAGCGAACTTGAAAAAGTCGCGCGGGAATTGAAAGCGGTTGTTTCGGGCATGTGAGAACGCTTAAACGGAAGTTCTGCTTCCGTTTTTTTATGCGCTTGCGCCTTTGTTTTTGGATTGTAAAATGCAATGTTTAGTGTTTGATTGTATCGTGATTTTCAAAAAAGGCGGCATATGTTTAATATGATGGTAAAAAATTTTTTCGGGGCGGCTTTGGCAAGCGCGGCGGTTTTCTTGTGCTCTTGCTCGGACGGCAAGGCGAGCGCAAACGGGGACTATGTGAAGGCTTCGGAAACGCTTGAAAAGGCATTGTCGCTTTTTGACTGCGGAAATTACGCAGAAGCCGCCAAGCTTGCGAAAGAGGCTGATGAAAAAGTTTCGGGGATTTTGAAAAAGCATCCCGAAAGCGATGTCGCGTTTAAAATCGTTTCTGACGACAATTTAAATTTGGGGGATGTAAAATATTCAAACTTCAAAAAAAGTATTTTGCCTAAATTAAGCATCGCGGCAGATCCCGATTTTGCGGAAATTGACATCGCATTTGCAATCGCCTTGTTTAACGGCGGCTGTTTGGACTTGGTTTCTTTGATAAATGACGATGTTAAAAATAATCCAAGCAAGGCAAAGTCGGAGCGCGCGGAAAATATTTATGACAAGCTTTTGAGCGATGTTTATCCGCAAGGCGATTCTAAAAACACAGAGGCGCGCGCAATAATTTTAAAATCAAAAGAATGCTTGAAAGAATTGCCGCCGAAAAAAGAAACCGCTGAAAAACGCGATGCGCGGGTTTCGACAAGCCGCGCTTTTGCCGCGCCATTGCCGCAGATTAAGGATTCGCAAAAGTTTTTGAAAGAAGCGGAAAAAAACGCGTCGATGGCAAACTACAATTTGGAGGCGTCCAAGGCTCTCTTGGAGGCGTCTAAATTCGTAGGTAAAACTTCCGCCGAATTTGAAGCGTTTTCAAAAAATTTGAAGGTTGCGCTTTCAAACGTAAAAAAAATCAGCTCGAAAAAATTGCGCATTCCAGCATTGAAAAACATAATTTTGGCGATGTCGCAAATAGGGCTTAATGCGGACGCCTTAATGGAAGTCGAAACAAATTCGGATTGCGCGGATATGAGGCAGGACTGCTATGCCGCCATATCGCAAAATCTCATGCTCTCTGGCAATTTAAAGGATGCGGAAGCTGTGATGAAAAAAATAGAAAACCCGAGAACGAAAAACATTTTCTACGCTTGCTTGGCTGAATCTTTTCTTGAAAGGAAAGATTTTGCTTCCGCCTTGCGAATTTCAAATGAAATAAAAAGCGGCGCGATGGAGTCTAAAATTCTGTTGGAGCAGGCTGTCGATTTGTGGGATTCCGACAATGGCAAGGCTCTCGAAATTTTGGCAAAGATAAATCCGCAAGGGTTGGCATTTGCCGACTTGGATAAATTGAGAAATGCAGCAAGCATTCCTCTGAATGGCGCATCGAATTTGCCTGCCGCAAGATATGTTGAAGTGGCAAGGCTTTTGGCGAAGTCAAACAAAGACGCGGCATTGAAGTGGCTTGGCATCGGCGTTGCGCTTTCTGCGAACGCCAAGGGCAAAGACTCGGTTTTAATGGCGGGGGAAATTTGCGGTGTCTTGATTTTCATAAATCCCAAAGACGCTGTTTTGTATGCGCAAAAAATGCGCGGTATTTTGGCTTTTGACGACATAAAAAAACTTGCCTTTTCCGCGATGGAAATCGGCGCAAAAGAAGAGTCTTTGGAATTTTTCAAAATGGCGTCATCTAAGGTATTGAAGCCAAAAGACGCCGTATCTCTTGCTTATGCAATGCAAACCTCAAACATTTCAAGAGACAAGGTTATCGAAACTTTAAAACCCCATTTGCCCAAATTCAATTAAATGAAAGCTGCAATGACAGTCGCAGGTTCGGATTCCGGCGCGGGCGCGGGCATTCAAGCCGACATATTTGCCATTGCAAGCCAGGGGGTTTTTGCGACGAGCGCGGTTGCGGCTCTTACCGCGCAAAACCCAAGCGGAGTCCGCTCGATTTTTCCTGTTTCCGCGGATTTTTTGACCGCGCAAATGGAGAGCGTTTGCGAGTATTTCAAGCCGTGCGCGGCGAAATGCGGAATGATGTTCAATGCGGAGCTTGTAAACGCCGCGGCTGATTTTTTCGGGAAACACCGCGAAATTAAATTGGTTGTCGATCCCGTAATGATTTCAACGAGCGGAACAAAATTATTGTCGGACGGCGCGGTTTTTGCGCTTACCGCCCGCCTCATGCCTCTTGCAGTTTTATCGACTCCCAATTTGGACGAGGCGTGTTTTCTCTTAAACTGCGCAAAGATAGATTCTTCAAATTTAGAGAAATCGGCAGTCCGCCTTTCCGAGATGTTAGGATCTCCCGTTTTGCTTAAAGGGGGGCATTTGCATGGCGACGAAATAATTGACGTTCTCGCTGAAAACGGGGAAGTTTCGCTATTTAAATCAAAACGCGTTTTGGGCGTTGATACCCACGGTAGCGGATGCACTTTGAGCGCAACAATTGCCGCCCGCCTTGCTCTTGGGGACGGATTGAAAGATGCTGTTGCGTCCTCCCGCGATTATCTGCTGCGTTCGATGGAAAAATCATTGTCAGTTGCGGGCAAGCGTTTCATAAATCATTTTCCGAATAAAAAATGAACGACAAAAGTTCAGACAATTTGGGGCACCGCCTGCGCTTGCGCGACAGATTTTTAAACGGCGGCGTTTCGGCGCTTGCGGAATATGAGATTGTCGAGCTTGTGCTTATGTTTGCCATTCCGCGCAAGGACGTAAAGCCAATCGCCAAAAAGCTCATTCAAAAATACGGCGGATTAAAGCAGATACTTAACGCGGATAAAAATGAGCTTATGGGCATCGAAGGGCTTGGCGAGCATAGCGTCTGCCTCATAAAGCTTATGCGCGACTTGATTCCGCTTTACCATTTGCAGACTCTGGAAAAAACGCCAATAGAACTCGACAGCGTTGACAAGCTGATTGAATTTTTCAGGGCGAGAATAGAAGGGATTAAAAACGAGGTTCTCGAAATGGCGTGTTTTGACAGCGAGCTCAGGCTAATCGAAAATGGGGCAATAAGGCTTTTTGAGGGCAGTTCAAACACTGCAAAAGCGGATATCCGCAGGATTATCGAAATTGCGATAAAATTTGGAGCTTCGTCAATAGTTATTGCGCACAACCATCCGAACGGGGACGCAAGACCGTCGTATGAGGACATTGCGTTCACGCGCAAGCTTTCTCTCGCATGCCGACCCATCGCTCTCAATTTCATCGAGCATTTGATTGTCGCCAAAAACGCGACGTTTTCTTTCAGGCGCGACGGCTATTTTGATTCTTTGTACGGCACGTCAGTTCCGGAAGATTGCGGCGACGAAATTTCAAATGTCGCAAGCCCCGTCAAACGTTTAAAAATTTAAGAAGATGGAAACGATTTTTGCAATAGAGAGCTCTTGCGACGAATCGGCAGTTGCCGTTTTCAATTCGGAAATCGGCGTTGTGTCGAACATGATACATACCCAGATTGACCTCCATGCGCTTTACGGCGGCGTGGTTCCCGACTTGGCAAGCACGGAGCATCTGAAAAAACTTCCGCATCTGATTGGCGCGGCTTTAAATAGCGATGGCTTCGACATCGAAAAAATAGATAAAATTGTCGCGACTTCGGGCCCGGGGCTTGCAAACTGCCTTGCAATCGGGATTTCTTGCGCGAGTGCGCTTTCCATTGCCCTTGGCAAAGAATTGCGCGGCGTAAACCACCTGCGCGGTCATGCCTATTCTCCGTTTATTTCCGAGCACGCCAAAAATCCGCGCGATTTCAAGCGCAGGTATTTGGAAGAGCTTTTGCCGCATATCGGGCTTTTGGTTTCGGGCGGCAACTCTATTCTTTTTGAAATCGGCAAAAACGCAAAAATGTCGCTTATTTGCGAGACTTTGGACGACGCGGCGGGCGAGGCTCTGGATAAGGGCGCAAAGCTTCTCGGAATGGCTTATCCCGGGGCTCCCATGCTTGAAAAAACCGCACTTGGTGGAGACAAAAAAAAGTTCGATTTTCCCAAAGGCTCAAACCGTCCGCCATCCGAAGATCCCGATTTCAGCTTTTCGGGATTGAAGACTTCGCTTAGATATTTTTTGGAAAAGCGCGGCGGGGCGGGGGAAGATTTAAAGGATATTTGCGCAAGCTACCAGTATGCGGTTGTGGAGCAGTTGCGCAAGAGGTGCGAATACTTTTTGTCGAAAAAATCCTACAAGAGTTTCGGGCTTTCGGGGGGAGTTGCAAATAATCTTACGCTTCGCGACGCCTTGGAGCGCACGGCAAAAAAATACCGCGCAAAATTTTTGCCCGCCGAAAGAAAGTATTGCGGAGACAACGCCGCAATGATTGCCTTTGCGGCTTATATCGACCCCGATTCATGCTTTAAATCGGAAGCGAACACATTGAAACTCGAACCATCGCGTCCGCTTGCTTAGCCGAAGAACTCTTTGGCGTCGGCTTTTGAGATGTTTTGCATATTGACGTATCGGGAGCGGAGAAGGGATAGGTCGCGGTGCTCCATATTGAGCCGAAGGTGTGGGAGGTCGGAGTATCTTTTCGTAAAGTAGCTTGCGTAGGTATGTCGAAGAACATCTTGCACCCACAAGCCCCTTAAATCCCGAATTATCCCGAATCGGTTTCCACTTCGCCGATTTCGTGGAGAGAGGAAATCTGTCTCTCTTTCAAGCAAAATATTCTTTAACTTCGGGCAAATTTCGACATGTCGAATGCCGCCCGTCTTGGAGCACAAGCACTCCCAATTCAAAGTCATTTATCGGACTTCTTTCCATTGCTTGTAGATACGAATTTTTATCGACATCTTGCCAATTTATTACTTCCTAAAAAAGGTAGTTTCTCGCAGATGACATTGTTGAAAATTGTGCATAGACCTAAAGTCATAGAGAGTTTCCATGAAGTAAATTAATGGTGTCAAAATCAAAACAGGTGGATTTTTCGTTTATAATAGCATCGTTCCTTCTAAGTACACAAAAAAAGAGCTTTTTTTGAAAGCTCTTTAAATTTTATTATCTATTACTTTGTAATAGGTTCTTCAAACGGGCTTGCAGGTAAGTCGCCGGAATTATATAGATTTACATCAGGGTCGGCTTCCCAAGCGTATCTTACAAATTGAGGATCTGTAATTCCATTTGGAATTTTTACCTTAACGCTTGATTTTGTAGCGATTTTTGCACTTGCTTTTACGAACTTTTTGTCGCTACCGGCCACTTCAAAGCAATTTACTTCTTTGCCGTCACCTTTAAGTTTCAAGCCCTTGTATGTGTTCTTGAATTTAACTTCTACATTGTCACCTTTTAGTTTTAAAGTATCAGGCATTGGTGAACGAGAAACAAGTTTTTTACCGTAATTATCTGCCAAAACCATACGCGACAAACGGTCAACCACCATGGTTTTATCGCGCGGGTGCAGGTCAATTTCGTTGCCGTCAATAGTAATTGCAACTCCTGTGTTTGGAACGATATCGGCAAGCTTGCGTTGAACGTCACGAGTTTTTGGCCAGTGATTTTCTTTATAGTCAGGTAACTGAACTGAATATATTGGCAATTTTGGATTTTCAAAAATTTCACGCATCATCTTTGCGTAGTATGGGAAAAGCTTGATATAGTTTTCCGGACCGGAATTCATTTCACCTTGATACCACAATACACCACGAATTGAATATGGGATAATCGGGTTTATCATTGCATTATATGAATTTGATGGGCGACTTTCATAATTTAAGCGGGGGAAACGGAGTGTTGCCCTGTCTTTATGCGCGTCCCAACGCTTTACGTCGTCATTATGCCAGCTTCTGCAAGTATTTAAAAGCTTTTTTGCGTGTTCTGTCATGCCGGCTTCCGCGATAGCTTTTTCATTCATCCAAGTTTCAAGGTTTGCGCCACCATAAGCTACGGAAATTACACCGATAGGCACATCTAATTCAGCATACATTTTTTGCGCAAACAAAGTTAGAAGAACTGAAACATCTCTTGTAATTTCGTAATTGTCGCGATGATATTTTTTCCAACCCGCAGATTCCGGCAAATTATGCATATCTTCAGGAACCGGTGAGCCATGCGCTTTAATTAAGAAGTAGCGTATATTTGCAGGAATTTTTGGGTCTTTTGCGACATTATCAAGTTCTTTGACGTGGCGCATTTGAAATTCCATATTGCTTTGCCCTGAGCCTAACCAAACTTCGCCTACAAGAACATCTCTAAAAATAATTTTATTTATGCCTTGTACGACTAAATCTACGCCATCTTTAACATATTTTTGAGCGGGTAAATCAACACGCCAATAGCCGTTATCGTCGGCAACGGCCGAGGCATTTGTGCCCATAAATTCGACACTTACCTTTTCGCCCTTATCAGCAGTGCCCCAAACTCTAATTGGTACATTTGCCTGCAAGACCATATTATCAGTAAAAATTCCCGCTGGTTTAACTTCGGCAAAAAGAGAACTTCCTACACCGATTAAAACTAACGCCCCCATAAGTAGATTATTAATTTTCATAATGTTATTAAAATTTTAAAAAACAAATTTTTTAGTCAAGTTTTATTTAGATTGCTCTTTTGTTTTTATAAATATTACAAATTATGCAATTTTACGAAAAATTGTACAAATTTATTTGCCCGAAATTACATTTACACCCGCGTCTTTTAGAATTTTTACGGCCGGTGAATTCGCAGGCAAAACTTTTACCGGAATTTTTCTTTCAACAATTTTTGCAAAGCTTAAAGTCGCGTCAATTTCCGGATTGCGCAGCAAAATGCTTTCAAATCTGTCTGAATATTTTTCAGCAAAAGCAAGAGCCAAATTTGCGTCTTTACCTGAAAAATCAATGGCAATTTTGCGAGATAAACCAAATCTTTCTACGCCGTAAAAATAAAATTCGTTAGACCAATCAAGGGCTTCGTGCATTCTCTTGCTCCTTGTTGGAGTTTTCCAAAACATAAGTTGATAGCCTGCTTCAAGCAATTTTTTATATTCAGGTGTGAGTTTTTCAAAGTCATTTGCAATCCATAGCCAAGACTTTGTTTTATTTGCTTGCTTTGGGTAAACAACGCTCAAAGTGTCAAGACGCATAGGCATATCAAGGCGCACAAAACCGCTTTCGTTAAATTTTTTGCCACGAATAGGCTCTAACTTTGGCGGATTTTTACCAGTCAATACTTTGTAAAGAATACCTGACATTCTCATTGCGCCGGCTTCATTTGGGTGGACGCCGTCAGATAACAATTCACCATGCCCTTCGAACATTGTATGAAGGTCGATTAGCTTCAACTTTTCAAGTTTTGCCACTTTTTTTACGGCATCGCAAACATCAGTATGTACGACTTCTTCTGTAATTCCCCAAGCAGGTCTTGAAACATACATTGGTGTGCATAGATAGATTTTGGGATTGGTTTCAAGATTTTTGAAGCTTGAAATCATCTCGCGCATATTGGGTATAAATTCGTCTTTATACTGCCAATTTTGAGGCTTAGAGTCATTCGTGCCAAGCTTTATAATTACGATATCCGGATTGAATTTGATTGCATTTTTGTAGTTGCCATCAACCCAATATGGATAGTCGCCCTTCTTTAGCAAGGTTCTGCCACTTGAACCGAAGTTTTTAACTTCAAACTTGCTACCAAGCATTTCTTGCAGGACAGATGGATATGTATCCATTTCCTTGTTTTTTATACCATTACCTGCTGTAATGCTATCACCTACGCAGGCAACCCTGGTTATTTTTTGCGCTGCAAAGCTCGTGCAAAATGCGCAAAGTAATACATATACCCCCAAAATAAATATACATCTTTTCATAGAAAAATATTTTCTTAAATTCACATTTAAGTCAAGATTTCATCAGTCTATAAAACAAATTGCCATGCTTTAATTTGTAGAATACACACTAATCTTCGTCAAGGGCTCTGCGTAGCAGATTTAAATTCGCAAACAAAGTTTACGATAGCCGATGGATCTTCCTTTAAATTTGAGGACGGGGCAAAACTCGTAATAAATTTGGAAGATTTCGATTGGTCTGAATTAAATTCAGAAACGTTAAAATTTTCAGCTATGAATTGGAATGGTGTTTCCAAAATTATAGGAATAGGTGGTAATCGGGGCGTTTGCGTTTGCAGTTTATCGCAGAAGAAAGTAGCGGTAAAAGTTATTGCAAAAACGCGCGGTTATGAAATCGCGCGTTTTTTGTTTTATAAATCCTGCTTTATTTTGCGTTTTTCTTTTTGGTTTTCGCAATGGCGATGAAAACAATTCCCAGTACCAAGCAGAATATTGAAAAAAACGTTCCGCGACTAAGACCCATTATGAGGCTTACTCCGACGTCGGGTTCGCGGAAAATTTCGCACACGATTCTTGCGATTGCGTACAGTATGAAAAACTCTCCCGCGATTTGTCCTGCGGGCGGTTTCGACTTCCAAAAGCGGAATTGCAAAATCGCAAAAATCAAAAGTCCCTCCGCAAACGCTTCGTAAAGTTGCGACGGATGGCGCGGCGCGATTTCGGAAATCGGTTTTGACGGGTCGCTATTTGGGAAAATCATAGCCCACGGCGCGTTTGAGACTTTGCCCCACAATTCCCCGTTTACGAAGTTTGCAATTCTTCCCAAAAATATCCCGGGGGTTGAGACGAGCGCGACCAAGTCGGCGATTTTTAAAAACGGCGTTTTATGGATTTTTGAGAACAGCGCAAGTGCTATTGCAACTCCTATAAAGCCTCCGTGGCTTGCCATTCCGCCGTTCATTATCATGAATACGCTTACGGGGTCCGACACAAATCTGTCGAAGTCGTAAAATAGCATGTAGCCGAGCCTTCCGCCTATTATTATGCCGAACACAAGATACGTCAAAAGCGACGAGGTCTCGTCGGGGTTTAGTGGCGAGCGGCCTTTTTTGTAGTACAAATTAAGCAGCCAAAGCCCGATTAAAAAGCCCGCGAGGTATGCCAGCCCGTACCAGCGTATGCCCTCCAAAAACCAGCCGTCGGGAAAGCGTACCGCGAAAGGGTCGAGGTTCACGACGTAATGCGCCATGGGAAAAATCGTTTCCATATATAAAATCTTCTTGTTTTTACTTTTGATAAAAACGCGGAAAGGGCAAGTTTTTTATGGGTGAATTTTTCAAAATAAGGTTTGAACTTGGAGATGTCGGGGCTAATATTTTTTTTCAAATTGTTTTTAATGATATGAAAGAATTTGACTTGCAGTCTTTGGTAAAATCGCGTTTCGGCGAAAATTACGAGCTTCACGAAAAGTACATGAATAAAACTTTCGTGAAAGTCTTGCGTACAATAGGTTTTGACAAGTGCTTTTTGAAGGGCGACGGCTGTTATCTTTACGACGGCCAGGGCAACGATTATTTGGACTTCATAAGCGGCTACGGCGTGTTCGGCTTGGGCAGAAACCATCCCGTTGTCGGCAAGGCGATAAAAGACGCCATCGACATGAAAGTTTCGAACATGGTTCAGCTGAACTGCGCGCTTTTAAGCGGGCTTTTGGCGGAGGAGCTTGTAAAGCGTCTTGGCGGACGTCTTGAAGCGGTGTTTTTCTGCAATTCGGGAACAGAGGCAAACGAAGGCGCGGTAAAGTTCGCAAGGGCTTTCACGAAGCGTCCAAGGGTGCTTTCGCAAAAGGGCGGGTATCACGGCTTGACTTACGGTTCTCTTTCCTTGACGGTCAGCAAGAATTTTCAAGACGGCTTTGGCGGAATGCTTCCGGGGTTCGGTTGCGTACCGTATGACGACTTGGACGCGCTTGAAGCGGAGCTTAAAAAAGGCGACGTAGCGGCGTTTATCGTTGAATGTGTGCAGGGGCACGGCGTGCATATCCCGAGGGAAGACTACTTGCCCAAGGCGCAGGAGCTTTGCAGAAAGTACGGCACTTTGTTTATTTGCGACGAAGTCCAGACGGGCTTGGGCAGAACGGGCAAAATGTTCGCTTTCAACCACTGGAATTTGGACCCCGACATCGTAACGGTCGCAAAAACTTTGTCGGGCGGCTATGTGCCTGTTGGCGCGTTCATTACGACGCGCGCGATACACCAGGCGGCGTTCTCTAACTTGGAAAGGTGCGTTGTTCATTCAACGACTTTCGGAAGAAATGCCCTTGCAATGGTTGCGGGTTTGGCGACTTTGAGCGTATTGGACAACGAAAACATGGTTGAACGCTCCGCAGAGGCTGGCAAAAAGATTGTCGAAAGAATAAACGCTCTTCGCGAAAAGCACGATTACATAAAAGAAGCCCGCGGTATGGGGCTTATGATTGCAATCGAATTTCAGGAGCCGAAGTCGATATTAAAGAAAGCGGCGTGGAAAGCCTTGAAAATGGCAAATGACGCTTTGTTTACCCAGATGATTGTAACTTCCCTTATGGACAATCACCGCATCATTACGCAGGTCACCGACCACGGCTCCGACGTTTTGAAAATTCTTCCGCCATACATTTCGGGCGACAAGGAAATCGATAGGTTCATAAACGCCTTGGACGATGTTTTGACGAATGCGGGCAACATAACGGGGCCTTTGTGGAAGTTTGGCAAGCGTTTGATGGAATCTTCAAAAGAAGCCAAAAAACATCAGTGATTTTTTAAGATGATTTCCTTTGACGAATTTTCGCAAAATCTAAACAGGCTAAAAGAGAGGATTGGGCTTGCATGCGCGTCATGCGGTAGAAATCCCGACGAAGTGCGTATTTTGCCTGTCACGAAAAACCATCCCGTTGACGCCGCCTTGCATGCGCAAAAAGCGGGGCTTCTTTCCGTAGGCGAAAACAGGGTACAGGAAGCCGAGGGAAAAATTCCTCTTTCAAGCGGTATTTCGTGGGAGCTTATCGGGCATTTGCAGTCGAACAAGGCGAAAAAGGCGGTTATGCTGTTTGACAGAGTGCAGAGCTTAGACAGCATCCATCTTGCCGTGAAGCTCAATTCCGAAGCCGAAAAAGCGGGCAAGGTTTTGCGCGTTTTAATGCAGGTGAATTCGGGGCGCGACCCCGCAAAATTCGGGGCTGAAATCGAGGAAGCCCCCAAGCTTTTGGAAGAAATCTTAAAGCTTTCAAATTTGAAGGTTGAAGGGCTTATGGCAATCGCGCCTCTTGATGAAGACTTGGCGTCGGCAAGCAGGGCTTTTTCAAACTTGCGCAATTTGCGCGACAAGCTGAGTTCAGATTTTGATGTTGCTTTGCCCGAACTTTCAATGGGAATGTCGGGCGATTTGGAATGCGCCATAAAAGAGGGTTCGACTCTCATAAGGGTGGGGACTTTCCTTTTCGGAGAGAGAATTTATGTTTGATACCGACATTGTTTTGCATCTTGAAGACTTGAAAAGGCGCGGGGATTTTGCCGAAAATTCACTCGCCGTTTTCGGAAAGCCCATAGCGCATTCTTTGAGTCCCGTAATGCAAAATGCCGCATTGCGAAAATTGGCGCAGTCGGAAGGGCAGTTTGCATCTTGGAAGTATTACAAATTCGAGATAGATCCCGAAAATCTCGAAAAGACGCTTTCAGAGTTTCACAAGGCGGATTTTGCGGGGATAAATCTCACAATCCCGCACAAAGAGATTGTAATGCCGTTTTTGTGCGAAATATCGCCATTTGCGCAAATGGTCGGGGCGGCAAACACCTTAATTCGCACGAAAGGCGGTTGGAAAGGTGACAACACCGACGGATTCGGCGTGGCGTGGGCGGTCGAAAATTTCAGCGGGCGCGTTTTTAAAAATTCCGACGTCGTGATTTTGGGGGCGGGCGGAGCGTCGAGAGCCGCCGCTTTTAAGGCACTCGTTGACGGGTGCAAAAGCCTGCGCATTTATAACCGCACGAAGTCGAGGCTTGAAAAACTTTTGGCAGACATTTCCGCCTGCGGATTTTCCGCAGAACCGCTTGACTGTTTCTCAAAAATCGAGCCGAATTCCATAATCATAAACGCAAGTTCTGTCGGCTTAAAGCCCGACGACAAGCCCGTCTTGGATTTTGCGAAAGTTCCCAATGGGTGTGTGTACTTTGATATGCCATACATCCGTTCGCGCGAGACTAACGCTGTTTTGGAGGCGCGAAAATATGGTTTCAAGGCGGCATCAGGGCTTGCAATGCTTGCATCTCAGGGCGCGCTTTCGCTTTCTCTTTGGACGTCGAGACCCTTACAGATAGAAACAATGCTTGAAGCCTTGAAGAACGCTTAGCGGCTTTGCAGTTTTTTTAAGTCGGCACTTGTTTGCCGACTTTTTTGTGAATGTTAAATTTTGAGAAAACTTTACATAAATAAATCTTGGCAAAAAACGCTTGGTTTTAAGCGAATTTTTTTGGAAAAAGGATTTTCCCCCTGTACTTCCATCAAAGTAGGTTTTGTTTAATTTTTCGTCTTTTGCATATTTAATTTATTCTAAAAGCAAGGAAGAAAAAAGCAAATGAAGAGCAAATAATATCCCTTTTTGAAGAAATTTTTAAAATGTTAAAACATTAATTGCCCAAAATGACTTAGGCTCAAAAGCTCTTGGCGGTAGCTTGCAAAGAGCTGCAAATTTGCACAGATTCTAGAAGCATTTGCGTTCAAAGATTATTCGCAAACATTGCCGTTTGGCGTGTGAAGAGGCTTATGCTGAAATGCAATAATGTAGGTTTAAATTTCGGAGAGGCTTATTTGGTTAGGCAATGGGCTTTTTATGCCATGACTGCGGTAAAGTTTATTTATACAAAGTACCGTATTTATTTTGGGATTTCCGCTTGCTAAAAGAGTGATTGTGTGCGTAAAAAAAAGAGTTTATTGCGGGCGTTTAATCGCTAAATGCAAATGTGTGAAGGGCGATTTTGTTTTCAAAATCCTATTGGAAAGTGTGCTTGGATTTTTCGCGTTTAAAATGGGTATAAAAAAGCGCGAAGCGCGTATGCGCACTTCGACGCCGATAAATTTTACTTTTCGCAAAAGGCAATTACGCCTGCTGCAAACGCTTTTCCTTAACCTTTGTGGCTTCCTTGCCGACTCTGTCGCGCAAGTAGTAGAGGCGTGCCTTCATCGGTACGGATTCGCGTTCAACTTCAATCTTTTCGATGTTCGGCGAGTTGAGCGGGAATACGCGTTCCACGCCTTCACCGTAAGAAATACGGCGTACCGTGAATGTTTCGTGAATGCCGCTGCCTTTGCGCGCAATTACGATGCCTGCAAATACCTGAATGCGTTCCTTGTCGCCTTCACGAACTTTTGTGTGGACGCGAACGCCGTCGCCTACTTTGAAGCTTGTGACGTTTTCCTTGATTTGCTCTTTTGTGATTTCTTTAAGCAATTCCTGATTCATATTGTCTCCTTAACTCTGCTTTAAAATATCCGGTCGCCTTTTGTTTGTGCGCTCAACTTGACGCTCGCGCCTCCATCTTTCAATTTCGCCATGGTTGCCCGACATCAAAACTTCGGGAACTTTCATTCCTCTGAATTCCGCGGGTCTTGTGTATTGCGGAAAAGAGAGCAGGTTGTTGTTGAAAGAGTCTGTCGAAAGGGAATTTTCTTCGCCGAGAACTCCCGGCACATATCTTGCAACGGTATCGACCAAAACCGCCGCAGGCAAAGTGCCGTTTGTCAAAACGTAATCTCCGATGGAGATTTCCCTGTCGATTACACATTCGCGTATGCGTTCGTCAATGCCTTCGTAATGTCCGCTTAGTATTATCAGATGCTTTGATTTTGCAAGCTCCGATGCAATTTGCGGCGAGAGTTTTTCTCCGTCGGGGCACATGTAAATTCTTGTGCATTCCGAACTTTGCAACTCTTCGATTGCGGCGAATACGGGTTCCGGCTTCATCAACATCCCCGGACCTCCTCCGAAAGGCCTGTCGTCGGTGATTTTATGCTTGCCTTCCGCCCAATCGCGAATGTTATGCGCACGCAATTCCAAAATTCCGTTTTTTTGCGCTCTGCCAAGCATGCTCTCCGTTAAAAATCCATCGAGCATCGCGGGGAACAGTGTCAAAAAATCTACTTTTAAAATTGCCATGCTATGTCGAATAAAAAACCGCCTTTTTTATATGGCGATTTTTGCGCCGCTTGCGCGATTATGCGTTAGCGGCTTCTTTTTTTGCGCGTTTAACAAGCGCTTTTGCGGTGTCGCTCATTTGTGCACCGACGCTTGTCCAATAGTCTATGCGTTCGATGTTGAGTTTCGATTCCGCTTCCTGACCGCGCGCTTTCGGGTTGTAATAGCCGAGATTTTCAACGAACTTGCCGTCGCGTCTTGACGCCTGTTCTGCAACCACAAGCCTGTAAGTCGGGTTGTGTGTCGAGCCGTGCCTTTGTAATCTTATTCTGAGTGCCATTTTGATTTATTGATTTTCTTAAATTTTTAAAACGTAAAATGAAAGGTTGAAAAAGAGATTTTGTCAACCTCTTTTTTTCCCCTTTATTTCATATTTTTGAAGATTTATTCAAAATCGCCGAATTCAGCGATTGATTTCACGTTCAATTCCTTGTCGATGCGCTTTGCGATTCCCGCCAATACTCCGCCCGGACCGCATTCGTAATATTGTTCGATGCCGAGTTTTGCCGCGTTCCTTACGCACAATTCCCACTTGACGGGGGATACGACCTGCTTGACCAACGCCTTTTTGATTTCTGTGGGGTCTGAAATCTGCTCGCCCGTGACGTTTGTAAATACTGCAATGTTAGGTTTTTTAAATTCTATTCCCGCTAAGAATTTTTCAAATTTCGCCCTTGCGGGTTCCATGAGCCTGCTGTGGTATGCTCCCGCGACTTTTAGCGGAACGACGAGCTTGAATGCCTTGCGCTCTTTTGCCGCGGCGGTTGCGGCTTCGATTTTTTCCGCTTCGCCGGAAATCACGACTTGCCCCGGGCAGTTCAAGT
Source organism: Intestinicryptomonas porci (assembly GCF_033971905.1). NCBI lineage: Bacteria > Pseudomonadati > Verrucomicrobiota > Opitutia > Opitutales > Intestinicryptomonadaceae > Intestinicryptomonas > Intestinicryptomonas porci. Next base: position 103,572 of record NZ_JALBUT010000001.1, read on the forward strand.
TTGCCATGTCAACGTCAAATTCTTCGCAGTAGGGCTTTACCGCATCAATTGAAGCCCCGATAAAGCACGACATTGCGCCTTTTGAGGCGTCGCATGCCTCCTGCATGAGCCTTCCTCTTTCGGCGACAATCTTCAAGCCGTCTTCAAAAGAGTATGTGCCTGCAAGGGCGTGGGCTGTAAGCTCCCCGAGGGAAAGCCCGAGAGCCGCCTTCAATTCGCCGAGCATTCCGCGCTTTTTCAAAATTGTCGCAACGCATATGCCATGCAGGAAGAGTGCCGGCTGGCATACGCTCGTTTTTGTCAGCTCTTCCATCGGGCCTTCAAAGCATAGTTTTGAAAGGGGCATCCCAAGCGTTTCGTCGGCTCTCGAAAATAGCTCCCTTACGTCGCCGTCGGCTTCGTACAGGCTTTTTGCCATTCCGACGCTCTGTGCGCCTTGTCCAGAAAACCATAAAGCTGTTGTCATATATTTTTCCGTTTCTTTTTTAATGGTTTGTTATTTGTTAAAATCCGACATTTTTTTGCAAATATCAAGACTTAAACTTTCAAGCGCCTTTGAAATCGCGCAAACATATTCGCTGTATGCCGCGCCTGCGTCTGTTGAGAACGCGAAAAACTCCGACACGTTTTTTTCCGAATTTGAAATGGAGTATTGAGCCTTGAAATTCAGCTTGCCGTTAAGCTCTCCGATACATTCGAGGATGTTTATTTTAAGCGCGACGGAGTTTTTGCCCGAACTTGAAACGAGGCTCGAGTGTATGTTATTTGAATTTGTCATCTCCGACAGGAAGCATACCACGGAGCGGGTTGCGGCGTTTTGCACGGGTTCAGCCCAGAGATCGGAATCTGCCATGAAAATTACCGATGAATTTTTGCCTGCATGGACGATTTGGCTGCGCGCCATGTAGCTTGGAATGCGCACTTCAAAGACGTTTACGCAAACTTCTTTCAAGCCTTCCGCTTTTTCGCTTGTTTGCGCGGGCGGGAGAACGTGGTAGTTTGTGTTGTCTTTCGGGCGGTCGATTTTAAGCCCTATACATGAAGAAAGGAGAGCCGCCGCGATTGCGGGCAAAATCAGTTTAAAAAAGTTCTTTTTCATTTTTTTGCGTTGGTTATTCGTTTTCGGGTCTGCCTGTCAAAAGCGCGCTTGGGTTTCTGTCGAGAAAATCCGCGAGGGTTTTCAGCGAGTACGCTGTTTGGCTTATGTTTTGCAGGAATATTGAAATGTCGTACAAGAATGGCGAATTTGGCGAAATCAGGGCGTTTGCGTTCTCTGCAAGCCTGTTTATGTTTGCCATGGTTTCTTCCGCGTTTGAAGCGAGTTTTTTTATGTTGTTGTCGGAGCCCTTGAAGAAGGTTTTTGCGTTGGCAATGGCGGTTTTGATTTCTGCGGGGAGATTTTCTTTATTTGCCTTTTCGGTTATTGCGTTTATGTTTTCGAGCGCGCCGACAAGGTTTGAATTTATTTTTGCGACATCTATTTGCGCAATCTTTTCGTTTGAAGTTTCAAGGAGCGCGTTGATGTTCTTTGAAAGTGTGTTAAAGTCTATCTCGGATACTTCCTTCAGCGTCTTTTCCATAAGCTTTATGGAGTCTGATATGTTTGATTCGACAACAGGGATTTCCATAATGTTTTCCGGCATTATGTTGAACATTCTAAATGGAGTGTTTGGCTCTTCAAAGTAGTCCAATTCTATGTAGAGCATGCCTGTAACGATGCTTTGGAAATTCAGCTTCGCGCGCAAACCGTCTTCTATTTGCTTTTCAAGTTGCGATTCGCTTTCATAAAAATTGCCGAATGAATTTCTCTTGGTTTTTGCCAAATCTATTGAGAGCTTTGTGGCAATCATTGATTTGCGCGGATCGCGCGGAGAGGGGAAAATCAGTATATCTTCTACCTTGCCGATTTCCACGCCCTTGTATTTTACGGGCGCACCGATGTCCAAACCGTTTATGCCGCTTTTGAAGTAGCATACGAATTTTTCGGTCTTTGTGAAAAATTTTGATGCGCCAAAAACCATTAACGCGGTGAGCGCAATTAAAAGCGCGCTAACCACAAAAATGCCTATTACAATGGGATTTGCCTTTTGTGTCATAATTTGTCTTGGGTTGAAAGCGGGTCAACGCCCCTGTTTAAGAAAGTTCTCACGTCCGCATTTCCACTTTTTAACAGCTCTTTCGGATTGCCGATTGCAGTTTGCGTACGCGTTTTGTTGTCCAAATAAATCGCGCGGTCGGCGACTGTGAAGATGCTTGCAAGCTCGTGGGTTACAATGACAACCGTCGCGCCCGTTGAGTCGCGCATTTGGAGTATGAGTTCGTCGAGCCTTCTTGACGACACGGGGTCAAGCCCCGCGCTCGGCTCATCGAAGAAAAGTATTTGCGGGTCGAGCGCGATTGCGCGCGCAAGTCCCGCGCGCTTTCTCATGCCGCCGCTTATTTCCGATGGGTAGAAATTTCCGAATCCCCTCAAACCCACCAGCGCGAGCTTTAAATTCACAAGCTCTTTTATGTCGCTTTCGGAAAACTTTGTGAAGCGGCGCAAGGGCAGGGCGATGTTCTCTTCGAGCGTCATTGCCGACCATAGCGCGCCCCCCTGATAGAGAACGCCGAAAGAGCGCAGCATTTCCGATTTCTCATCTTCGGGGGCGTTGTTGAAATTCTTTCCGCCATAAGAAATCGAGCCGCTTAGCGCGTCTTGAAGTCCTATCATTGTGCGAAGGAGCGTGCTTTTGCCGCAGCCGCTTGCGCCCATTACCACGAAAATTTCGCCGTTTCCTACCTCAAAATTGAGATTGTTCATCACTGCGTAGTCTTCGTAGCCTATCGAGAGGTTTTCGACTGTTATTTTTGGCGAAATCATATCCCGAAAATGTTAAACAGTACCGCGAATATTGCGTCTGCGACAACGATTAATGTTATGCTTGTCACCACGCTTGAAGTAGTGGCAAGCCCGACGTCTTCCGCGCTGTCGCCGCAAGTCATGCCTTTCATACAGCCCACCATTGCGACTATTATGCCGAAAACCACGCTCTTGCCTATTCCCGCGAGGCATTGGGTCAGGTCTAAAAAGTTTGCGGTGTGCGCAAGATAGCTTTCATAGTTTATGTCGAACATGCCCCATGCTATCGCAAATCCGCCGATTATGCCCGTTAAGTCGGCAAAAATCGTTAGAAGCGGAAACATTAATACAAGGGCAATCATTCGCGGCAATACCAAAAACTCCATCGGGGAAATTCCGAATGTCCTGTAAGCTGAAATTTCTTCGTTTACCTTCATTGAGCCGAGCTCGGCGGCAAACGCGGCTCCCGTTCTGCCCGCCATCACTATTGCGACCATAATCGCGCCCATTTCGCGCACCATCGCCAACCCGACAAGATCCGCAATATAAATCGTGGAACCGAATTTTGAAAGCTGGATTGCCCCGACAAACGCAAGAATAAGACCTACCAAAAAACTTATGAGCGACACAATCAAAAGCGCGTTTGGACCCGAACGTTGCACCGCTTTCATGAGGTCGGACGCCATAAATCTGCTGCGAAGCCTGAAAATGTTGCAAAAAGCCATTGTAAATTCGCCCAAAAAAGCAAGCTGTTGCTTTACTTTTTGCAAAGTAGAAATCGTGTGGGTTCCGACTTCGTGGAAGATGTTTTTATTGTGGTAGTTTTTGCTTTCGTTTGTCTTGATGTTTACCGCGGTTGCGAGATTTAAAAGCGAAACCGCGCTTTCGGGCAAAGATGCGAGGCTTAAAGCTGTTTTTCTCTCGATTGAAGCATCGTAAATTTTAAGCAAAAAACAGATTAAGGCGGAGTCGAACTTGCCGAGGGCGGAAGCGTCGAATTTGATTTCCCTTGCATCAGGCGGAAGCTTACCGATAATTGTGTCCGAGTCGGGGCGTTTGTCCGAAACGAGCCAGTCCCCGCTTATTTTTATGACGGCAATGCCGTCCGCAATTTCAATTTGAGCATTTGCGGTGCTTAAATTTTCTTTTGAATTTGCGGGGAGGTTTCCCATGTGAAAATTGCGGACGAAGTATTAAATAGTTTTCGGAAAAAAGAAAACTTTTTTAATAGTCGTCGCTGTCGAAACTTTCGTCGTCTTCATCGCCGAAGTCGCTGTAAGAGTCGTCATCGTCTTCGTCCCAGTGCATGGTTTCGTCTTCTTCGATGTTTTCGTCTTCGCTGGGCAAGTCGTCTATATCGTCGTAAGAATCTTCTTCGTCTTCTTTTTCCTTGTCGAAATCTTCCTCTTCGTCGTCGAGCGAATAGCCTTCGGGAACGTACTCCAAGATGTCCATGATTTCGGGGAAGACGTGGATTGCTTTTCCTTCCATGTAGTCGTTGTGGTACTTTTCGCGGATTTCGTCTTCGAGGTCTTCGATTGTGAGTTTTTCTTCAAATTTGAAAGTGCTGTTTAGCATCTTTATTTGAAGGGAAGTGATATGATCCAAAAATTCCGCGTAAGGGGAAGATTCGTCATCGAGATTGTTCGGCAGTAAAAAGTATTGTTCGTCGTCGTACACAGAACCTGTCACGCGGACTATGCGCACGGTGTTTTTGTCGGTTTTCTTGTCGATTGCGAAGGTAAAAAACGCGTTTTCCACAATGCTTTCTTGCAGCCCGTATTCTTTGAGCGCGGAAAGCGATTCGAGGATATGGGTGGCTTGGCGCGGGTCTATGACGCTTAACCCGTCTATGTCCCAGTTTATTTTATCGCTCGTTTCCGAGACCCACCAGTTTAGGTCGTTGCCGAGCCTTACTTTGCACCATTTCAATTTTCCTGAATTTTTCGCCATAAATATTCTTATTTTTAAATGCCAAATTCTTTTAATGTATCCGCTTAAAAAAGCAACTTTCTTTTTCACTAAAATCTCGAAGAACGAAGAATGAGAATAAAGAACGAAAAATTGAGAAAACTTTGCTTTCCTATTCCATCTTTGGTGTTGAAATTAGTTTCCTTTGCTGTGTAAATGTTACAAAACAGGGCTTTAGAAAACGTTTTTTGAAAAATTTTTTTAATAAAAATTCTCCTAACAAATGTTGCAGAACGCTTACGTTGCCACCAAAACGAAAAGCGACACCTGTGGGAGTATTGGGAACGAAGCTCCCCCAATTCTTCATTCCTAAAATAGCGAGGCAATAAAAAAGCATCCGTTTTAAGGATGCTTTTGCCGAAAAATAAAACTTTATAAAACTGCTTTTTTATTGCCGTTCCTGCACATTTTTTACTGCTTTTTTCTGCGATATGCAGCAAATGCAAGGGCAATCGCGCCGAATATGGCGGCAAACGTCGAAGGTTCGGGAATTACAGCGGAATTATATTCCAACACGAGGTTGTTGCCTTCCATAAATGTTCTCCAAGTATCGTTTTCATTTGCCAAAGATACTTTGATGTACTCATTTTCGCTGTCTGTTTCGTAATTTGAACCGTCCCAATTATTTTCGGCGGATATCAAAATAAACTGCATAGGATCTGTCGTTTGGGCGACATACTTTGAGAAATCCACGTCAATGAAACCGCTTAATTCGTTTACGCTTGTGGTTTTCAAAGTGGATATGCCAACGCTGTCAGAAACGAAAGAGAGTGTTGCCGCTTGTGTATTCAAGCCACTTGTTCTCATTGCAAAATTAACTGCACTAATGTTGTGTGTTGAACCTTCAATTTGGAGCAATACACTTCCTGAATCAAGGTCTGTTCTGCCTACTGACAAGTTGTTCAAATAAACTTCGTTGTTTTCGCCAGAGATTATGAATTTTGCCGCACCCGCAACGGCAGTATCGGAAGAAGACAAATTAAAGTTTATTCTTTCGCCATCTGAATTTTTTGAAAGGATTGTGTTACCGGCAAGTTCCATTGTGTTGACGATGGTTGATTTTTGATCGCTGGAAGCTTTGATGTAAATATTTCCGCCATTGACAAGAACTTTGTTTTTATTGGCGGAAGATGTTCCTTTTACATAGAATGTATTTGAACCGCCAACAGCATCTTTCATGCCGATGTCAATATTATTTCCTGTTTGGAAAGTATGGCCTTCGCCTTGAATGTTTACTTCAAACGAGCCGCCATATTGTTTTGCACCTCCTGCGGAGTTCATGTAAAAAGCACCGTTCGAGCCGAAAGAAACAGTGTTGTTCTTGCCGCTTACCAAAATTTTGCGGGCTCCACCGTAAGTTGTTGTATTATAGCCCGAATACAAACCTTTATTTGATGAAATGAATGCAGAATTTTCGCCTATAACTTCAATGATAGAAGTTCCGCCATAGATTGTTCCACCATTGTAGCCAATATGCCCTAAATATAATTCTCCGTTGAATGTAAATTTGGTATCGTCAATAACGAGCTTTGCAACGTTTGAGTGTGTAGTTCCACTTTCACTTAAATCAATTTTTGATCCAGCAAGAGCTACGTTACCACCATAGGTTATTATAGAATCTTTTATTGTAGCAATAGATGTACCCGAAATTGCATCTTGGTTTGGGTTTTCGGTACGAGAATTTGAGCCAAACCCGATAAGGAGACTGCCGTTAGTTCTATTCCAATTTGCATTTTCAAAGTTGAATTCGCTTCTACCAGTTGAGCCTGCTACTGTTGAGTTTTGCAAAACGATATGAGATTTCTGGTTGTATGTTGCACCGTTTAAAACATTGAAAGACGCTGTACCCGAAAGCGATGCATCAACCTTGCCACCTACAACAACAAACGCACCAATATCCGCAAGTGCGCCGTCGCGGACAGTGAAAGAAGAAACAGCATTGGTGTTTGCACCTGTCGAAAGACATGGAAATACATCATAGCTTGTTTTGAAAGTATTGCCTGTGCCTGCCCAGTCAACAACCGACTGGAAATTATTGTCTTCAACGCTTGAAACTTTCAAATAGATTGAATTTGTCTTGAAGAGGGAGTTTGTCGAAGTTGTTTGAATACCTTCTACTGTTTGAGCGTTTGTTATTTTCCAAATGCCCGTCGTGTTTTTGTTTTTGCCGTTATCGCCCCATGAAGAGTCGGCAGAACTTTGAGCTGTGTTGTTATCGCCCGAAAAGAGCCACAATACATTACTGCCGCCGTTTGTATTGTTGGATGAGTCAAAGGCATTTGAAATTGTAACATTGGTGTTTCCAGCTTGGTGCAAAGTCGTGGAAGTATCTCCGCCATTGGTGTTCCACCAAAGCTTATAAGTTGTCATCGTGGAAAGCGATTTTGCGGAAGAGCCTTTCATATAAAGCAAGTTTTCACCCGAAGCGTTGCCGCCTTCGGCAGCCATATTTATATGCCCCGTGCTTGTAATAGAAGAATCGAGAATATTTACAATGCCGCAGAAGTTTGCGCCGTTGCCGCCAAACTTCCAGTCGGAATTTTCCAAAGTAAGCACTTTGGAATGACCTGCCGTTTGACCTGATCCCATCTGGAAGCCTGTTGTTGAATTGATTGTGGAATCTTTAACAAGGATATTGGCGTCTTTTATTCCGTTATGATATCCCGTTGCATTCCAAGTCGAGCCGTTTTGGATAACTACGTTGTTTGCCTTGTTGTAAAATTTTCCGGTGAAGGTTGCGTTATTTACTTCAAACGATGCATTGTCATTAACATAAACAGACATTCCGTTTGCAATTGTCAAACTTGCCTTGTCCGAAACAACAAATTTTGAATTGTTGTAAATTTCGATATTCCCGTAGGGGGCTTCGGTTATGGTTGTTTTGAGAGAATTGCCTTCGCCTGTAAGCAAAAGGTATGAGTTATTGTAAACATTAAGCTTTCCCGCCACAGCTTCGCCTTGTATCAAAAGGGGATTTTCAGAGTCGGCAATATTGATGAGGGCAGTGATGCCTTCTTGCGGCGTTCCGTTTGACCAAAGAGCGTCAGCCCATGTCAAACCATCTTGCGAGGCGTCAAGCACAAGTTCTGTGTCGGCGGCGTATGCACCGCTCAAAAATAGAGCTGAAGCCGCTATCGAGTAAAGGTATCTCTTTGTTTTCATAAAATAATATATTTAAAATTTAAAATAGATAATTTAGAAATATCCCTAAAAAAAATAAAGTCAAGCTTTTAATATAAATATCTTATATTTTGAAATACTGTTTCAATGCGCAATAAAAAGTCTTTTTAAAGCATTTACTTTCATTGCATTTTGGTTGCACAAAAAAAGGCGGAATAAAACATTCCGCCTTTTGGTAAAGATATTTAAACTTTAAAACTATTCCGTCTGGGATTTAAGAATGTTTGCCGCGCCGCCGCGAATTGCCTGTCCGATGTTGAATGTCGGGCGCGTTTCATTATAAACTTTGAGTTCGCCGCGCGGAGCGTCTTCGTTTTGCAAGGCATCGTACCATTTTACGGACATGTCAACAAATGCGATGTGTCCGCCCTGGTCGCCGAATACGCCTTCGTTCTTGTCCCAAGTGCCTGTGGCTTTCAAACCGCGAGACCAAATCAAAGGAGTGTTTGAATTTGCGCTCGGCTGTGTCTTGTTTGCAACTTCCCAAGAGAGGGGGAATGCCTTAAATTCTTCGCTGATTTTCCAGTTTGTGCCGAATTTGTCGCCGATATTTGCGGGCATGGGAGCACCTGAGCCGAGTTTGTCGGCAACAATCGGGTCAAATTCCATAATCCAGAAAGAGGGGATATTTAAATCAGCATGGGAGGCAAGACGGAAAGCCCAATCGTGCACCGTGTCTGCCGTGAGCGTGCGGGAACGTTCGCCCTTTGCATAGCTTTGCCAGGCAGTGGCAATACCTTTTGCGTTATTTAATGATTTCAGCTTGTCGGACGATCTCATTGCTCCTGTGAGAGCCGGCATAACCAAACCTGCCAATACCGCGATGATTGATATAACGATTAGCAATTCAACCAATGTGAACGCCTTGTGAGTTTGTCTGTTTTTCATAATAACCTTTTTAATAAGTAAATAAGATTGTTTTGTTTGTTAAATTTTAAGGGATAGGGCTTAAAAAGGGCAATCAAAGATTTTCGAACCTTGCAATCATGCCTTTTTAAGCTGTTTAAATAGTCTCCAAAAAAAGCAAAATTTGCAAGATTTTTTTTTATAAATTTTTATTTCCCTTAAATCCTGCGTTTGCGAAAACAAAAAAGCCGCCGAATATTACAAGTCGGCGGCTTAAAGTTGTGTATTTTTGAGTTCTCAGTAAGGCAGTGGGAATTTCGCGCAAAGTTCGAGGGCGATGTTCTTTGCCTTTTCGATTGCCGCTTCGTCTTCTGGGTTCGACAAAACAAGGTCGATTGCTTCCGCAATTTTAACCATCTCGTCTTCGCCCATACCGCGCGATGTGACCGCGGCTGTTCCGAGACGTATGCCGCTTGCCTGGAAGGGGGAGCGGGTTTCACCAGGGATGGTGTTTTTGTTTGTGGTGATGTTTGCCTTGTCCAAAGCCGCTTGCGCCGCCTTGCCCGTAAGGTCGGGATTGTTTTTGCGCAAGTCAATCAAAAGCAGGTGGTTGTCTGTTCCGCCCGAAACAATGCCGTGCCCGCGCTTTGCGAGTTCGTCGGCAAGCTTTGCAGTATTTTTGATTATCTGCTTTGCGTATTCCTTGAAAGAATCTTTCAACGCTTCGCCAAAGCAGACAGCTTTTGCCGCAATGACGTGCATGAGGGGACCGCCCTGGTTGCCCGGGAAAACCGAAGAATTTATGGCTTTCGCGTATTGTTCGCGGCACATAATCATGCCGCCACGGGGGCCGCGCAGGGTTTTGTGCGTCGTGGTTGTAACGAAGTCGCAGTACGGCACGGGATTAGGGTGTACGCCAGCGGCAACCAACGCCGCTATGTGGGCGATGTCTGCCATCAGCATTGCGCCGCATTTTTTCGCGATTTCGCCCACTTTGTCGAAATAAATCGTGCGCGGATACGCGCTTGCGCCGACAACAATGAGTTTCGGCTTTTCAGCCATTGCCACTTCTTCAAGCTTTTCGTAGTCGATGCGGCCCGTTTTTTCGTCAACGCCGTAGCTTACGATGTTGTAGAGCATACCCGAAAGGTTCATCGGATGCCCGTGGCTCAAGTGTCCGCCGTGTTCGAGCGACATTGCGAGAATTTTGTCGCCGGGCTTCAATACTGCCGTATAAACCGCAATGTTTGCCTGAGAGCCCGAGTGTGGCTGTACGTTGACATGTTCTGCCCCGAAGAGCTTTTTAGCCCTGTCGATTGCAAGCTGTTCTATTACGTCCACAAATTCGCAGCCGCCGTAATAGCGTTTTGCGGGATAGCCTTCCGCGTATTTGTTTGTAAGGGTTGATCCCATTGCTTCCATAACGGCGGGAAGAGTGAAGTTTTCCGACGCTATGAGTTCGAGGTGAGTTTGCTGACGGTTGGTTTCTTTTGCGATTGCATCAAAAACTTCGGCGTCGAGAGTTTTTAACGGAGTTGCTGATATTGCCTTGTTCATATTAAAATAATTACAATATTTATGGTTTTTCCAAAAACTTATGTCAAGCACTTTGACGCGGGCTTTTTGCTTCCGTTTTTATCAAATGTTTTGGGGATTTAGGTTTTGATTGCTCGTTTTCCTTCCCGAAATTTTTTTCGCCGACGTCAAAAAAAAGGAAACCCTTTTTGAGTTTCCTTTTTTTGCAATGCTCTCTTACGCTTCTTCCGGCACTTTTATCGGAGTTTCTTCAAGCTCCATTTTGCGGTCGGGGCGCAGATTTTTATACCACAAGAGATATAGCGCGATGACCGAAATTATGAATACGGGAAGAATGCAGAAGAACATCTTTGTCTGGTGTATGACAAGGAGCATTGGCAACAGGAAGAGGGTTACCTGATAGAGGAACGCGAAAGGAAGCGCTGCAATGTCGCGGCGGTTTTCGCCGTTTATGTAGTCGAGCTGCTCTTTTGTGACATACTTGCGCACGGGACCCCAGAAGCCGAACGGGCGCGTCTTTTTGTAGAAGTAAACGAGAGTCGGCATTGGAGTAGGCTTTGTCATCAGGCAACCGATGATTGTCGCCGCGAATGCAAACACCGCAACGAATGCGAACTTGTCCCACGGAGCGAATTCCCAGCCGAAGTTTTGTTGCAAAATTCTCTGCGCAATCGCCGCTATGCCGCCCGATGCCATGCCGAACGCAACGCCCCAGCCGTTCATTCTCCACCAGTACATTCTAAGGAAGCCCGGAACAAACAAGCCGGTTGTGACGCTCATGATAATCCAGTCCCAAACGTCGTTAATGCTGTCGAATACGAGAGAGAGGAAAAATCCTATGCCCGTAATCAAGATTGTTGTAGCCCAAGATGCCGTGATAAGCTCTTTTCTGCCGGCGTTCGGGCGGAAAAGCTTTTGGTAGATGTCCTTTACCGCATAAGCCGAAGCCGAATTTACCGTTGAGCCGAAAGTTGACATTGAAGCCGCCAAGAGTGTAACGAGAAGAACGCCCATCCATCCTGCGGAAACTTTCGCGCTGATGACGGCAGGCAAAATTCTTTCGGGGTCGGTAACTCCGTGGTAGCCCACGAGCATCAGCTTTTTCTTCCAGTTGTCGCCAAGGAGGCTTTCGATTTTCTTGGCAAGTTCGGGATTTTCACCCTTTATGATGGCGGTTGTTGTTTCGTGCCAGTTTGCCTTTGAAATGCCCTTGTCCTTATAGGCTTTCCTTATCATGTCGGCAACTATGCGCATTTTGCCCGTCGATTTGATTTTTTCAGCCCAGTCCGCGCCGAGCTTTTCATGCATGTACTTTTGAAGAGTCGGGTTGAACGAGTTTGCCGAAGCGGAAAGTTCGAGCCATGATTTTGAAATGGCGTTGTGCGACTGCAACACGCTCTTTACCTTCGGGGCATTCTTTGCGATTGCTTCCATTCCCCATTCTTCGCCCAATACTGCCTGCAAGTCCTTAACCAGTGCCTCCGTTTTGAGGGCAGGATTTGCGTTTAGATTTTCAATGCCATGATGCGCAGAAGCCACCGCTTCAACGTCGCGGTAAACGGCGAGGTCCTTGTTTTCGCCGTTAAAGTATTCGTTTACGATTGAAATGCCCAATACCGCCAAGCCGATCATCATCGGCCAACGCACGGAAATCAAAACTGAAACCAAAAGGTTTAGCTTTCCGCATTCCTTGTCGGAGCGGGCGGCAAAGTATTTTTGGTCGGAGCCGCTTGCCAAGCCCGAAATCGCCTGCTGGACCATGTAAAATCCCATCGCGATAATAAGGAATTGGAAGAATTTGTATTCGGGGTCGTCGGGCATTTGGACATGCCATGAAGGCAGGGCTTCCGTCCACGAAGTGTTGCCTGTTACGTCGGCTGCGACAGATTTAAGAGTGTCCGCCGCGGATAGGACAGTGCCGTTGACTTCCATTGGCGTAAACATGTTGTACGCCATTATTGAAAGCACAATCGCGCCCCCGATAATAAGCGCGGACTGCAAAAGGTCGGCTACGACAACGCCGTAAAAGCCCGCCGAAGCGGTATATGCAACTGCAACGAGCGCAAAGCCCACCGCGCATATGCTTGGCGCGTAGGGAACGAACATCGAAAGGAACTGTCCCGTGCCGCGAATCAAGTAGGCAATCATGCCGATTACGGGCAAGATGGATACGATTGCCGTCAAAAGGCGGGCGGCGTCTGCGTCTTTGCCGTTTCCGAAACGGAACTGCATCCATTCTGCCCCCGTCATGCAACCCGAACGGCGGTGCCACTTTGCCGTAAAGCACAATATGAACACCAAAATCAAAACCACTCCGCCTCTGAATTCGATGAAGAGGGCGCGAGGGCCAATCATGAACAAAAACGACGTAATGACCATCGTTCCCGTCAAGTCAAACCAGTTCGCCATACCCGAAGTCCCGAGCAAATACCACGGCAGCGTTCTGCCGCCCAAAAAGTATTCGTCAAGCCCTCCCGAAGCTTTCTTTGCAAGAAGCACGCCTATGCCTATTAAGGCGGCGGCGTAAATTAAAATTACGATGTAGTCGATAGTTTCTAATCCCATAATGGCAGTGTGTGAGAGTTGTTGTCTTTATTTTGATGATTTTGTCTTGATCGGAAGCTCGTCCGAAGGCTCGATTTCGCCGCGGAAGAGCTGACCTGCCTTGCCGCAGAGCTTCAAATACAGGTCGGAATCATCGGGAGCGTAGGAGAGGAAACGCGAACCATTGCCTTCGGGAGGATTGTTCGTGACTTTGAAAATTTGCGTTGCTTCGTCCATTTCGTCAAACATTGCGACATACAGAAGATCTGCGCCCGCCTTTTTGGCTTCTACAACCTGCTGCCAGAAAAATTTGCCGCCAAGTCGCGGAATATGGTCGAATTTTGCCTTTCTGTCGGCATAGCGGTTTGCCCAGCTGAATCCCGGGAACGCCAAAGGCATGTAAAGCACGCCGTTTTCCTTGCACCATTTGGCGTCGGGCGCGAACTGGTTTTTCGCGTGGTTTTTCGCGCCTTCAATGCCGCCGAAACGTCCGACACTCCAAGGCAGAAGAACATCCGCGCTTTTAATCATGTCGTGCAGACGCTTGTCTTTGATTGTGTCGCGGTCGAGAGTGCGCCAGTAGGTCGGAGTGCCCAAAACGATTGCGCATCCGCCGTATTTTTCATCGTTTTTAAAGAAATTGATGAGGTCTGCCTGCTCTTCCATCGTGTATGCGCGGTTGTCGCCAAAGCCGATTCCGTAGATTGCGACTACGGGTTTGCCGTTATGGCGCATGTAGGCGGGAGAATCGAAGAATTTGTATTCGTCGAGGAGCTTCTTCCAGTCTTTCTTGACTTTTTCGAGAGAATTTTTGTCGTTGTCCTTGCCCATCAAGGTCAAGTCATACATGATGGCGATGGCTCTGCCGTTGTTTTCCGCGCCTTTTAGAGCGTTTTTAAACACGCGGTTATTTGATGGCAGAAGCAGGTCGGACTGGTGGTGCCCGCCCGTAACGTCAAGAGCGAAACGCTGTAAAAATACGCCGTCAATGCCGTAGTCTTTCATCCACTTGAAGTGGCGGTTTACGGTTTTTGGATTTTCATTTGTGTAAACATAGGCTGTCGAACCGTCTGAATGCTTGAATTTGCTTGCGATTTTTTCGTCGGGATCGAGTTCCGAAACATCGGGCCATGCGTCTATGCCGCACTTGCCCGGTTCAAATTCTTCTGCGGGAGTTTCCCAGTGCTCCCAGCCCAACCCAGAGCCGTCAGTCGGAACCCTGTACCAGCCTTGATAGCCGCAGAACACTTTGCCTTTTAAATTGTTGCAGTAGGGGGCTTGCTTTGCCGAGTTCATTCCTGAACATGCAGCCAAGGCTAACGCCGCCGCCGAAATTGCGAGAAAAGATGTAAATTTCTTCATTGGTGATAGTCTGTTAAAAAATGTATTTAATTAAATATGTTATTTCTATAAAAAACTTGGGTTAAGGCAAGACTAAACTTTTTTCCGGCAGGTGCAAAAAAAAAGAGAGGGCGAAAACCCTCTCTTAAATTTTTTGCTGCTTGCAGTTTTAAGCCTGCTTCATGTCTTCAAGAGCCGCTTTGCGCGAAAGTCTTACCTTGCCCTTGTCGTCAATGCCGATGCATTTTACAATCATTTCGTCGCCAAGCTTGCAGACGTCTTCGGTCTTCTTTACGCGGAAATCCGCAAGTTCCGAGATGTGCACCAAGCCTTCCTTGCCGGGCAGACATTCGACGAATGCGCCGAATTCCTTGATGGAACGGACGATGCCGCGGTAGGTCTTGCCGACTTCAATTTCCGCCGCAATCAATTCGACTTCCGAAACCGCGCGCTTCATTGAAGTTGCGGAGTTCGCGAATATCAAAACCTTGCCGGGGTTGTCGTCGTCGATGTCGATTTGCGCGCCCGAAACTTCGGTTATGCGGCGGATATTCTTGCCTCCCGGTCCGATGAGTGCTCCGACTTTTTCGGGGGCGATTTGGATAATCTTGATGCGCGGGGCAAATTCTTTGAGTTCCTTGTTGGGTTCTGCCAAAGCTTCTGCCATTACGCCCAAAATCTTTGTGCGCGCTTCCTTGTTTTGGCGTATTGCTTCTTTTGCGATGTCAAAGGGCAGTCCCTTAATTTTGAGGTCGAGCTGGAAGCCCGTGATGCCGTTCTTTGTGCCGCAAATTTTGAAGTCCATGTCGCCGAAGTGGTCTTCGGCTCCGATGATGTCCGTCAAAACAATGTGTTTTAGCAGGTTTCCGTTTTCGTCAAAGCGTGTAACCAATCCGCAGGAAATGCCCGCAACGGGAGTTTCTATCGGTACGCCCGCGTCCATAAGGCTCAAGCAACCGCCGCAGACTGACGCCATTGAAGTCGAACCGTTTGATTCCATGATGTCGGAAACGAGGCGGATTGCGTACGGGAATTCGTCAACTGATGGGAGAACAGGCAAAAGCGAGCGTTCTGCCAAGTTGCCGTGCCCGATTTCGCGCCTGCCGGGAGTGCCGAAGCGGCCTGTTTCGCCGACAGAGTAGGGCGGGAAGTTGTAGTGGAGAATGAACGATTTTTGCTTCGTACCGCCTGTCAAGCCGTCGAGTTCCTGAACGTCGCGGGTTGTGCCGAGCGTGGTTGTGACGAGAGCCTGAGTTTCGCCGCGCGAGAATATTGCGCTGCCGTGGACTCTCGGAAGAACGCCCACCATTGCGCCGAGCGGGCGGATTTGCTTTACTTCGCGACCGTCGCAACGCTTGCCTGCGTCCAAGATATTGTCGCGATAAACGACTTCTTGGAGTTCTTCAAACGCCATTTTGATTTGATTTTCGTCAAATTCCTCTTCGCCTACTTTGCCTTTTACGAATTCCGCAGTTTCAGCCATGAGAGCGTCAACGTCGCCTTGTCTTTTGAGCTTGTTGTCTTGGAAAACCGCTTCCAAAAGGCGTCCGCCGACGTATTCGCGGCACATTGTCAAAATTTCGGGCTTTACTGTGTGAAGCTCAAATTCGCGCTTTTGTTTGCCGCAGATTTTTGCCAGCTCCTTTTGAGCTTCGATGATTTTCTGGATTTGCTTGTGGGCAAATTCCAAGGCTTCGATAAATCTTTCGTCGGGATATTGTTCCGCCGAGCCTTCAATCATCATCATTTCTTTTTCGTTGCCGACGTAGATCAAGTCGAGGACGGATTCTTCCATTTGCTCATGGGTCGGATTTACGACAAATTCGCCGTCGATTTCGCCAAGGCGTATGCAGCCCACGGGGCCGTTCCAGGGAATGTCGGAAATAAGCATGGCAGCCGACGCGCCGTTTACCATCAAAATATCGGGGTCGTTAATCATATCTGCCGACAAAACCTGCCCGATTACCTGGACTTCATTCATAAAGCCCTTCGGGAACAATGGGCGCAATGGTCTGTCGCAAAGGCGGGAAGTTAAAATTTCTTTTTCGGAAGGTCTGCCTTCTCTCTTGAAGTATCCGCCCGGAAATCTGCCTGCCGCCGAATAGTTTTCGCGGTAGTCAACCGTCAAGGGGAAGAAGTCCTGACCGGGTTTTACACTGTTTGCCGCCACTGCGGATACAAATAGCGTTGTTTCTCCAACGCTGATTGTTACGGAACCGTTCGCCTGTTTTGCGATTGTTCCCGTTGATATTGTCATATCGAGGTCTTTTACCTCTACGCTGTATTTTTGTTTCATTATGTATTCTCTTTCAAAATGCGACTGACGGGTCGGACGTCTTAGCATCGCTAAATTTTAGTTTAAAAAAGAAAGCCGGGCTGAATTTTTTTTTGACGAACCCGAACTTTCCTTGCTTTCACTGCGGATTTCCCGCATTAAACGCCTTTTGCGCAAAGAAAAAGCCGCACGGAAAGTACGGCTTTGTCGCGTAATTATCGGCGCAAGCCCAAACGAACGATGAGCGAATTGTAGCGTTCAAGGTCGTTCTTCTTCAAGTAATCGAGGAGCTTTCTGCGCTTTGAAGTCATTGCAATGAGACCTCTGCGCGAGTGGAAGTCCTTTTTGTGGGTTGCGAGGTGGTCTGTGAGGTGCGCGATTCTTGCCGAAAGAAGAGCTACCTGCACTTCGCATGAACCTGTATCTTTTTCGTCAAGGCGGTATTCCTTGATGATGCTTTCTTTATCTATTACTTTGTCTGCCATTTTTATTTCTTTCCGTGTTTCACAGTTTTCGGGGCGGATTTTTACGCCCGCATTTCCAGCTCCGCGCCGAAAATGCCGCTGAAATTCCGAAAGTTCTTTCGGCTAAAACTGCGGATTTTTGCAAGAAAAAGGACCTGCTTAAATCTAACGCTTTTATAAAGAATGGAAATTTCGCATTTTGCGGCTTTCATTGCAAGCTTTTTTTATCGCGCGTTTTATGTTGAAAATATCTCTGGGAAATTGAAAATATCATTGGAGGATATGTGTATATGGTGAAATTTGTTTTGTTTTTAATATTTGCGCTTTTTGGCGTTTCGGCTTTTGCGGTGTCAAGCTTGCAGGAAGCGTTTGATAGAGCCGCTCTTTCAAAGGGAAAAACGCTTAAACTCGAATCTAAAACTTACTTTTTGGACGAGCCTCTTATCCTTTCAAACAAGCATTGCGGCTTGACGGTATTGGGCGACCCTTCGGGAAAAACCGTGATAAGCTCCGCGAGGAAAATCGCAAATTGGCGTAATGTCGGCGGCGGAATTTGGAAGGCGAAGGTCGGCGGGGATGTTTCGTCTTTGTATGTAAACTCTCGAAGGGCAAGATTTTCGGAAATTCCAAACGGGGATTATTTCTTCATAAAAGAGAAAGTTCCAAGCAGGGAGCGCGGGGGAAGCTCTTCTGAATTCATTGCCGACAAAAACGACGTCTTGCCGCTTTTAAATCTGCAGAAAACGGAGCTTAAAAACGCGCGGATTGACGCTTACATGTCTTGGATACACTTGTGGCTGAAAGTTGAAAGCCTGTCTCAGGAGGGCTTGGACGGGGAAAGCGTCTTGCTGAAATTTTTGCCGCCCGCTTCCTGCCGCCCGTTTTTCATTTACGATAAAAATCCGCGCTACAAGATTTTAAATACCCGCGCGGGGCTTGACGAAGAGGGCGAGTTTTACTTTGACGCCGCTTCAAGGGAAGTCTTTTACAAGACTTATTCTGAAATTTCCGACGCTTTTTATCCCGCGCTTGAAACCCTTTTGGTCGGGTGCGGAGATAGTGCGGAAAACAAGCTTAAAAACGTGAAGTTTGAGAACGTAAGCTTTGAGTGCGGCGGCGTAAAGGCTCTTGAAAACGGGGCGTGGCAGACTTCGGCGCAGGGTGCTACTTCGTTTCCTTCTCTTGTGAAATTTGAAAACGCCGAAAACATAGAATTTAATTTTTGCATATTCAGGCGCGCGGGAGGCTACGCAATCGAGTTCGGAAAATCTGTCTGGGACTCAAAAATCCGAAATTGCATCATGCACGACTTGGGGGCGGGCGGCGCGCGTTTGGGAGTTTTGCAAAAAGCCGCTTCGGGCGCAAATCCCGAACTTGACGGGCTTACGAGCGGGCGCATCGAAGTTGCGAACAATTTGATTTTCAACTACGGGCGAGAATGCAAGTCGGGCATCGGGATTTTGGCGTTTGACGTAAATTCTTGCAAAATATCAAACAACGAGATTTTCGACGGCTATTACACGGGCATCTCAGTGGGCTGGACTTGGGGAAGTGCGCCGACACATACGCAAAACAACAAGATAAATTTCAACAAAATCCACCATTTGTCGTTCGGCGAGATGAGCGACTTGGGTGGTATTTACACCCTCGGCTCTTCCGCTGGCTCAGAGATTGCTGGCAATGTCATTTCCGACATCACCTGCCACAACTACGGCGGTTGGGGAATTTACAACGACGAAGGCTCTTCGGGGTTTTCTGTGCGCAAGAATTTCGTAATTCGCGCGCAGGAGGGTGGATATTTCATGCACTATGGCTCAAACTGCGCGGTTGAAAACAATTTGTTTGCCGATTCCAAAGACTTTCAGGTCGGGCTTGGCAGGCACAATAAAAATTCTTTTTCATTCAAAAAAAATCTGGTTTTGTTTGGCGAAAAATCGCCTCTTTTCAGGGGAAATCCCCCCAAACGCGAAGACGCAGAGTTCGATTTCAACGTCTATTGGCGGCGCGGTTTTCCGCTTGGTTTCGGCGGAATGGATTTTGGCGCATGGCAAAAGTCGGGTCAGGACAAAAATTCGCTTGTGGCTAAATTCAGCGTTTCCGACGTCATTGCAGGCAAGATAAAAAACGGCGGCGCGTTTCAAAAAATCGGCTTTGAAAAATTGGAAATATCAAAGGCGGGACCCCAAGGGCTTATGCGCAGAATTGCTGAGGGAATTTTGAAAAATTACGAATTCCCGAAAGTTGCAAATAGGGCGAAAAGCGCAAATTTTGCCCGTTATGTCGATGACGATTTTTCGCGCGAAGTCTTGAATGAAAAGCCTATGCTTAAAATGGAATTCATCGGGGAAAGGGCGCGCATTTTAAGCGATGCTTCCCTTGGGCGGATTTTGGAAGTTTCAGACGAAAAAACAACGCCGAGCTGGATGCCGTACTTTTTTTACAGATGTAATTTCACAAAGCCGCAAACCGTCAAGATTTCATTTAAGATGAAGCTTTCGGAAAACAGCGATTTTATTTTTGAATTGCGTGAAAACGAGGGAGTATTAAACCGCGGGGCAAAATTTCAAATTAAAGATGCCGTATTTATGCCTACCAATGCCAAACTTCCGATAGGCGAATGGCTTGATGTTGAAATGTTCTTGGAGGTAAATGGAGACTATGCCTGCTTTGTTCACGCTTTAAATATTTCAAACTCAAACGGCAGGAAACTTGTAAATACAAGCATAAGTATAAATTCTGAAAATCCGTCAAAAACTTTTGGCTGGATGGGGTTTATATTTACAGGCGATAGCGGCGCAAAAACGCAGTTTGCAAACTTTAAAATTCTTCCTAACAAATAAGGCGCAAAAAAACTCCGCACATTGCCGCGCGGAGTTTTTTGTTTTATGAAAAAATAACTACTTTCTTCTTCTGTATGCCGCAAATGCGAGGGCGATTGCGCCAAAGATTGCCGCGTATGTCGATGGTTCGGGGACTGAAATAACGTCAACCGAAATGAAGAGAGTGTTGTTTTCAACAGTCCATTCCTTAAATTTTGCGATGTCGGAATCAATTACCACGAGGTCGTTGTCCCAATCGAAAGGCTTGTTGTCCAAAAGTTTATTTGAAGTTTCCGAGATGTCTTCCGTAGAAGATATGAGCGCAAAATAGTATGTACCGTCTTCCAAATCCGAAATATTTGCAAGGTCAACATTTATCACGCCGTTTACAGACTTAAAGAATCTTGCCTGCACTATTGCCTGGGATTTGTCTTTTGAAGTGAGAGCATTTGAGTCTCCCAAGAGGAAGTCGAGGCTTCCCGAATCTTCTACAAAAAATTCCCAGTCATTTGAAAGGGCCTTTGCGCCCGCCGCCACGAAGTTGCCTTCGCTGTCATATCCTCCGAGCTGGATTGACGCAGAACCTGTTGCAACCGTGTCATCGCCTATGTATACTCTGTAAGAATGCACATTGGCGTTTTCGCCCATTATGACCATTTTATTTGTTGCGCCTTCTTTGTAAGATACATTCAAGGTGTCAATGCCGTTTAGCGTGGAGCTGTTTATATTGACAAGGGCTTGGCTGCCCGAGCCGCTTGCATTTAATGTCAAACTGCCTTTTTTGCCTGAAGGAGCCATGTTCATCGACGCATTGTTTTTCAAATCGATAACCATTGAATAGCCGGCAAAGCTGCTTCCGACATTTGTGCCACTTGAGATGTTGAAAGTTGAATTATCAACAGTGAGGGTTGAACCGCCGTTTGCGATTTTGGAGCCGTTGAATTGGCTGAATCTTCCAACGGTGAGGGTTGAGCCGCCCGATACGTTCATGTTTGCATGGGACAAATCACCTGTTCCCCAGCTTACTTCGCTTATGTTTGCATTTGCTCCGTTTTTCACGTTTATCGTTTGGCTTGAATTATACCAAAACTGCAAAGCTCCAGAAAGCGTAAGGCTTGCGTCGGCTCCGTCGATATTCAAAGTGCCTGAGTTTGAAAAGCTTCCACCCAAGCCCGTAATTTTTTGAGTGCCGGTAATATCAATTGTATGACCTTTCATCATTACGGTGTCGGCTTCGGTGGGGATTGTGCCGCCTTCCCATGTATCGGTTGAGTTCCAATTCCCGTCTGCTTGGGAATAGATGTTTGCCGCGTAAGAAGAAACGCATAAAGAAGCGAGTGCGCAAAAATATATTGAATTTTTTAGGGTTTTCATAGGAATAAATAACTTATATAAAATATATTCTTTTTCGGAGATTCAGTATAGTCAAGATTATTTAATCTTTTTTTTACAAATATTTACGTCTTTTTTTTGATGCTGTTTTTTGCGGATTATAAAAAAACTCCGCACATTACCGCGCGGAGTTTTCGGGTTTTATGAAAAAATGCTATTTCCTTCTGCGGTATGCCGCAAATGCAAGTGCGATTGCGCCAAAGATTGCCGCGTATGTCGAAGGTTCGGGAATTGATAACGCATCTTTTGCAACTGTAACATAGAGGTGTTTTGCATCAAAGTTGAATGTTGCATCTGTTGCACCCTTTATGATTTGTAAGTCGCTATTTAAAATCCAGTTTTCAAAGTCTGACATATTACTTTCAAGGCTGAAAAGTGTGAATGTTTTTTCTTCGCCCCAAGATTCGTCCCACAAAAGATTTGTAAAGTCAACCGCAATAGAGCCGGAGAACGACTGGTTGCCACCTATTACGCTAACCGTTGTAAGACCATCTGCATCTGCAACAAATTCAACCAAACCACCAGTTACATTTTCAACTGATGTATCTACACCACCAATGAGTTGAAAGTTTCTGAAAGTTACAGTATTGTTAGAGCCTTCAATTGTAATTTTTTGTAGTGTTGTAGCAGTTGCAGAACCCAGCTTTGTGTTAGCGTTATAGAATGTAGAGCTTTCTTTTACTATGACTGTGCCAGCACTATTTTCATTCATTTTAAGCTCTCCATTAGCGTTTAAGTTTGCTTCGCCTGATACTGTTAGTGTTGCTCCATTTTTAACGCTAAAGCCCCCTATGTTTGTGCTATTGCCGTTATTTAAGCGAATATTGAAATTGCTACCAATGAAAGCCGCATTTTCGCACCTACCCAAGGGGTAGCTTTCACCAAAATTTGTAATATCCAAATTTACGGCAAGACTACCTGCGTTGATGTTGATTGCGTTACAATAAACATTAAATGCATTGTTGCCTGTAAAAGAACCGTATTCGGTTGGATCTTTCTTCAAAGCATCCCAAACATTAACGTATTCGTTACCTGTAGAATCGGAGAATGTATATAGTGCGGTTGCTGCGGTTGCAACGCTTGCCGAGGCAAACAGCAAGGCTGTTGAGATTATAGATATGTGTTTTTTCATAATAATGTTTTTTATATTCCGAGTTTTGCGCAAGTCAATAAATTTTTTAATGTTTTTGTTTCATATACTTGCGGCTTTGAAATTTTGTTTTATTTTACGGAAAAACAGGGCGAAAAAATGACACAAAAAAGCTCCGATTTGTTTCGGAGCAGAGAGTTTTAAGCAAAACTTTTATTTGTTTTCGGCAGCTATTGCGGCGAGAAGTTCGTCTGTATGTTTAAAAAATGCCGTTCCCGCAACTATGGTGTCTGCGCCCGCCTTTATGCAGTTTGAAACGTTTTGGGCTGTAACTCCGCCGTCTATTTCAATGCGGAAATTAAGCTTCATTTCTTCGCGCAATTTTTTTAAAGCCGCAATTCTTTCATGCGCGTTTTCGACAATGGTTTGCCCGCCAAATCCGGGTTCGACTGTCATAAGCATTGCCAAATCCACAAAGGGCAGATAGGGGGCGAGCTCAAAAACGCTCGTTTTGGGCTTGATTGTGATTCCCACTTTAAGTCCTTTCAAATGAATTTCGCGCAGTGTTTCTGCAAGCGGAAAATCGGGTTCCAAATGCACGTTTATGAGGCTTGCCCCCGCAGAGGCAAATGCGTCTATATAAAGATGCGGATTATCCATCATCAGGTGGACGTCGAAAAACATGTCGGGGTAAAGCTCACGCAGTCTCTTTAAAAATTGGGGACCGAAAGACAAGTTTGGCACGAAATGAGCGTCCATTACATCGAAATGAACCCATTTCAGCCCTGCGTTTTTGATTTTGCCCACGGCGTCTCCGAGGGCGGCGCAGTCTGCCGCAAGTATTGACGGAGCAAGAACTAATGAATTTTTTACCATATTCCCAAAACGGAATCGACTATTTTGCGGGCAAGCATTCCCGTGAGAGTGGTCATATTTTGGTACTCTCCGTCAAGGAAGCTTTCGTCGTTAAATATGTGGTTTTTTACGCTGAAAGGTCTGTCTTTGAATATTACTTCGCCCGTTTTCAAATTGCGCAGAGTGCAGTTTGCGGAAAGCTGTACCGTTATTGCGCGCGCCATGTCGGTATCTTCATATCGGGTAGCATACACGCTTTTCGTGTAGTCGTCCAAAGTGATTTCAAGGACTGCCTGGGCTTCGTCGAGGCTCGTCAAGGTAAGGGCGGGAGTTTGTGAAAGCATTGTGCAAACCTGCGTCATCAGCGGGTTTGAGGCTTGCGGCGCATAGGAGTTGTTCACAACCTGTTTTACCGCTATCGTCTTAAACGGCAAAGGCTGCGCCGTGCCTTCGAGGGTGTAATTGCAGGCGCAAAGCGCGAGGCTTGAAAGCGTTAAAACCAGAAAATTTAAGAATGCGCGCATAAGCCTGTTCTTTCTATTTTACAAAACCTTCGTCTTTCAAAGTCTTTTCAAAATTTTTGATTGCCGACTTTTGGGCGTCTTTTTCTTCCCTTATTGAAGAGGCTTCGATGTTTTCGTCAACAATTGTGGGAGTTTCAATGAACGCTTCGGCGGACTTTATTTCAAACGCTTCCGCATTCAGCTTTTCTATTTTTGTTTCGTCTTCGTAGGCATCGTAAGACGGGCGTTTGTATCTGCCGAAGAAGAAATCGACAATCGTCATCGGGGCGATTTCGCCGTTTGCTATTTTCTTTAATCCCGCCTGCGCTTCTGTTGCCGCAAGGCTCTTTGGCGCGATTGTTATGGTTTCGTTATAGAAAATGGAGGCGGCTTTGTTGTTGTTTCTGTAATAGTAGTAGAAATCTCCCATGACAAGGCGGCTTCGCGCGTGAATGTCTTGCATCAGCTCAAATCCCGCTTCCGCGTTTGCTATTGAGGCGTTTTGCGGGAACAAAATCATGAAGTCCTGGTAAAAATCCATTGCCTTCACCACTGTTGACTGGTCATAGTCCGCGCCTTGAACCATCTCGCGGTAGGTGTTTGCCATTTGCAAGTAGGCGTCGGGGGTGAGGGAGCTTTGGGGGTAGGTGTTTATGATTCTGTCGAGTGCGTCGATTGCAAGCTCCTGCTTATCGATATGGTTTGCGATTATGGATATGTTCATCAATGCGAGGGGCGCGTAGTCGCCAAAAGGTGCGTTTGAAACCACGCTTTCATATATTTTTATCGCAAGATTGAAATCTTTAAACCAAGGTATTACTCCCCACAAATACGGGCGCGCCCCCTTTTGGATTGTGCTTGCAAGGTCGTACTCTTCGGAAATCACCGCGTTGTACTTTTCAAACCCAGGATAATTTTTTACGATTAACTCCAAGCATCTGTACGCTTCCGAAAACTGTCCGTCGCGCTTGTATAAAACGGCAAGCTGCAAATAGGCGTCGGCGGCGAAAATCGAAAGTGGGTATTCTTGAACCACTATTTTATAATAGTCGATGGCGGCGGAAAAATCGCCTTCTTCCTGCGCTTTGCCCGCCTTGTTCATGGCTTCCAATGCGTTTTTTGCCTCGGCCTTTTCACCTATCACGTTTTCCAAAACTCCGCCTTCGACCTGCCAGCCCTTGTCTTTTTCCCAAACAAGGGCAGCGTTTGCCGATGCGCAAATTCCTGCAATCAGCAGTATCAAAGAAGTTTTAAAAACGCGTTTTTGCATATTGAATTAGTGCCACTTTACCAAAGTTGCGCCCCACGTCAAGCCTGCACCGAATGCCACGAACAAAATATAGTCTCCTTTTTTGATTTTTCCCGCTTTAAGGGCTTCGTCAAGGGCTATGGGAATTGATGCCGACGAGGTGTTGCCGTACTTTTCGATGTTTACGAACACTTTTTCCATCGGCAATTTCAAGCGTTTTGCAACACTTTCTATAATTCTTGTGTTTGCCTGGTGTGGAATTAAAAGGCTTATTTCATTGGGAGTGATGCCGTATCTTTCAATGACTTCAAAAGATTTTTCCCCCATTATTTTGACGGCGTGCTTGAACACTTCGCGCCCGTTCATTTGTATGAAGTGCTGGCGGTTTTCGACAGTTTCTTTGCTTGCTGGCATTAGAGAGCCGCCTGCGGGAAGCTTCAAAGTTGCGGTGTCGGAGCCGTCCGCGCCCAAAACCGTGTCTAAAATGCCTACGTCTTTTTCTTCCGAAGTGGAAAGGACAACCGCGCCCGAGCCATCGCCGAAGAGTACGCATGTGTTGCGGTCTTGCCAGTCGAGTATGCCGCTTAGTTTTTCCGATGAAACCACAAGGGCGTTTTTGTAATAGCCTGATTTCATCATTTTTGAGGCTACTTCAACCCCGTAAACAAACCCCGAGCAAGCCGCTTCAATGTCAAAGCACGGTATGTTGTTGCGTATGCCGAGCTTTGCCTGCAAGATGCAGGCGGTTGACGGGAACATCATGTCGGGCGTCACCGTCGTAACGATTACCAAATCTATGTCTTCGGGCTTTAACTTTGCGTTTTCAATCGCTCTTTTCGCAGAAATCAAAGCCATGTCGCTTGCGGCTTCTTCGCTTTTAGCAATCCTGCGCTCTTTTATCCCCGAGCGGGTGTAAACCCATTCGTCGGAGGTATCTACTGTTTTTGCGATGTCGTGGTTTGTGATGATTTTTTCGGGAAGATACGAGCCTGTGCCGGCTATTATTATTGATTTATTCATTCTCGTTTCGGGTTTCGGATTCTACGGCTTTTTTCTTTTCCGCCTCCAGTTGTATTTTCGCAAGATCTTTTTCGATGCTTTCGTTGAGCCGGCGGCGCACGCATTTTATCGCAATACCCAAAGCTCCCGCAACCTGCGCCTTGTCGCTTGAGCCATGCCCTTTTACTATGAGTTTATTAAGCCCGAGCAATGGCGCGCCCGAAAACTTTTCAACAGGAAGCCTGTTTTTGACCCCCTGAAATGCACCCATTGACAAAAGAGCCCCGAATTTGCGGAGGATATTGCTCGTCAACTCCTCTTTTAGCATTCCCTTCAACATCTTCATTATGCCTTCGAGCGTTTTTAATAGAACGTTGCCCGTAAATCCGTCGCAGATAATTACGTCGCAGTCGCCTTGAAAGACTTGGAAACCTTCTATTAACCCCGCGTAGTTGACCACGTTTTTGGAGTTGTTCAAAAGAATGTGCGCGTTTTGAGTCAACATATTGCCTTTGCCGTCTTCTGTGCCGTTTGAAAGAAGGCCGACTTTCGGCATTTTTCCCTCTTCGACTATGCCCGCAACTCTCGCGTAATTTGCGCCCAAAATCGCGTTGTCGAGCATATTAGTCGGGCGCGGGTCGGGATTTGCCCCCACGTCCACCAAAATAAAATTTTTCCCGTCTCTTGGGATTACCGCGCCGAGCGCGGGGCGTTCAATGCCCGCCATCGTGCGCAATTTGATTGTTCCCGCCGCCATCAGCGCGCCCGTGTTTCCGCAGCTTAAAATTGCGTCCGCCGCGCCGATTTTCGCCAAGTCTATCGCCCTCATCATGGACGAATCTTTTTTTGAGCGCATTGCCTGGATTGGCTTTTCGCTCATTTCTATGACTTGGCTTGCGTGGTGAATTTCTATGCGCGAATCTTTATAAAAACCATGGAGACGCAGGTTTTCCTTTATTTCCCCTTCGTCTCCAACGGCGATGATTTTTATGTCGCCTTTGTTTTCTTTCAAAGCTTGGCATACGCCTGCAATTATTGCGCCCGCGCCCCTGTCGGAGCCCATTACGTCAACCGCGATGCATGCCTTGCTCGAAATTTCGCCCATATTGTTCTTTTTTGTTTTTAAGATGAATATATACGAAAAACGGGGGCAAGTTCCATAAAAAAACGTCGCACCCGTATGTTTTGGCAAAGTCTAAGCTTTTTTAAGCTTAAACCTTCACGCTAATGACTTGCCTGCCTCTGTATGTGCCGTTGGAGGGATTTACTCTGTGGGGCATATAGAGAGTGCCGTCAGTCGAATCTTTCATCAACTGGGGAAGTTCAAATTGATTTGCGCCGCGACGCTTGCGTGAACGCTGCTTGGACTGTTTGCGTTTTGGTTGTCCCATATATTACCTGTCTATTTCTGAAATATTGAAATTGAAAACAAGCAAAAGTAGGTATTCTTGCCTGTCTGTCAACTATTTTTACCGATTTTTTTAAAAAATAAGCTTTTTTGTTCAAATAAAGGCTTTGACTTCTTTAAAAGCTTAATTTTTTATGATTTTGGTAATGATGAATGTTTTTAAGTCGTTTGCAACGTTTTTTTTGTGCTTCGCGTTTTCGGGCTTTTTGCGCGCATATGAAGTTTTTGACTGCAAGGGCAGGAAATTTGAATTCTCGGAGCCTCCGAAGGCGGTTTCGATTTCCCCTGCGGTGAGCGAGACCATTTGCGCTGTCGGGGCGGGCGGCAGCCTCTTGGGCGTTTCAAAATTCTGTAAATATCCGAAATCTCTTTCAAGCACTGAATCTGGAAAAACCATTCGCGAAGAGCTTTCAAAGAAGGAAGTGGTCGGCGGCTTTGTGGACGCTGATTTTGAAAAGATTTTGGACTTGAAGCCCGACATTGTTGTTTTGCACGATGTCTCCGCCGATTTTTTGATGAAAAAATTTGAAAGCCTTGGCATCAGGGTATTTTTGGTTTATGCCGACGGGCTTGAAAATATCGCAAGAAACGCCGAAATAATAGGCTCTCTGTTTGGAAAGCGGAAAGAGGGATTTGCCTTGGCTGAAAAAATAAGGCTCGAAACCGCCGATAAATCTTTTTTTAAAAATCGCCCGCGCGCGATTTTCCTTTTCGGGAACATGTCGGCGGGCGTTGATACATACGCAGGCAGGCTTTTGCAAAATTGCGGCTTTGAAAATGTCGTAAAAAACACGAAAGCGGCATGGGCGGTCTTGCCGAAGGAGTACATTTTGGTTTCGTCTCCGCAGGTGGTCGTGGTGCAGTCCGACGATGAAAGCGATTTTGAAAGAAAGAAGACCGAACTCAAAAAATCCGCGGTTTGGTCAAAGACCGAAGCGGTAAAGAAGGGCAATATTTTCATGATGCCCACCGATTTAATCATAACCCCGTCTCCGCGTATCGTTTATGCGGCGGAAAAGCTGCGCAAGATTAGAGCCGAAATGGGCGATTAGCGCATGGTAAAAATAAACAGCACGGGGGAATTAGGGTTTTTCTCGTCCCTGAAAATCCGGGGGGAATACTTTTTTAGATATTCTTCCACGCATTCGAGTTCGCTTCTTCCGCCCTCATGAGCGGGATAGGCAAGGACGCTTATAAGATTTGTTTCATCGGCGATTTCTGCGAGCGATTCAAGGGCTTTTATGGTGCTTTCGGGTTTTGTGATTACTGTTTTGTCGGATTTTGGAAGCCAGCCGAGATTAAACATTGCGGCGTTGATTTTCCCGAAGTATCTGCTTGGTATTTTCTCTTTCAAGAGAGCGTGCGACGCTTCAAAAATTTCCGCTTTTTCGGAAAGTCCGTTTTCTTTTAAGATTTTTTTTGTCTGCAAAACCGCGTTTTTTTGTATGTCGAAAGCAAATACTTTGCCGTTTTGCTTGGAGTTTTGCGCAAGAAACAAAGTATCGAAGCCGTTTCCACAAGTGGCGTCGATTGAAACGGGGGCTTCTATCGGAGCCAAAAAATCCGCAAGAATTTCTTTCGCTTTTTGTGTCAAATTCATTGCGTCAAATGAATCTGCCGCGAATGCAAAAGCAAGCCTTTTTGGAGGATATTCAAGTTATTTCAACTTTTTCGAGCCGTCCAGCGCACCCTGCACCAAAAGCGCGACATCGTGCTTTAAAACTTCGGGATTTACGTTTACGGAGAGAATTTTTCGGCACACGGGGCAAGCGTATGAAACTCCTTTCCAGGGGCCTCCCGCGTCTCTTTCAAGCTCTATTTCCTCTACGTTCAAACGAGTTATTGTTGCGTTGCAATAAGGACACTTTGATTTGTTTGCCATAGTAAAATATCTCCTTTATATACAGTATCATAAATATAAATTTGCCCGCCATGCAAACATATTTTTAAAAAAAATGCCTCCAAAGGGGCAGTTCTTTGCAAACAGATAAAAACCTCTGTTTATTACAGTCTTGACGAAACGAAAGGCGATATTTTAATAGTACGGCTTAAAGAATTTTATTATGGCAGTTGACATGGCAACAATCGAAGGCCTTTGCAAGCGCAGAGGGTTTATTTTCAGGTCGTCCGAAATCTACGGCGGCTTTAACGGGTTTTTCGACTACGGGCCTCTTGGCGCGGAATTGAAAAACAACATCAAGCAGGCTTGGTGGAAAGACTTTGTGCATAAGCGCGACGACGTTGTGGGCTTGGACGCTTCCATTATAATGCACCCCAATGTTTGGCGGGCTTCGGGGCACGTTGACGGATTTTCCGACCCGATGGTTGACTGCAAGGAGTCGAAATTGCGCTTCCGTGCCGACCAGCTCTTCTTTGCGGAAGTTAAGGTTGACGGCGAAACCATAGGCTATGTCTCTGTCTTGGAAGACGAAAATATGCAGCGCGACGCCGAGGAAAAAGCGGCGGAATTAAAGCGCAAGCTTGCAAAGCAAGGCTCGTTGGGGGAAATCGTCCTAAAAAATTACATGGATGCAAAGCCGTTTGAATACGAGCTTATCCCTTCTCCCGCGACAGGCAAGGCGGGTTCTCTCACTCCTCCGCGCGACTTTAATTTGATGTTCCAAACCTATGTAGGCGCGCTCCGCGACGAAACCGCGATAGCCTATTTAAGACCCGAAACGGCGCAGGGCATATTTGCCGACTTTAAAAACATTGTTGACACTTCGCGCGTCAAGCTGCCGTTTGGCATTGCGCAAATCGGCAAGGCTTTCCGCAACGAAATCACGCCGCGCAATTTCATATTCCGCAGCCGCGAATTCGAGCAGATGGAAATCGAGTATTTCATTTCACCATATGACGATTGGAAGGCTCTGCACCGTCAGTGGATTGACGCATGCAAGGCTTGGTTCGTTTCGATAGGGCTTCCCGCAAAAGACTTGGCGGAAGACGTCCATCCGCAGGAAAAGCTCGCCCACTATGCAAAGGCGTGCACCGACATCACCTTCCATTTCCCGCACGGATTGCAGGAATTGCAAGGCATCGCCGTTCGCGGAAACTTTGACCTTACCCAGCATCAGAACGCCTCCAAGACAAATTTGGAATATTTTGACGAAGCAAGGAAGGAAAAATATTTGCCGCACGTCATCGAGCCGTCTCTCGGCGTTGACCGCACTTTCCTTGCGGTGATGACCGCAGCTTACTCCGAAGACGAAGTTCCAAACGACAAGGGGCAGGCTGAAAAGCGCACTTTCTTAAAATTCAGCCCGCGCATAGCCCCGTTTAAGGCCGCGGTGTTCCCGCTTGTCAAGAACAAGCCCGAACTCTTCAACCGCGCGCGGGAAGTTTACGCGAAACTTCAAAACCGCTGGAACGTGTTTTTCGACGCAACCGGCGCAATCGGCCGTCGCTACCGCCGCCAGGACGAAATCGGAACGCCGTTTTGCATCACTATTGACTTTGAGACAATCGAAGGCAACGGCAGCGTGACTTTGCGCGACCGCGACACGACGAAGCAAGTCCGCCTCAGCGTTGACGAGGTCATAAAGCATATAGAAGAAGCGGGGGCTTAACCCCTTTTTGCATAAAACAGCACAGCCGAAGATTAGTAGTCTGCGGCTGTGTATGTTTGCGGTTCAAAATCGGAAATCTCAAATTCGTAGTCTGGAATTACATATTCATTATATATTGTGCTTACGTAAATCGGGAACGGGAATGTGTCGAATTTGGCGGTTTTTGTTTCTCTAAGGAGCATTCTCGGCAAATCGGGTTCGCGCGTTGAAATCGACATTTCACTCAGCGCATAGTCGGCTTCAAAAAATATCTTGAAAGCGTAAATTCCGCTTGAAATATCCGCTCTTGAAATATCGAAATCAATGTCGTTTAAAAACGGGCCTTTCAACATCAGGAGCACTTGATTTCTTTCATCCGTTGAATAGAACAAATCAAACTGCCTATCCATCGGCTCTGTCAAAAAATTGCCGTCGGCAAATGCCGCAACTTGCGTTTCCCTTCCCGTTTCGTCAAAAACGGTTTCATCAAATTCAGTGGAAAATTCAAAACTGCGGTTGTAGAAATGGTCGCTATGGAAATCGACTTTCGCATGCCCTGAAAATTTTACCTTGCGCATATTCCAGTAAAAATCCATCGCTTTTTTCAGATTGATGTTTTTCAGGGTTTGGAAGCCTTCGGTTTCGTCGTTTGAAAGCCTAGGCAGGCAAAAGTTAAAGCCGTTTCCACAGCCTAAGATTGTGAATGGTTTTGGCATTGCTTAGATGATGTTGCTCATTAAAAAATACGCATGGCGCGGATTGCCGTTTGAAACTATCAAAAGTTTTTTTAACGATATGTCATTGACCTCGTCGGTCGATGGAATGTCGTTTGGGTCGATAGAGACAATTTCGCTTCCGTCTTCGGGGTTTGCAATCGAAAGCTTGTACGAATCTTGCGGAAAGCCCGCGATTACGGGGGTGTACACATTGTCGGAATATTGGAAAGTGTTGTCTTTTGATGTCTCGCCCGTCAGGCGTATTTGCGGGTTTTGCACGGTTTTTCTGGTTGACGCCGTGCGGAAAAGCTCCGCGATGTCGGCGGGGTAGAGGTGTTTCGGAGGCCCGAATTTTGCTTTCAGCTCTCCTTTAAAAATGTCGAGAGCCGTCTCCGTAACGCAAGCGTTTTCAAGTTCGTTTTCATAGAGGATGTTTTTTAGGAACAAGCTTAGGTTTTGCGCGTTTATAATGGCGCATTCTCCCTCTGTCTGCGTATCTTCTGTCGCCTCAAAAATCGCTTGCGCAAGCCCCGAGGGTTGCGGCTCCTGCTTTGATGTCGTAACCGTTCTCGAATATGTTGTGGTGCGCGCGTTTGTTGCAAGCAGTTTCAAGCTCACGCTTTCCATGCCGGCGACTTTCCCGTCTATGTAATATTCTACATCTGCCGATATAGTGTCGCGCTCGATGGCGCAAAGCATCCACTCCATGATGTTGCCCGACAAAAGTTCGCGCGGAAGCGTTGATTTTCGCTTTATGTTCTTTAAATTAAAGTGCGATATTTTTGAATTGTTCAAAAACGGGACTTTGCTTTTCCACCAGCTTTCACTTGAAATTGAAATGTCCGCCGTTTCAACTTTTTGGTGCTGTGTCTTTTGGGAATAGCCGCCTAGCGGAACGGTCAGCATGAGGGAATTTTTGCAGCCGATGTCGGATTCGGGGGGATATACGTCGCGGCTTACCGCCTTGAAAGCCGCGCCGTTTACGGTGTTTGTCTTTTCATAGTTTACGCATACGTTTTGCACTTTTAAATCGTTTCTCTTTTCAAACGAAATACTTTTGACGGCGGCGTTTTCTATCGACACGGTCTCGCAGGCGGAGCGTTTTTTGAAGTTCAATACAGGGGTATTTTCGTTTGAATAATCAAATTCTGTCGCGATGTCGGGCATCCATTTCAGGACGCGCAAAATCGCCTGCGCGCAGGACATGTCGGAGGCTTCGTCTGCGGGAATTTGGGTTGATATGCCGATTTCGCTTGTTGAAATGCCCGCTCCCTTCGAGTTTGCGCACGCAATGATGTCTGCGATTTGCTCTCCTGCCGAAATTTTTTCCCCGTCTGCGGACTGCCCGAGAATTATTCGCGATATTCTCTGCGGCGATATTGCTTGGGCGTCTTCAAGCAGAGCCTGCCAATCTTGTGTGTAGGGGATTTTTTCAAGCTCCGCCCACGCGTTTTTAAAGACTGCCTCATAACTTTTTTTCTGCGCCGAAATGGAAGTTTTCAGGGAATTGCAGTTTCCCGCAAATCTGCAAACTCCGTTAAAAAACAGCGAAAGCTTGTCGCCTTCCGCGAACGGGAACTTTTTTGGCGAGGAAATTTTAAAATAGTCGGAAGCCAGCGTGCGCAGGTTAAGGACTGCCGATTTTAATTTTAAATCGCCAATAGGAAAGGGTTTCCCGTTTATTTTTACGCTCCATTTTTTTTGCGGAGAATTCATATTTGGTGCCTTATGTTGCGAAGCTGGCTTGCTGTCTCTTCAAGTTTTGAGTTAAGCGAAGTTATTTCGTTTTCGAGAATCTGCATTTGCCTTTGCATTTCCGCAACGGCTTCGGCAAGCTCTCTTTCGAGGTTTTTGATTTCTTCTTCCATTATATTACTCTCCTGCCTCTCCCGCCGTAAATTCAAGCGAGTGGCTTGTTATGCGCCCTTCGACTGACGCCTTGCATTTCGACATTGCCGCATTTTCTATTATAAAGGATTTTTTGCTTTCTCCCTCTCCGAAAATGATTTCGAGCGGCGATGGCGGCAGCTTTGAAATTTCGCGGAGAAATTCAATGCAAAATTCTTCAGCAAGCGCGGGAGTCTTGCGCGAGTTTTCCACGCTGAACGCAACCGACGAGACGCAGTTGCCCCTGTCCGAAACCATTGCGTTTTCAAGCCCGATTGCCTTGTCGGTTTGCAGGGTCTTTTTTAGGGTGAGCGAAAAATTTTTTGGGGGATTTTCAGGAGTCGATATTGTGAGATTCGAGTATTTTATTTTCATTTTTTATCCTAAAACCGATTGGGTTGAGAAGTTTACGAGCATTGCGGATGTTTGCATATTCTTGTTTTCAACGCGCTGCCATGGATGCTGTTCTGAAATCCGCACCTTGCCGTAGCCGCAGTCCGCGGGAGCCGTCCAGTTGTGCAGGGCAAGCGTGACGCTTTCGGCGATTGAGGCAATGGACGGGGTGTGCTTTGCCACGGCGTCGTCGCGTTCGATTAAAATCTGCAAATCGACTTTTGAGAACACGGGGCCCGCCGCGTATTTTGACGCGCTTTGCGGCATTGGAACGCGCACTGTGATTTTTACTCCGCACGCGGAATTTCCTGATTTGAGATTGCCGGGCTTCGCGCTTTCAAGATATATGTTCGCGGTTGCGAAATCTCCTGCAAGCAAAAGCCGCCTGCCGACAGCCTCTTGCAATTTTTCTATTTCCGATTTCGTGGTCATAGCCCCTCCATGGTTTTTGACGAAAAGTTTTGCCGCCTGCTTTTCAAGATGCTGACGCCTTTCTTTTTCGCGGTTTTTATGCCGTAAAGCGGCTGCGACACGGGTAGTTTGCCTTCCGCAACCCTTGCGAGTGTTTCGCGCGCCAAATCCGCGCGCTTTGAAATTGAAGGGGGCATCGGCATGTCGGGAAGGCGCGCCTGCAATGCTTCCAGTGCAAGCGAAAGAGCGCATTCTTTTAGTTCGGGCGGAATGCGCGAATGGTCGGGGTCTATGCTATTTATTTGTCCCGCAGATATTTCAGCCCTTATGCGCGACACCGCCATGGATATCACGCTTTCTGCTATGTCTCTTCCCGGGCTTGCAAACTCCGCCGCTTGCAAAATTTCAAGCTGGCTTTTGTTTAGCGATATTTCCAAGTCTTGATGTGTTATTTTTATCCAGTTCATAAAAAGTTGGCACGCCCGCGGCGTTTTTGCCGCGCCGCGGGCGGCTTGGGGTTAGGAGTTTGCTATTTCAAGGGAGCGGACTCCGAGCGTGCTTGTCGCCACAATGCTCGAATAGTGCTCGACCGTGATGTCGGTATATTTTGCGTGTTCTTCCAAATACACTCTGAACGCCGTGCCTTCGGGGCTTGGAGTGTAGAAGCGTTTCAAGTTTGACGGCTCGTCTTTTGAGGCGCCGTCGAATGCGCTGAATGCGAATATTTTGTTGGAGGCGATTTTTGCCTTTTGCGTCGGGTTTTGCTGGTATCTCGCCGACAAGACTTTGCAGCCTTCAAGCATAAATTTCGCGGCAAGCTCGTCGGGGGTGAGGGAGCTTGCCCTGAATGCGACGGATGTTGACTGGTTTTCAAGGCAGTCGAGGCGCATCGCCCATGCGTCTTCGCCAAAGAGGATTTTGTTCGCCCTCACTCCGCTTTGGTCGGCGCATGCCGAAAGCATCGCTCTGATGTCGGCGTCGGGGTTTGCGGAAGAATTCCAGATAGTCTTTTCCCCGTCGTTTTGCGCAATGGTTTCAAGCGCGGACATTGCTCTTCTAAGCTCGTTTCGGAGAAGCCTCTGCAACAAGATTTGCGTATAGCGTTCCTGCCAGTCGTCGTCGGCAACTTCGTCGTGGTCAACGCGCATGGTAAGACCCTTGTTCAAGGTCTTTTCGTTCACGCTTTCGCCCTTGTATTGCACTCTTTTGAATTCCGAGCCGATTGCGCGCAGATCGTCGCTTTCGGAGTAGAACGCTTCGGCGTTGTCGGAGCGTTTGAATTCAAATCGCCTGCCGACTGGAATTGCGGGGGCTATGAAATTTAAGATTTTTGAGGCGTCATTATCCTGCCAGCCGACAGTGAAGGCGGTGAGGGCTTCGGAATATGTAGCCGCGTTGAATTTGTTTTGGTTTGCCTGTGTGATGTTTTCCATTTCTTTTTCCTCTTATGAATTTCTTACAATCATCCAGTTGATGAGGGTGGAGTTGTTTGTGCCGTTTGCATCGAGGGTGAAGACGACTTTTCCGCTTTCGGAATTTATGGCGGCCTTTACTTTTGTTTCAGAACCGCCTGCCTGTGCGAGCACGGCAAAGGCGCAGTCGTTTTCTTTTATTCCCGAAATAGTGAGATAATCCGTTGTTGACGCGCCTGCCGCCCATGTGTGAAGCCCGCATGCGAGGATTTCATAGGCTTTCATGCCAAATCCTTGGGGATCGACTTCTACAACTCCGCCCGAGGAAGTGGAAGAGAGGGCAATCCCCACCTTGTGGCAGTTGGGGCTTATGTTTGCCGAAACCTTTCCGCCGTCTGCCGAATAGAGCAAATCGCCTTCCATGACCGCGCCGTTTGCAATACAGATTATGGAGCTTTCGGCGCATCCCGGAAGCGCGACATCTAAGATGTCCCCTTCTTCGCCGCAATCGGTGCATACGCCAATCGGTGTGTCGATGGCGCCTGCTACTTCGATTCCGCCTTCGCTTGCTTTGACAAGCAGGTTCGACGACGGAATTTCGGATTTTGCGACGCGGGTTATCCTGCCTGCGTGCGTGCCTTCGGCGATGTTGCAGAAGGGGCGGTTTTTGAACGCGCAAAAAAGACGCGCAATGTATGTTTTTATTTTTTTCATCGTATTTTCCTTTGTTTGTTTTTTTGGGCTGTCAGCCCATGAATTATTTTGTTTTTGCCGCGCCGTAGTATTTGCGGCGTATTTTTGCAAAGCTTGCCGCGTAGTCTCCGCCGTTTTCTTTTGCGAGGGCGAGCGCCATTGCCGCCATTTCAAACGCCTGCGGCTTTTGGCTTAGTTTTGCGATGTTTTCATCCATCTTTTCGTTTTTTAGAAATTCCGCTTCCGCCGAAACCGCCTTTTCCGATTTTATGCATTCGGCGATTTTTTTAATGGCAAGGGATAATTTCACTTTCATCTTTTCGACTTCCGAAACAGACTTCTCAAAATCCGCATAAGATAGCAGCATCGAGCCGCTCGACGGAATGTTCGGGCGGTTTGTAAGCCCCGCCGAAATGAGCCTTACGGGTCTGAAATAACCGTCTTTTAGCTTTTCCATTTGCCATCTTGGCGACAACCATTTGAGTCTTCCGCTTTGAATTTCCGAAAAAACCTTGCGTTCGTATCTTGCGCAAATCACAAGCCCCTGTTCCGTTATGCAGACGCTTTGGATTTTGCCTGCGGATTTTAACGGGAAAATTCCGCCTTTGTCGTCGGGGTGTCCGACGTATATGGGCAAGCCTCTTATTCTCGCAAGGCTTCTCATGAAGTTGTTGCGGATTTTTTCGCAGGCGGTTTTGTCAACAACCTGCATTCCTTTTGGATGCGCCCAGTTGCCAAAAGGGCATAGGAGCTGGACAGAGTCGATGTATTCCCTGTGCATTTCACTTTTCCTCTTTCAGCGGAAAGCCGAAGCGTTTTGCGAGTTTTAGCGGGTCGGGTTTTAAGCCTATTTTTGCAAGGCGTTCGATTACGGAAAGTTCCGACAAATGGCTTTCGTAGTCCGGAAGCCGCAGTATGAACTTTGCGCGCGGCGCGGTATTGCCGAAAGCAAGCTCGATTACGGTTTTGTCTATTTGCATGTTAAGTGTTTGCGATATATTTTCGGCGTCGTCTTCCTCAATCAGGGAGCTTTCGTACCATTGCGAAGTCGAGCCCAATTCGCTCTTGCCTCCCATTGTCGCGAGGTCTCCGCCGCGCCAAAGCGCGCACAGCATTCTGTCCATTCTTTCAACGAGCTGGGGATAGGGCAGTGCGCCGCGGCTTGACAAGTCTATCGCTTCGATGTCCGTACCCTGCGAAAACACTGCGTGAAATTCCGCTCCGAAGTCGCTTGCTGCTTTGCACGCCGCCTCCCATTGTTCGCTGCCGGGATAGGCGTCGGTTTTGGCTTTCACTCCCGGCATTCCGTTTCGCTCGCAGTAGATTAGCCAGTCGCGCAGTGTGAGATGCTTGAAAATGTAGGCGATTGTGCTTGGTATCATAAGCCCGTCAGAAGTTGTTATGAGCCATTCTTTTTCTTTAAGCTCCGTTCCTTCTCTTAACTGCCCCTCGCACTCCAAAAGGCGAAGCGACCCCGAAGTGTTTTCAAAAAGCCAAAGGGGATAGCGGACGAATTTTGCGGAAAGCGACGAACCTTTTCTTTTAAATTCCACTTTGTGCGCGGAGTATTTCATTCCCACCGATTCCATCATCTGCATTACGAGCATTCTAAGCCCTCCGCGCTCGTTTTTATCGGCAAGGTTTTCTACTTCGATGGAAGAGTAGAAGTCTCTCAGAACCTTTGCGTGCTCCTGCGCCGTTTTACTTTCATCGAGCGCGACGACTTCCCCGTCGAGGCGGGCGACGCATTTGCGGCGTTTTAGAAAAAGCCCGCTTATTAAGTCGTCCCGCATTGCGACCGCTTCAAATATTCTTGCCGCCGCGCCGAGTCTGCCCGCTTCAAAAGCTTCGATTGCCCTCGCCAGTGTTTCGGGCTTTAAATTTCTTAACGCGCCTGTCCCGATTCTTCGGGAAGGCATTTGAATTGATGATAGATTTGCGTTCATGGGCGCAATATAACCCGAAAGCAAAAATTGCGCAAACGTACTTTGGATGTATTGGATTAAACTGATTGTTTTGATATGGCGCGTGCGTTTGATATTTTTGAAGTTTGTGGATTTTGGGTTGATTTTTGCGTCGAAAAATAAAAGATAAAAAACATGGAAAATGCGGGAGACGAAATTTCTTCATTGCGCAAAATGATTGCGGAATACGAGCGGCTTTACCGCATTGAAAACGCGCCTGCAATAAGCGACGCGGAATACGACAGGCTCTTGCGCAGGCTCCGCGATTTGGAGGACGCCCACCCCGAATTTTACAGCGCGGATTCTCCCACTCAAAAGGTTGGCGACGATGCTTCAAGCGGGTTTGAAAAGCGCGCCCACCTTTCAAAAATGCTCAGCTTGGACAATGCGTTCAGCTTTGAGGATTTAAAGGAGTTTGACGAGAGACTGCGCAGGGCGATAGGCTCTTCCAAAGCCTTGAAGTATGTAGTTGAGCCTAAAATAGACGGCGCGGGGATTTCCGCGGTTTACGAAAACGGCAAGCTTTCGCGCCTTTTGACGCGCGGAAACGGAAGCGTGGGAGACGACATCACGCGCAATGTTTCCGTCGTAAAAAATCTTCCGCTTGAATTAAGTGGCGGGAATATTCCCAAGCTTTTGGAAGTCCGCGGAGAAGCCTTTATGGCGAATTCCGAATTTGATAAAATTCGGGCGCGGCAGGAGGCTGAATTTGCGGCGGACGAACAGGCGCGGTTTGACGGGGAAGAAGAGGCAAATCCGTCAAAAAAAATTCGGCTTTACGCAAATCCGCGCAACCTCGCGGCGGGGACTTTGAAGCTTCTCGACAAGAAAATTCTTGCCCAAAGGTCGCTTCTTGCGAACTTTTATTCGATAGGGAAAATAGAGGGAGCGGAGATACTTTTTCAAAGCGATCTTGCTAAGTTTTTAAAGTCTTTGGGTCTTCCGTCTGTCAATTGGTATTCCATTGCTT
This sequence comes from Intestinicryptomonas porci, assembly GCF_033971905.1. Taxonomy (NCBI): domain Bacteria; kingdom Pseudomonadati; phylum Verrucomicrobiota; class Opitutia; order Opitutales; family Intestinicryptomonadaceae; genus Intestinicryptomonas; species Intestinicryptomonas porci. Next base: position 142,880 of record NZ_JALBUT010000001.1, read on the forward strand.
TCGGGATAGATGAAGTTTTCCAAAAAATTTGCCTTCTTGACAAAGAGCGCGGCGCGTTCGACTTCAACACAGACGGTGCGGTTGTGAAATTAGACGATATGTCGCTTTACTCTCTCGCGGGGTGGACGAGCAAATTTCCGCGCTGGGCAACCGCATGGAAGTACAAGCCCGCGCGCGTAAAAGTTCGAATTTATGACATCACTTTGCAAGTGGGAAGAACGGGCGCGATTACTCCCGTTGCGGAGCTTGAAGACGCCAAAAAAGAGGGCGCAAGGCTTCCTGTTTTGCTTTCGGGCACAAACGTTTCGCGCGCAACATTACATAATTTCGACGAAATTGCCCGAAAAGACATAAGAATAGGAGATGTTGTCGAAATCGAAAAGGCGGGAGAAATCATACCTGATGTCGTTCGCATTTTGCCCGAATACCGAAAGGAAAACGCAGTGGCGTATGCCGCGCCTAAACATTGCCCGAAGTGCGGCTCAACTCTTGTTCGCAATATCGACGAGGCGGTTTTAAGGTGCATAAACCCCGAATGCCCCGAACAGATGCGAAGAAGAATTATCCACTTCGCGTCCCGAGCCTGCATGGATATAGACGGGCTTGGCGATGCTGTTGTTTCCCAACTTGTGTCTCTTGGAATTTTGAAAAATTTTGCCGACATTTACACTTTGAATGCCGACGATTTGTACAAAATAAAGAATTTCAAGCAAAAATCCGTGGAAAATCTTTTGAGCGCAATTCAAGACAGCAAAAAGCGGGATTTGTGGCGGCTTATTTCGGGGCTTGGCATTCCGTATGTCGGGGAGCGCGCGGCAAAGGATTTTGCGCTTGCCTTTAAGAGTCTCGATTCTTTCATGAGTGCGGACATGAAGGCTCTTTCCGATATTTCGGGGGTTGGGGAGCGGATAATATTTTCTGTCTTGCAGTTCTTCAAAAGCGATGAAAATTTGCGCATAATAAACAGGTTGCGCGAAAGCGGACTGAATTTCAAGGCGGAGGAAAATTCGCAATCGGCGGCTTTCGGCGGCAAGATTTTCGCGCTTACGGGAACTTTGAATTCTATGGGAAGAAGCGATGCAAAACGCCTTATAGAGTCTTACGGCGGCAGGGTAGGCTCAGGCGTAAGCAAAACCACCGATTTTTTAATAAGCGCAAGCGAAAGCTCTTCTAAATTAGACAAAGCCCGCGAATTGGGCGTAAAAATTCTGGGCGAGGACGAATTTCTTTCGATGCTTAAAGAAGCCGAAGCTTCCGCGGGATTCGGCGTAAAGTCGGACGAAACTCCCATAAAAAGTAAAAACTCTTCGCCCCAAAATTCTTCGGGGCAAATGTCGCTTTTTGATTTTTAAAAGCGCAAAAAAAATCGGCGAACTCTAATTGAGCCCGCCGATTTTTTATTTTTGAAAGCCTACTTTACAAGTTTTGTTTTAAGCCCCGCCTTCATGCAAATCGCGTATAAACCCGCGCCCACAAAGAAGGAAATAACGGGATTGAACGGCAAGTCTTTAAGATAGCCGAACATCGGCAAAACGCCGATGATAAAACCTGCCGCCCATGCTATCCAGCCTGCGGGGTTAAGACCCGCCCTTGCGCCCGACCATTTGAAGCCTGCCAATACATAGTCTGCCGCCAATGCTCCGCAAATGGGCGCGAAGCTTGCTCCGAAGAACACGAAAATCGTAACGGCTTTTCCCGCAACGCCCGTTAATGCAAGCGCGATTGCCGCCGCTCCGCCAATCGCAACGGAGAGGTTTGCGTTGATTTTCGGAAGCATTGTTTTAAACGAATTTGCCGCAATCATTGCCGAGAAGCATGCGGCGGGGAAAGCGGAAATCGCCAAGAGGAACATGCAAATCTTTCCTATTGAAGAACCCAATACCGCGTTCATTACGACTGTCGCGTCAAGGGGCATTTTCGCCTGAATCAATGCCGGCAGCATATCTTTGTTGCCGTACGCGCCTGCTACAATTACGATTGCCGCAACTGCCGTGAAAATCATAAAGAAAGTGATGCCGACCAAACCGCCCCAGCGGACGTCGCTTTTGTTTCTTGCTCCCGTTGCAAAGTCCGCGCCTGCCGCGCCTGCAGTTGCAAAGAAGCCAATCATTGCGGTTGTTATAAGGGATATGATTGCAAGTTTGGAAATGGGAGCCGCCTTTGCCGCGTCAGCTATTGGTGCAAAGACTTTGGGATCGAAGTTTGAAACCGTGCAAGCGGTTTTTGCAACGAGAATGATTAAAATCACAAGGGGAATGAGCGGCAGATAAGTGGAAATTTTTGCGACATACTTAATACCTACAAGTCCCATGAAAGTTGCAAGCGCACCCCAGGCTATCATTATACCGTAGAGCGCGGCGGTTGTTTGCATTGATTCTGGCAGGCACATGTAAAGAAGCGCGGAAGAGCCCGCAATGTTTACGCCGACCCAGCCGAACTGCAAAAGCCCCATTAAAAGCCCGGGCATTACAATGCCGCCTTTTGCGCCGAATACCGAAGAGCCTATCACATAAAGAGGCATTCCGCTTTTCATGCCCATAAGTGCGGGAACTTTGTAGTAGAGCAAATAGCACAAAATCGCGCCTATCACCACGCCGATAATCGGAGTTAAAACGCCCTGTGCGAGACCGCCTGCTCCCGCGCCGATGTTTACCGTGTTTTGCCAGAACACGAACCATAAAATTATCCCCGCATACGACGGAGCGATGTTTTTGAACCAAGCCGTTCTGTTTTCCGCGGAGTTCGGCTTAGCCTCCGCCAAATATGATGGTAGATTTTCTTTCATACAATTTATGTGTTAAATGAATTACATAAAATGCTAAGCTGAAATTATTTTTTTATCAAGCCAAAAGAGACGCGCAAAAAAAAGACCCGAAATGTTCGGGTCTTGATATTCTGTGGAAATTTTAAAATTCGATGCTGAGTTTTGCTCCGTACCAAACATGGTCGCTCTTTTCGCGGTAGAAATAGCCCGCGCAGTCTTTTTCTTCAAACCTGTCGCAATAGCGTATGCCGCCGCTTATCGAAATGTTGGGGGTGATGGCGTATGCCAAGTCTGCGGTTGCACCCCAATACATATAGTGCCCGAATTCCGAAGTTTCGGATTTTATGTAGGCGCAATTTGCGCTGAGGGGAAGGGTCAGGTTGTTTAAGCCTATGTAAGCTCCTATCGGAAATTCATATGAAATCGATGCTTCGATATTGTGCGTTTCAAGCTGAAAATTGTAGTAGTAATACACGGAAGGGCTGATGTTAAAGCCGAAGAGAAGATCGGTTGTGTCTATTGTAATTCCTGCGTAAATTTCGGAATCGTAGTATTTGCCGTCGTGGTCTGAGGGGTACCAGTAATATTGGTAGCCGACATCGAAAACAAAAATGCTTAGCGAATAATTAAGACCCGCGTAAAAATCAACTTCTTCGAGGTTTTCCAGCTCACCCGTCGATTTGTTTTTCTTGTCCTTCAAAGGCTCGTTCATCCATGCGCCTGCGTACGCGTCAAATCCGAGAATTTCATAGGAAAGTTCGATGTTCGGCTGTATGGAATGCCCTGCGAGCTTGTCGCCCCTGAACATGTATGCGGTAGTATATTCAACCGATGCCGAGACACTCAGGTTTGAAAGCGAGGGGTTTGTTATCGAGTCGGTCGGAAAGCTTCCGTCATGGGCGTAAGACGCCGCGGAGATGGCAAATATGCCCAGGATTGATGCGATTTTTTTCATTTTCTGTATGTTTTTTTTGGTTAAAGGTTAAAAATCTTTAAAAATATGCAAGTTTTGCAAGCATTATTTCTCCAAAATCCATATATTGCGGAAGCTGACCTTGTCGTTATGGTCTTGAAGCTTTAAATTGTACGGCGGCATCGGATGGCGGAAGTTTTTGCGCTGAGGCTGAGGGCAGCTTGTTCCATGAGGAAATTCCGTATTTGAATGTATTTTTACGCCGTTATGCCAAACGTTAACTTTGGCGTATTCCATAATCTTTCCGTTTTCAAATTTGGGAGCGGTAAATTCAATGTCGTAAGTTTGCCACGATTCGGGCGGAAGCGAAGCGTTTACTTGCGGAGGCGTTATTCTGTACGCCGCGCCGCAGTCGTTCCAGCCGCCGTCATTTCCAAATGAGTCGAGAATTTGGATTTCGTAAGGTCCCGTAAAAAATCCCGAATTGCCCCTTGCCTGCGAGTCGTGGTTTGGCATATAGGGAATTTTAAATTCCAAATGTATTTTGAAGTCTTTGAATTTTCTCTTGGAAACGATGGTTTGGTTTTTGCCTTTTTCTTCGCCGTCTTGCGCGCGCGCCACTGTCATTGAGTTGTCGTTTGAAATTTTCCAGACACATTTTTTGCCACGCTCATTTTGCCATTCGTCAGTGTTCGAGCCGTCAAACAGCACGATTGCGCCTTTCGGGGGCTTTTCTCCGAGCGTGGGAGATTTTCTTTCGATTTTCTTTAATTTGAGGACGCCGCTTTTATTGCCGCTTGAACATTTGAATTCGCCGCCGTTTTCGCCAATTTCACCGCTGAATTTGTATCGGCCTTCGTTTTCGATTTTAAGCACACCGTTTTCGGGCTTCAAAGCTTTTGCCAAGACTTCAATATCGCTTCGCTTGTCAAATTCCGGCATGATTTTTAGGCGGTAGCCGTCTTTATGCCTTGAAATTTGGGCGACCATTTCCTTGTTGTTTTCGTAAGGATATATTTTGAAGTTTTCGATTGTGCCTGCGTATTCTCCGACGAGAGGATCGACTGCAAACGCGCTTAAAGCAGATAAAAACAATGTGGCAAATGCAAATTTCATAAAAATATTTTGCTTGCGTGGCAGAACATTGTCAAGAGCGTTATAAAACGCCCTTTAATTGCTTTGACAAAGAATTCCGATTTTCGATAATAAAAAAATATGAAAAGATATGCTGTCATTATGGCGGGAGGCATGGGCGAACGCTTTTGGCCTTTGAGCAGGGCGGAAAGACCCAAACACTTGTGGAATATCACGGGCGGGGATTGCATGCTTTCGCTGACATTTGCGAGAGTTGCCCGCTTTATTCCGAAGTCGAACATAATGATAATAACAAATCCCGCGCAGATAAAGGGAATTAAAAAATACTGCCCCGAAATACCGCAGGAAAACATAATATCGGAGCCTGTCGGCAGGGATACTACTGCGGCTGTCGGGCTTGCGGCGTTGCTTGTCCGCTTGCGCGCAAAGGGCGACGAATCTTCATTTGCGGTATTTCCATCCGACAGCGCCGTAAACGATGCCGAAGGGTTTTCGGAAACAATCGCGAAAGCCTTTGAAGTCGCGGAGAAGGGCGAAAGGCTTGTAACCATCGGCATTAATCCGACTTTTCCCGCCACGGGCTACGGCTACATCAAGCGTTCGTCCGAGGAGGACGGCGCGTATAAGGTTGAAAGATTTTATGAAAAGCCCAACGAAATGCGCGCGGTTTCTTATCTTGAAAGCGGAGATTTTTATTGGAATTCGGGGATTTTCGTATGGCTTACTTCGTCTATTTCAAATGCTTTAAAAGACAACGCGCCAAAGACTTTCGGCATATTTGAAAAAATCGGGCGCGAGCTTGAAAACGGCGGAGATTTTGACAAGATTCTTGCCGAATATTATCCGCAGATAGAGAAGATAAGCATAGATTTTTCCGTAATGGAAAAATCGCAGAACATTTGGGTTGTGCCCGCCGCTTTCGATTGGGACGATGTAGGTTCATGGGCTGCGGTTGAACGCCATTTGAAGCGCGACGGGAAAGGAAACATCGTAAACGGCGAATTTTATTCGTGCGACGCTTCCGACTGCGTGGTTTTTGACACCGCAAACAGGGTTACCGCCATTGTAGGTCTTAAAGACATTGTGGTTATCCATTCTGACGACGCCACTTTGATTTGCAGGAAAGACTGCACAGAGAAAGTCAAGGAGCTTGTGCGCATTCTGCCGCCGAAGCTCAAATGATTTAAGTTTTTTTTTACAGATATTCGGCGGGGTTGCCGAAAGCGCATCTTGATTTTTCGACGTCTTTATCGGCATGCGAATTTATGCCGAGCGTCGAGTTTTCAAACATAGTCATGCCGCTTTCAAGTATGGAAGAAGACGCCATGAACGCCCCGTCTTTCAGAGTTGCATTTTCCCCGACGACGCATTGGGAGGATATTGTGCAAAAATCTCCCGCTTTCGCTCCGCTTGAAATTTTAACTGACGTATTTATCGAGGCAAAGCTTCCTATTTCAACATTTGAGTCAATTACGCAAAATGGCGCGATTACCGCGCCTTCCGATATTTTCACGTTTAAGCCCAAAACGGAGCTTTGATGTATGAATGTGCCGAATTTTGCGCCTTTTGACTTCAAAATATCGGCAATGTTTTTTTTGATTTTGGGATTTGCCACTGCAAATATGACAGTGTCGCCTTCAAGAGGCTCGTAGCTTGCAAAATCTGATATTATTTTGTGGCAAATTCCAAATCCTTCAAGCGCGTTTGGGTTGTCGTCAATAAAACCGCGTATACTTTCAGGCGATTTTGCGTTTAACATATACGAATAAACTTCACGCCCGAATCCGCCCGCGCCCGCTATCACGAATTTTTTCATTTTTAAGACAGAAAACTTTGGAATTTTTGCCAGGCTTCCGAATTTAAGCTGCCGATGCCGCCCTCGATTTCGCCGCTTTTTAATATGGTGAAATTTCTCAAATTCTTGCGGGGAGAGCCGACGCTCAAATCGGAATTGGAGCTTACCTTGACGCTTCCGTCTTCGCAAATATTTATCTTAATTTCAGCGTTGTCGCAGACTTTTATGTCGTCTAAAAAATCTTCTATTCTTGAAAATGGAATGTTTTTTGCGGCTTTTTTTATTTCGTTTTCAACCTGCGTCTTAACGAGGAAAGGGGCTTCCATCTCAAGGCTTTTGACTTCGCCCGAAAAGTCAGTTTCAAGGCTTGAAACGGTTGCGACGGTCATACCCATAAACTTGACGCCAAGCGGCTTTGAAAAGCGCGCGGACAATCCTTCGCCCGTTTCAATTTCTGTTTTTGCTCCGCTTTCCAATGAGGAAAACGGCGAGTCTATTTGAAGAGAGTTAAGAATTGTGATTTTTACGTTTTTCAAAGCCGTACCTTTTCTTAATTTCGTCTGTTTTCTATGGAGGATAAAAGCTCCTTCATAAACTTTGGCTGGTTTTTGCATTCAAAATGTATTTTTACATTTCTTGCACCGTCGGTTTTGAGCGTAAATTTGTTCCAGCCTTTGTCGAGAGGCAAAACCGTGAATGTCTTGCCGTCTTTTGAACGCTCCGCCATGTCTTTGCCGTTAAGCTTCAATTCAACCTTGTTTTGCGAAACCATGTCCAAAACGGGCATGTTCGGCTCTGCGAGCAAATCGACGAGCGAGCGCGGAGAATATACCCAGAACGAAAATTCCCTGCATGAAGAGGGCAGATCAATCTTGCCGTTCTTGGCGGTTTTTACTTTGCCGTCTTCGCTTGCCACAACCCTGTTCAAAGAGCCGTCTTCGCCCAACGCCCTGACTTCGTCGGCCTTAGATTCCGAAAATGTCGCGCCGAGGTTTGAGAGCATCTTTGAAATGAGGGCTGAGCTTTCGTTTGCAATCGGTGCAAAGTTGATGGTGGAAACTATGATTTCCGCTCCTTTTTTGTTTTTCAGGCTCATAATGGCGTTGCTCGAACCTTTTGCTTCGCGTTCGCTGCGGATTACCGCGCCCGTTTTTGCGTATTCGGCGCGCTTGTTCCACTGTTGCCAATCAGTGTTGCAAGCTTCGGCGATAAGTTCTGCGTTCTTTGCAAATTCGCCCGCCAAGCCGTATTCCATCAAAGAAGTGTCGTTATTTACAAGCTCGCTGAAATATATGTCTTTGTGGTTCAAGCCCGAAAGCATTGGCGAGTTTGCCTTTTTTATAAACGAGGTTGCCTTGCGCTTTTCAAGCTCGATTTTGTTTTTGCCGAGGATTGAATTGAGCTGTTCGGCACTCTCTTCACAAATGCCCAAAACCACAATATGCGCATTGTTCTTTGCCGCCTTTTTTACTTCGTCGAAGTTTTCTATTTTTTTGAGGCCGTCAACGATTATGAGCGAATTTTTGTAGTTTTTGGCTTTCTTGGTTTCCAAGCCAGCCGCTCTAAGCTGTATGGCAAGCGGAGAATTTTCATCTGCAATAAGTTCCACTGCCGCAGCGGGTTTTAATGGTTCTGCGTCCTTTTCGGGTTCGGGATACTTAATTTCAAACGGCTCTATCGGATCGGCGTTTGCCGCTTTTGCCGCGTAGAACATCGGCCACGGCTCGTAAAGAGGCATGGACTTGTCGTAGGCGGGGTTCAAGGTAGAGGTGTAAGGTCCGAGCCTTTCAGGCTGCATGCCGTATGCGCCTTCTTTAAATTCGGGGAAGAATACGCCATCTTCCAAAGTCGGAGCTTTCGATGTGTCTTTCAGACCGAATGGCAGGGGCTTTAATCCGTACCATGCAATGTTGAACACGCAGGCGTAAGCCGCACCCTTGTTGCGCTGTTCGGTGAGATCGCGGTAAGTTTCGATTGCGATGGCTTCCATTCTGCCGAGCATTGATTCGTATGCGCGGTTGCCGTTATATTTTGACGCTTGAAGCGGAGTTCCATAATAGGCCATGGTCTGTTCGCCGATACCCCAGGGCAAAGGCTGTTTTGACATGTGGTCGATATTGGCATAGTGCCCCATTGCAGTCGGGAATTTTGTTTTTTGCGGGCGGTTTGTTTCGCCATCGCCCGAAATCCAGTCGCGGGTGGGGTCGAGAGTGCGGCATACGTCTATCCAGCCGTTCATGTTCTCAATTACCCTGTCAACCAATTCTTCCGGAGATTTAAATACGTGGATTGCAACCGCCAAGACTTCGTTGCATACGCTCCATCCGAATACCGACGGATGGTTGCGGTCGCGCTTTACAAAGCGTTCAACATGTTCTTTTGCCCTTTGCATGTAAAGGTCGCTGTCGTATTTTGGAGCACCCCCGCTTGCCCATATCGCGGATTCGTCGAGCACGCATACGCCGAATTCGTCTGCGACATCCATATAAAATTCGGGATAAGGCTGTGCATGAAATCTGACGGCGTTTATGTTTGCGTCCTTCATCATTTTAAAGAGCGACCACGCATAGCGGCGCGTCATTTGGGGAACTCCCATGAAGTGCCACGAATCGCCTTTTAGCATATATTTTTTGCCGTTTAGGAAAAGTTCCTTGCCTTCGATTGTAAACTGCCTCCAACCGAAACGCTGAACTTTGACGTCTTTTCCCGCAGATATGACCGCCCCGTAGAGGTTTGGAGTTTCTGGCGTCCAAAAATCAAGCTGGGATACGTTTTTAACTTCTATCGTTAAGGTTTTTGAAGAGTTTGCGGGAACTTCAACCTGCGTTGCGCCGAGGAGCAGTGCGGGAGATTTTTCGTAAGCTCCTTTTTCGACGGGGGCTTCTTCAACGCTTGTCCCCGCCAAATTTTTCCATTTTCTGACATCGCCGCCTACGGAAATTTTCTTGGAGGTTTTTGTCGTGTTTTTAATTTCAATATCAAATGCGAGCGTTGAGTTTTTCACGTTCGGGCGCACAAATACATCGCTTATGTAAACTTCAGGCTTTGCGAGCAGGTAAACGTCCTGCCAAATGCCCGACACATGTTCGCCCCAGAAAGAGCCACCCATGTATTCAATTCTTCCGAATTTGCCCTGCTTGTTGTAAAGCTCGGCTTTTGCAACTCCCACTAAAATTTCATTTTTTCCGCCGATTTTTACCAAGTCGGTGATGTCGGCTTCAAAGGGCATAAACATGTCGAAGTTTTCCGCGGCTTTCACTCCGTTTACATAGACTTCGCAGTTGCCCATTACGCCGTCAAAACGCAAAATCACGCGCTTTCCCGACCAGCTTTGCGGTATTTCAAAAGTTCTTTTTTGCCAGCCTATTTTCGCATTTTTCCAATTTTCGGGATAGCTTGGAAATGCGTTGAAATCGCCGCCTTTTACGTTGTTGGAGGCAAACCTGTTTACATTCCACGGAGACGGTATTTTGATTTTTACCGAATCCGCCTTAAATTCTTCGGGAACTTTGAAATCTTCTTTCTTGTTCGAGAAGACGGGCATAAAATCCCAAGAGCCGTTAAGGCATATTTCGTCCCTTGCGGTTTTTTCGAGTTCGTTTACTTTGTTTGCAAGCGGATTGAACGGATGGTTGAATTTCACTCCGCCGAATGCGCTTGCGCATAAGAGCGACATTGCCGCAATTAAGGTTAAGATTTTTTTTGCATGTTTCATAGGTTTTCCTCTTTTGTATATATAAAAGGTATAAAAGACGCTTTTTTTGTCAAGACTTTGCAAGTTTCCGCTTTCGCAAATTAAAACGGCAAAAAGCGTCATTTAGATGAAATTTCCATCAAAGATTGCAGATTGAATGAAAAAAGAGGGGGATAGAAGACTTGTAGCGAAGATAAGCTAATCGCGTGGAATGCGCAGTAAAACCATGAAAGCAATATCATCAAAAAATCGCTATTCCACAACCTTTTGTGTTGAGCCAATTTTTGTGGTCGAACCCATTGGGTTCTCGTCCCTAATCGTATAAAACAAAAAAGCCTGACTTGCGTCAGACTTTTATCTAAATGGTTGTCCGATAGGGACTCGAACCCCAACAAAAAGAGCCAGAATCTTTTGTGCTACCATTACACCATCGGACAATTCTCATTTTGTAAGAATTTAAATCTGGCGATTTTTTTTGCAATGTCAAGGTTTTTTCTAAAAAATGCTTGACATTCATTTGGTTTAACCATTTGGTTGACATCTATGATTTTAAAAAGCGAGGAATACAGGGACATAAACTTTGACGTTGCGGAAAATTCCCACGATACGCGCAGCATCATTGCGCTTGCCGCCATCGATGAGTTTGCCCTTCGTTCCGTTGACGGTGCCCGCACTCGGCACATTGCCAAGAAGGCAAACGTAAACCATGCCGCCATATCTTATTATTTCGGCGGAAAATGGAATATGTATCTTGAAATCATACGCGTGCTGGTGAGGCATTTTTCCAAGCTTTTTGCGCCCGTCTATGAAGAGTGCGAGGCTTTTTTAAAATCCGAAAACAAGTCGCGCGCGCAGGCTGTCGGGCTTTTGAAAAAATATTTGGTCCATTCTCATCAATTATATTTGAAAGATCTTTCTTCAAAAATCGACATGATGATAAAGAGGGAGGAAAATTTCCCGACGGAGGCTTTCGACATCGTTTTTGAAGAGGGCATCCGCTATCACTTTTCAACGCTCAAAAGGCTGGTTGCTTTTTTGAAGCCGGAACTTTCGGATGAGGAAGTTTCCGCAATATCGATTTCGATTGTCGGAATGAACTCGTCAATCACTTCTTGCAGAACTGCGTTTTTGAAGCTGAACGGCAAGGACAGCCTTACGGTTTCGGACATCGGGCTGTTTTCCAAAACAATAGAAAATTTAATAGACAAAATATTTCAATGAAACATTTAAATCGTATGAAAAAGGAAGCTAAAAAACTACTCTTGGCATCTTTAACGCTTGCAGGCGCGTTTATTTTTTCCGCCTGCTCAAAACAGGAAGCTGTTTCGCAGAAGCCGAATTCCGCTCCCGAAGTGACAGTGGCTCTTCCCGAAAAAAGGGCGGTCGAAATTTGGGATTCTTTCACCGCGCGTTTGGAAGGCAACAAGGAAGTTGAAATACGCGCGAGGGTTAACGGCTATCTTTCAAAAATATGCTTTAAGGACGGCGAATTCGTGAAAGAGGGGCAGCTTTTGTTTGAAATCGACCCGCGCCCGTTCATCGCGGTCGTAAAGGAATGCGAAGCGAGTATAAAGGAAGCTGAAAGCCGCATTGTTTTGGCGAAGGGCAATTTGAAGAGGGCGGAGGAGCTTATAAAGACCAACGCCATTTCGGGCGAAGTTTTGGAAACCCGCAAATGCGAGCTTTTGAGCGCGGAAGCCGCTCTTTTGAGCGCGCAGGCAAGATATACCGAAGCCGCTTTGAATTTGGAATTTACCAAGGTATTGTCGCCGATAACAGGGTTTGTGAGCAGAAGGTATGTAGATGAAGGCAACCTTGTAAATGCGTCTTCAACCTTGCTTGCGACGGTCGTTTCAAGAAAGATTATTTATGCGTACTTCAACATCAACGAGCGCGATATTTTGCGCTACCAGAAGAACGGGCTTTTCAAAAGAATGAAGTCGGGCGATTTGCCTGTCGTCAAAATGAAGCTTTTGGACGAAGACAACGATTCGCATGTCGGGAAGCTCACTTATGTCCAAAACGAGTTCGACATGGGCAATTTGGAATTGAGGGCTGAATTTGACAACGAAAAGGGCGAACTCTTCCCCGGCGTTTGGTCGAAGGTGTCTTTGCAGAGCGAAAAAGCAAAGGAAAAGATACTTGTTCCCGAATCGTCGGTCGGCACCGACTTGGTTGGAAGGTATGTTTTGGTTGTGGACGACAAAAACAAGGTTAACTATGTTCCCGTGCGCGTAGGCGAAACAATCGGCAAGATGCAGATTGTCGAAAGCGGGCTTTCTGGAAGCGAAAAAGTTGTTGTTGTCGGCATTCAGAGGGCTATTCCCGGCACGCAGGTTTCTCCCGTGGAAGCCAAAGTTCAGGATATCGTAAAAGAAGAAAAGAAATAGTCTTCGTTTAACCATAAATTTTTCAAGCAATGAAATTTTCGCACTTTTTTATCGACAGGCCGATTTTCGCTTCGGTCATATCAATCATAATAGTGCTGGTGGGCAGCATTGCGTATTTCAATTTGCCCGTCACTCAGTATCCTGAAATCGTGCCTCCGTCGGTGGTGATTTCGGCAAATTATCCCGGCGCAAGCCCCGAAGTCATCATGAACACCGTCGCCGCCCCAATCGAGGAGCAGGTAAACGGCGTTGAAGACATGCTTTACATGCAAAGCCAATGCTCTTCGGACGGTTCGATGCAAATTACCGTGACATTCAAGACGGGCACGGACGTTGACAAGGCGCAGATTTTGACGCAGAACCGCGTTGAAATCGCCAAGCCGCGCCTGCCCCAGGATGTAACGAGCATAGGCGTTACAGTAAAGAAGCGTTCTCCGAACATTATTTTGTTCACTTCGTTGATTTCTCCCGACAACAGCCGCGACAAGCTTTATTTGACAAACTACGCCATTTCCCAGTTGAAAGACCGTTTGGCGCGTATTAAGGGCGTAGGCGAAATCAATATTTTCGGCGCAAAGGAATATTCCATGCGCGTTTGGATGGATCCGGACAGGCTTGCGTATTTGAATATTTCCCCGAACGAAGTTTTGGGCGCATTGCGCGAGCAGAACAAGCAGGTTGCGGCTGGCAAAATCAACCAGCCGCCGATGGATACGGGGTCGGCTTTCGAGCTTATCATCAATGCCCAGGGTCGTTTGCAGACGGAAGAGGAGTTCGGCAACATTATAGTTAAGTTTACCGAAGACGGGAAGGTCATAAAATTAAAAGACATCGCCCGATTGGAATTGGGGGCTTACACTTATGCCGACGAATCGTATTTGAACAACATGGACATGATTTCAATCGCATTTTACCAGTTGCCCGGTTCCAATGCTTTGGAAACTGCCGACAGCATCATAAAGGAAATGGAAACTTTGAAAAAGGATTTCCCGTCGGGGGTTGACTATGTGATTCCTTTCAATGTCACCAAGTTTGTCGGCGAGTCCGTCAACGCGGTTTACCACACGATTTTTGAAGCGGTTATCCTCGTTGTTTTGGTTGTAATGATATTTTTGCAGAACTGGCGCGCCGCGGTTATTCCGCTTTTCGCAATTCCTGTTTCTTTGATTGGCACGTTTGCGATGATGTATGCGCTTGGCTTTTCAATCAACAATTTGAGCTTGTTCGGCTTGGTTCTTGCAATCGGCATCGTTGTTGACGACGCAATCGTCGTTGTTGAAAACGTTGAAAGAAACATGAACGACGGGCTTAAAGTAAGGGACGCCACGAAAAAGGCGATGACGCAGGTTCAGGGCGCGCTGATTGCCATTGCTCTCGTGCTTTCGGCGGTGTTTATCCCCACTGCGTTCATCGAGGGTATTTCCGGGCAGTTTTACAGGCAGTTTGCAATTACCATTGCCGCTTCAACAATATTTTCCGCGATAGTATCCCTCACACTTTCCCCCGCGCTTTGCGCTTTGTTCCTTACGGAGCGCGACGCCAAGCCCGACTTGTTTACTCGTTGCTACAATTTCCTTTTTGGCTGGCTTTTCAGGGGATTTAACGCCTGCTTTGCTTGGGTTTCCGAAAAATACGGCAAATTGGTTGCGCAGTTTGCGCGCTTTTGGATTATTGTTTTGTTCTTGTATGCGGGATTGCTCGGGGGCGCGGTATGGTTTTTTGACAACACTCCGAAGGGCTTTATTCCCGGGCAGGACAGAGGCTATTTGTTCTCTTCCATACAGCTGCCCGACGGCGCGTCTTTTGAAAGAACGCAAAAAGTGATGAAAAAGGCGAGCGAGCATATTAAGAATATTGACGGCGTAAGCTATGCAATCGCGATTGCGGGCTTAAACGGCGCGACGTTCTCTCGCATGTCGAATGCGGGAACGATATTCATCAATCTTGAGGACTTTGACGTCCGTTTGCCGAAGGGCGCGACAGCGAGCAAAATCATTGCGCAGGCAAACGCTATTTTGGCACGTGAAATCCCAGAAGCCGTTTCGTATGTTCTTGCACCTCCGCCCGTTGACGGTTTGGGCAACGGCGGCGACTACAAGTTCTATGTTCAAGACAGAGTTGGCTTGGGTCTTGATACTGTTCAAAAATACACGAATTTGATGGCGGCGAAGGCGACTCAGGAGCTTGACCCCGTTTCGTTCGCGTTTACCACTTATCGCGTTTCAAATCCCCAGCTTTATGCCGACATTGACCGCGAGCGCGCACAGAAGCTGAATGTTCCGATATCTTCGATTTTTGATACGATGCAGTACCATTTGGGTTCTGTTTACGTCAACGATTTCAACATTATCGGCCGCGTTTACCGCGTTGTTGCACAGGCGGAGGGTAAGTCGCGCAGGGAAGTAAGCGACATTTACAACCTCTATGTTCCGAATGCGCAGGGCAAGAATGTTCCGCTTGGCTCCGTTGCGAACGTAAGGAGAATTGTAGGTCCTGTAACCACCATGCGTTACAATCTTTATACTGCCGCCGAAGTCCAAGGCAACTTGGCTCCGGGGTATTCGACGGGGCAGGCGATTAAGGAAATCGAGGCTCTCGCTGAAAAAGAGCTTCCGAAAGGCATGGGCATTGAATGGACTGACATCGCCTATCAGGAAAAGCTTACGGGAAACACAGCAATGCTTGTGTTTGCGATGTGCGTGGTTTTCGTATTCCTCATTCTTGCGGCTTTGTATGAAAGCGTGACTTTGCCACTCGCTGTTATTTTGGTCGTGCCTTTGGTGTTGCTCTTTGCGATTATGGGCGTGCATTTCAGAGGAATGGACAACAACATCATGACGCAAATCGGCTTTGTCGTTTTGATTGGCTTGGCTTGCAAAAACGCGATTTTGATTGTGGAGTTTGCCCACCAGCGCGAAATGAAGGGCGAAGAGCTGGTCTCTTCCGTCCGCAACGCTTCCAAAAACCGTTTGCGCCCGATATTGATGACGTCTTTCGCGTTCATTTTGGGCGTTGTGCCTCTCGCTTATGCGACGGGCGCGGGTAGCGAGCTGCGCCAGGCGTTGGGCACTTCTGTATTCTTCGGAATGATCGGGGTTACGGTGTTCGGATGCGTGTTCACTCCTGTATTCTACTATGTGATACGCAGATTTTTTGCCGCGAAGCAGAAAATCGAGGCAAATTAAATTTTGGAGGAAAAAAACTAAATATATGGTGAAAATGAAAAATAAATTTCAAAGAATTTGTAACGGCGCGCTGTTTGCGGCGGCGGGGCTTGCGTTAGGCGCATGCACGCTCGAACCCGACTATGTCGTGCCTGAAACTCCGCTTGACGCGCAGGCGGAAAAAATGGAAAACTTTAAGTATGCGGAAGGCTTGTGGACCGACGCAAATCCAAGCGACGCCCAACTTAAAGGCAAGTGGTGGCAGATGTTTAACGACGCCAAGCTTTCCGAACTTATCGAGGCGTGCCGCGAAAAAAATCCGAATTTGAAATCGGCGTTTTACGCGGTGGAACAGGCGCGCCAGAAGGCGAGAATGACAGAATCGGAACTCTATCCGTGGCTAAACGGCAATGTAAGCTACTCCAAAACCGATATTTCCGAGAATGAATTTTCATACCGCGGCGCGTATGAAGATTACAGAATAGGCTTGGGGCTTACTTGGGACTTGGACTTCTTCGGCAGGGTGCAGGCTCTTCTTGCAAGCGAAGTCGCCGATGCGCAGGCGTTGCGCGCCGCCTATGAAAACACGATGCTTATGCTCGAAGCAAACGTGGCGAGCGTCTATTTTTCAATCCGCCAGTACAACTCTGAAATTCTGCTTTTGGAAGAAACCGTGAATGTGCGTCAAAAGCAGGTTGACCTCGTCACAAACAGGGCAAAGGCGAAATATGCGCATGAAGCCGATGTAAAAAGGGCAGAACAGCAGTTTTATGAAGCCGTTACCCAGCTTGCGTCCGTCAAGAAACTTCGCGATGCGGCGACCAACCAGCTGGCTTACCTTACGGGAACAATACCCGCGAATTTGCAGGCAACAACCGAGCCTATTGCGGAAGTCCTGCCGAAAATCCCGTCTATTATTCCGTCTCAGCTCTTGGAGCGCCGTCCCGACATAGCGCAGGCGGAGCGCGGCGTATTTTCAGCCAACATGAAAATAGGGGCTGCAAAATCGGCGTTCTTCCCTACAATCCAAATTACTTCATCGCTTGATTTGGCGTCTCAGGACATCGGGGATTTGCTCGAAGGAAATTCGCTTGCGTGGGGCGTAAGCCCGCGTCTTTACCTGCCGCTTTTCCAAGCAGGAAAGCTTTATGCCCAGTACCAGGTTGCCCTGTCTCAGCATTTGGAAGCTTCGGAAAAATACAAGGCGACTGTTTTAAACGCGATTTACGAAGTGGAAAACGCGCTTTCTGAAATCAAGAATTTGAAGGACGAATACGAAGCGCGCGCAAAGAACGCGGCTGCCGCAAAGGCGGTTGAGGAGCTTACGCGCAACCAGTTCGATTCGGGCGTCATCGACTACTTTGAATATACCGATGCCGAACGTTTGGCATTGAACAGCGAACGCGAACGCATACGTCTGCGCGGCGAGCAGTTCCGCAGTGTTGTTTCGTTGGTTTTTGCAATAGGCGGGGGCGTTGACGAAGAAAAAGAAGGCGAAAAAACGGCAGTTAACTAACGTTTTCGCAATAAAAAAATCTTCCAAAACGGATTGATTTACAAAATCGTGGTGTTAAAAAACATTGCGATATTTAAGCAGAAGACGGCGTTGGTTTTTATTGATGCCGCCTTTTTTATGCGCGGGCAAGGCGGTATTTTCACTGTATTCTTTAAATTTAATTTCTTTTTCGGCTGAAAATAAAAAGGAGACTGCCATTTTGCAATCTCCCGAAAAAGAATTTTCCAACGTACGGTTTAAAGACAAAAGCTTATTTTAAAGCGTTTAACGCCGCGTCGTAATCGGGTTCTTTTGTGATTTCGGAATTTAGGGCGCAGTAGGAAACTTCGCCTTCTTTTGAAATTATCACGATTGCGCGCGCCAAAAGCCCTTTTAATGCACCGTCTTCAATCAAGACTCCGTAGTCTTTCGCAAAAGAGCTTTCCCTGAAATCCGACAGCGTTTCAACGTTTTCAATGCCTTCTGCCGCGCAAAATCTGCCTTGCGCAAAAGGAAGGTCTTTTGAAATACAAAGCACTTTTACATTCGGCATTTTTGCGGCAAGCTCGTTGAACTTGCGCACGCTCGCCGCGCAGACTCCCGTGTCAATGCTTGGAAATATGTTTAGAAGAAGCCGCACATCGCTTTTACCTTCAAACGAAAATTCGCCAAGGTCTTTTTTTACGAGCTTGAAAGACGGGGCTTTTGCTCCTTTTGCAATGAATTCACCCGCAAGCTTGCAGGGTGTTCCCTTAAAATTTACTTTGTTTGCCATAAATTTTTTATCGGCTTTGTTTGTTGGTTTTTAAAAATTTATTTACAAGGGGGGCGGAATTTTTAGAGTGTTTTTATGAAATATTTTATCAGCGCCATTTATGCGGGGCTTATGATTGCGTTTGGCGGCGCGGTCTATGTCGCTTCCGACAACAAATATGCCGGCTCTTTTCTATTTTCTCTGGGGCTTTTGACTGTTGTGTTGCGAGGTTTTGATTTGTACACGGGTAAAATCGGCTATCTCACGCTTGCAAAATTTGACACTTCGGTTTTCAATGTCGCAAAGGCTCCGTTTTATTATCCCGTGATAATTTTCGGCAATTTTGTGGGCGCGTGGCTCTTGGGGACTGCATTGCGCTGCACGCGCTTTTCGGACGCCGTAATTCAAAAGACTGCCGCGCTTTCAAATGCCAAGCTTTCCGACGATCCTTTAAGCATATTCATTTTGTCCGTTGCATGCGGGATTATGATGTTTTTGGCGGTTGACGGCTACAAGAAATCGCAAAACTGGCTCTTTGTCATACTGCCTGTGATGGTTTTTATAATTTCGGGGTTTGAGCACAGCGTGGCGAATATGTTTTATTTTTCCGCCGCCGATATTTGGGACGCAAAAACTGTTTTCTACGAATTTTTGATGATACTTGGCAACGGCGCGGGCGCGATAGCCTACCGCGTTTGCGAAAAATTGAAATAGGGGGCTATTTTACAATTCTTGCAGGAAGCCCCGCCGCGAGCATCGCTTCTTTTGCCTGGTTTATCGAGTATGTGCCGAAGTGGAAAATTGAAGCCGCCAAGACCGCGCTCGCCTTACCGTATTTTACGGCGTCAACGAGATGTTCAAGCTTGCCCGCGCCCCCCGACGCAATGACGGGAATGCGCACCGCTTCGCTTACCGCCCTGGTAAGCTCTATGTCGTAGCCGTCTTTTGTGCCGTCGGCGTCCATTGAAGTCAAAAGTATTTCACCCGCTCCGCGTCTTTCTACTTCGCGAGCCCATTTTACCGCGTCAAGCCCTGTTTTGTTGCGTCCGCCGTGCGTGTAAACTCCCCATTTGCCATTTTCTTCCCTTTTGGCGTCTATTGCCACGACAATGCACTGGTTGCCGAATTTTGCGGAAGCTTCCGAAATCAAATCGGGGTTTGTTATTGCGGAAGTGTTTAGCGAAACTTTGTCTGCGCCCGCATTTAGCATTGCCCTTATGTCTTCTATTGTGCGCAGTCCGCCACCCACGGTGAGCGGCATAAAGCATTGACTTGCGGTTCGCTCCACAACGTCCCTCATAATCGCTCTGCCGTCGCTCGAGGCTGTGATGTCCAAAAAGACAAGCTCGTCCGCGCCTTGCGCTTCATAGGCTTTCGCCTGCTCCACGGGATCCCCTGCGTCAATCAAGTTTACGAAATTTACGCCTTTTACTACTCTGCCTGCATGCACGTCGAGGCACGGAATGATTCTAACACTTAACATTTTTATTCAAAAGTCGGGTCAATGTCCAAAGTTTCGTTGGGGTTCAAGGTAAGCTCCCCGAGGTTCGACGGGATTTTATCGTTTAGCCATATCGAAATTTTCACGGGTTCTGAGATGATGCCCTCGCACTTCCATTGATATTTGCCTATTTCAAGCAAGTCCATCGCAGTTCCTTTTTCTTGGCTTAGACCCGCGCCGTTTCCGCGAATGCATGGGGTGTTGCCAATGCCCAAAAAGGCGTTTACAACCACCGCTGTGTCTCCGCTTTTGATTTGCTGCGGCTTATGCGCTTGCGGGAGTTCTTCTTCGGGGAAAAGCGTGTCTTCGCGGGCGATTTTTTCTTCATATCTGCTTACGCCTTCGCTTACTTCGCTGTAAGTTTCGGTCTTTTCCAGGTCTTCCATTGAGATTGAAGAGGCGGTGTCGGAAGCATTCTGCTTTTCAAGCGGAACTTCAACGCCGTTTGACTCTTCAGGGGCGTTGCCCTGCCTGTTTTTTTCTATGAAGCGCGATACTGTTTTGCGCGTTGAAAACGACTGCGAGTTTTGGAAAGCCTTGTCGAGCATTCCCGCCCATTTGGGGTTGCCTTTCGCTTCGCTTTTTGGAGTTTCATAGTCTTCTGAAATCGGCTCTTCGTCTTCGGGGTCTTCCATTTCTTCTTCGAGATTATCGTCTTTGCCGAAGTCTTCGTCGTCAAAACCGCCTGATTTTTCATCGGCAACTTGCAATTCTTGTTCTTCTTCCGCCGTTTCTTTGTTTGGCTCTTCCGGTTGCTCTGTCTCTTCTTCGATTTTATCCTGATTTTCTTCAGAAGAACTTTCTTCGCTTGTTTCTTCAAGCTCTTTTGTTTCTTCCGCGAAACTGTCCGCTATGTTTTGGAGTTGTTCGCAAATGTCGTCCAGAATCTGAAATTTGCCTTCCGATTTTTCCGACAGCGTTTCGATTTTACCTCTTAAAAGTTCGATTTCTTCCGAACAATTTGATTTTTGCGCAATATTTGCAAAATCGCTTTTGAGCGCGGATATTGACAAGTTTAAGCTTTTCAACTCTTCCTCGAATTTCAACTCGCCGCTTTCTTTTAATTCGGCAAGTTCCGCTTCGAGAGATTTCGACAGGGCGTCGAGCCTTTCTATTTCCTCTCCCGCGATGTCGATTTTTTTAATCTGCTCCATCAGTGCGTCGCGCAGAGTGCGCAAATCAGCGAATATTTGCCGAATTTCCTTTGAGGATTTTAAATCCACGTCTTCGGAATTTCTTTTGCGCGCGCTTAAAACGATGGGAACCAAAACCATGAACATCGCGATTAAGACGACCGCCGCCAATGCAAAAGTCTGTCCCGCTTCGAGAGGCTCTTTCAAGAATATGTTGGGCAAGGCGATTAAAAAAACCGCCAGAAACATTAGAGCGTCAGCCGCGAAAATGGGGAACATCGAAAATTTCTTTTGCATGGTGGTGTTTCCTTTTTTTACTTTGATGAAATTGCGTCAACGTAGCCCGCCTTGCGATATACTTTCGACATCATTTTGTCGGCTCTGCGCTGGGCGGCGGCGGCTCCGCGTTTTAGCACACTTTCCAAATATGCCTTGTCGGTCATAAGCTCTTCGTACTTAATGCGTATCGGGTCGAACTTGGCGATGACAGCATCTGCCACCGCTTTTTTGAATGCGCCGTACTGTTTGCCTGCAAATTCGCTTTCAATGTCGGAGACAGACTTGTCGGTGACGGAACTCATTATGCTGATTAAATTGGATATGCCGCTCTTTTCTTCGGCGAATTTTACTTCGCTTCCGCTGTCTGTCACCGCACTCATGATTTTTTTGCGCAGTACATCGGGAGTATCTATCATATAGAGGGAGCCGAGCGCGTTTTTGTCGGATTTCGACATCTTTGCGTCGGGATTTTGAAGAGACATTATTCTTGCGCCCGTTTTGGGTATGTAGGCTTCGGGCAGGTTGAATGTCGGCGAATATGTGTTGTTGAACTTTTGCGCCAAGTCTCTTGCAAGTTCCATGTGCTGTTTTTGGTCTTCGCCTACGGGAACCAAGTCGGCGTTGTATATCAATATGTCTGCCGCCATCAAAACGGGATAGAACAGAAGCCCAGAACCTATCGAAGCTCCGCCTGCGCCCTCTGATAGCTTTCGCGCCTTGTCTTTAAACTGCGTCATTCTTTCGAGCTGACCGATGGGGCAAAGGCATGCCAATATCCAGGTGAGTTCCGCATGCCCGCGCACGTTACTTTGAATGAACATGCTGCACTTGTCGGGATCAAGCCCGCATGCCAAATACTGCGCCGCGCACATATATGTGTTTTTGCGAAGTTCCGCGGGGACATATGGCATCGTTATTGCATGCATATCGACTATGCCGAAATAGCATTCGTAATCTTCCTGCATTTTAACCCATTGGCGAACCGCGCCTATGTAGTTGCCCAAGTGCAGTTTGCCGGTCGGTTGGGCGCAAGTTAAAACGACTTTTTTTTGCAAAGATTGATTTTCCATTTTCTTATAGAGATAAAATGCAATTAAAACTGCTGTTTTTCAATAGTATTTTTTTCAAAATACCGCCAATCTTTATGTTAAAGAACTTGACAATGTAAAATTTTGTTTTTTATATAAATTATATTCTGGTTTTATTCTTAATTTTTTTGGCTTATGAAAACTGCAATACTTTCCTCAATCGTTTGTGCTACTGCCGCGTCGCTTTTTGGCGCGACTTATTATAACGACAATGCCTCTCAAACCCTTGCCGACATCTTGGGCGAAAATACTCCATCTTCCGCCGACAACATTCAGCTTAGATACGGCATAGAAGTTGAAAACAATGCCGACATGTCTTTGGGGGAACTCGAACTTTCATATCCGCAGGGCGGTGCGTCTTGGACGCAGTCTGCGGGGACTCTCACTGTAGGAAGCCTTTTGGTAGGCAACGCCACTGAAGAGGGCACGAAGGGGCTTTTGTAGGTGGAAAGCGGCGCAAAAGTTGTTTTTAGCGGAGAAAACACTGCTACTTCAAACACTTTCATACAGGTTGCCCGACAAGCGAATTCAACGGGGCAGATAGATATTTCAGGTGAATTTCAAACTGCCTACGCGGGCGATTTTACCATCGGGCAAGGAACGCTATCCAATGCCGTGGTTAATGTAAATAGCGGCGGAAAGCTTTCGATTGACAATATATCAAACCTCTATCTTGCCTCCGGTAGTAATTCCAACGCAGAATTGAATGTGTATGGAGACATGACGGTTTCTAACGGAACCATTTATTTGGGAAGAGGGACTACTTCAAATGCGCTGTTAAATATAGATGGTGGCACTTTTCTTTCAAATAAAACCTCAGGCGATTTGAATTTCTTTGTCGGTGATACGGGACATGCGGATTGCGTTGCTACGGTCAGAGTACAAAACAATGGCGTTTTGCAACAGCAAAGCGGCACAAAAAATATCCAGTTTAACATAGGAAGGCACGGTATCGGCAATCTCGAAATTCTTTCGGGCGGCGCGGTTTACATGGGCGGCAATTTCACCATGGGCGACAGGAGCGATTCTGTTGCAAACTTGATTATGGATAACGGTAAAATCGGCGGCGCGACAGGAGGAACGTCATATTCGGGAGATATCTATATGGCGACAGCATCGGGTGCAAAGGCGACTGCAAATATTTCAAATGCTTCCGAAGTCAGGATAAGGGCGTTTTATATGTCGCAGGGCGGCAATAACGCAAGTTCGTCATTGGTTTTGAAAGACCAAGGCACGCTGTTTCAAGTAAGCCTTGTAAACGACGCCAACTACCTTTGCAAAATCGGCGTAAATGGAAACACGACAAACTCCGCGCTTATTGAAATCCATACGGGCGCGCAATTTAGAAACAATCAGAACACCGTCAACCTTTACGAATCGGGGCAGATTAAGTTTGTGCTTGATTCCGACAATGCAGGCTATGCGGAGGAAAATTCAATTGCTATGTTCCGCTCTCCCGTTTTGAACGTCGTAAAGTCGGATACGGATACTTCTTCTCCGTTTGTTATTGACGGCTCTAAATTGAAGGCGAATGACAATTACACGGAAGGGCAGGAAGTTGCATTTATTCTGATGTCGGTTCAAACTTTGCTTTTTAATGACGTTGAAGTCGATTTCTTGGATTTGAGCGACGAAATAAAAGAATCGCTCTTTCTCATTTCTCACAACGAAAATTTGGACTCGTGGCAGAATTTCGGCTACGACAATCTTTCCCACGACGGCGAAAACTTTATTTTGACTTTGACTTACGTTCCCGAGCCTTCGGCTTGCGCGGCGGCTTTCGGAATTTTGGCATTTGCCCTTGCGCTTTTCCGCGGAAGAAAAAACGGCGGAAAGTAAGTTCAAGGTTTTTGCTAAAAGTTGATTTTTTGCGGAGGTTTCTTTTTGAAGCTTCCGCTTTTTTTGCTTTTTGAAACAGGCGGATTTGTTCCGATTTTTTGCGTCTTTTATGAAGCTCATTTGTTGATTTTTTGGTTGACGAGATTTTTTATGAAGCGTAGCTTTAATGGCATCATAGAATAATGTCGCATTGTTTTTTCTCGAAACGGCAATGCGATTTTATTCGCGTTTTTACCCTCTTTGGGAGGGAATATTTCAAATACTAATCAAATATAAAAAACATATGAAAAATAAGTGTATTACGGACGCAAATGAAGCAGTGGCTTCAGTGGCATTCAGATTGAGCGAAACCATCGCCATTTACCCGATTACACCGTCTTCTCCGATGGCGGAATCCTGCGAAGAATGGGCGGTTAAGGGCAAGAAAAACATTTGGGACGCCACTCCGGAAATTTCACAGCTTCAAAGCGAAGGCGGCGTTGCAGGCGCAGTCCACGGCGCATTGGCAACAGGCACTTTGATGACCTCTTTTACGGCGTCGCAGGGTTTGCTTTTGATGATTCCGAACATGTACAAAATCGCGGGCGAATTGACGCCTTTCGTTCTCCACGTTTCCGCCCGCGCGCTCGCTTTCCACGGCTTGTCGATTTTTGGCGACCAGGCTGACGTAATGGCGTGCCGCCAGACGGGGTTTGCGATGCTCTGCTCAAATTCGGCGCAGGAAGCCCACGACTTTGCGGTAATCGCGCACGCTTCCACTTTGGAATCGCGCGTTCCCTTCTTGCACTTCTTTGACGGTTTCCGCACTTCGCACGAAATCAACACCTACGAATTCGTAACCGACGAAATCTTGAAGGAAATGGTTCCCTATGAAAAAGTCGTCGAATTCCGTTCCCGCGCTCTCAGCCCCGAACATCCGTTCATCAAGGGCACTGCGCAAAATCCCGACGTCTATTTCCAAGGTCAGGAAGCCCGCAACATTTTCTACAAAAACTGCATTGACATCGTCCAAGCGAACATGGACAAGTTCGCTAAATTGACGGGTCGCCAGTACCGCTTGTATGAATATGTCGGCGCGCCCGATGCCGAACACGTAATCGTTGCAATGGGTTCGGGCATTCAAACCATTGAAGAAACGGTTGCATACTTGAATTCCAAGGGCGGCAAATACGGCGCGTTGAAAGTGCGCCTCTTTATGCCGTTTGATGCGGAACGCCTCTTGAAGGAGCTTCCCTCAACCGTCAAGACAATCACCGTTTTGGACAGGACAAAAGAACCGGGTTCTTTGGCTGAACCTCTTTACCAGGACATTGCAACTTCCATCGTCGAAGGCAGAAATTCAGGTCTTATCAAAATCGATCCCGTTCTCTTGGGTGGCCGCTACGGTTTGGGTTCTAAGGAATTTACTCCCGCAATGGTTAAGGGCATCTTTGAAAACGCCCAGAGTGCAAAGCCGAAAAACCATTTCTCGGTCGGCATTGTTGACGATGTAACAAACAATTCCATTTCTTACGACGAATCTTTTGACCTTGAAAGCGACAAGGTTTTGCGCGCCGTATTCTTCGGCTTGGGTTCGGACGGTACGGTCGGCGCAAACAAGAATTCAATCAAGATTATCGGCAACGCCACCGACAACTACGCGCAGGCGTACTTCGTTTACGATTCCAAGAAGTCGGGCGGCATCACGGTTTCGCACTTGCGCTTCGGCCCCGAAGAAATCAAGGCTCCGTACCTCATCAAAAACGCGCAGTTTGTTGCATGCCACCAGTTCTCGTTCATGGACAAGTACGACATTCTTGACAGGGCGGCTGACGGCGGCGTATTCCTCTTGAACTCCATTCACGGCGCGGACGAAGTTTGGAACTATCTAAACCGCGATGTTCAGGAAAAGATTATCGCAAAGAAGCTTAAATTCTATGTAATCGACGCATACAAGGTTGCAAAGGAAACGGGCATGGGCGGCAGAATCAACACCATCATGCAGACATGCTACTTTGCAATTTCGGGCGTGTTGCCGCGCGAAGAAGCCATCGCAAAAATCAAGGCTTACGCTGAAAAGACTTACATGAAGAAGGGTCAGGCTGTCGTTGAAAAGAACTTCAAGGCAATCGACGCTTCCGTTGCAAACCTCCACGAAGTGAAAGTCCCGTCTGCGGTATCTTCTCAGAGAGGTTTCCCGAAGGCAGTTTCGGACGAAGCTCCCGATTTTGTAAAGCGCGTGACAGCGATTATGATGAGCGACAAGGGCGACTCTCTGCCCGTTTCGGCAATGCCTGTTGACGGTGTATGGCCTTCCGCAACCACAAAGTGGGAAAAGCGCAACATCGCAATCGAAGTTCCCGCTTGGAAACCCGAACTTTGCATACAGTGCGCAAAGTGCTCGACAATCTGCCCGCATGCGGCAATCCGTGCAAAGTTCTATCCGACGGAACTTTTGAAGGACGCTCCAGAAACTTTCAAGAGCGTTCCCTTCCGCAGCAAGGACAATCCGAATTGCTCTTTCACCATTCAAGTTGCGGCAGAAGACTGCACGGGTTGCGGCTTGTGCGTATCGGTATGCCCCGCAAAGAGCCGTACGGAAGAAGGAGTAAAGGCGTTGAATATGACCGCGCAAGAACCTATCCGCGAAAAGGAACACGACAATTTCGAGTTCTTCTTGAATTTGCCGAATCCCGACCCGCTGAAACTTTCCGACACCGTAAAGGACGTTCAGTTCCGCCAGCCCTTGTTTGAGTTCTCCGGCGCGTGCGCAGGTTGCGGCGAAACTCCGTACATCAAAATGCTCACCCAGCTTTTTGGCGACAGGCTTTTGATTGCAAACGCAACGGGTTGCTCTTCGATTTACGGCGGCAATCTTCCCACGACTCCGTATGCAGTAAACAAAGACGGCAGGGGCCCCGCTTGGGCAAACTCCCTCTTTGAAGACAATGCGGAATTCGGTTTGGGCTATCGCATTTCTTTGGATGCCAAGGAAAAGATGGCAAAGGAACTTTTGGTAAAGCTCTCTTCCACTGTCGGCGAAGACTTGGTAAAGTCGATTCTCGAAGCCGACCAGTCAAGCGATGCGGGCATTGCGGCTCAGCGCGAAAGGGTTGCGGCTTTGAAAGCCAAGATTGCAAACGACACAAGCTTTGAAGCCAAGGCTCTCTTGCCTCTCGCAGACGACCTCGTTGAAAAGGCGGTCTGGATTATCGGCGGCGACGGCTGGTCTTACGATATCGGCTACGGCGGTCTCGACCACGTTTTGGCAAGCGGCAGAAACATAAATGTTCTCATTCTCGACACCGAAGTTTACTCCAACACGGGCGGTCAGATGTCGAAATCAACTCCGATAGGCGCGGTTGCAAAGTTTGCCACAAAGGGCAAGTCAACCCCCAAGAAAGACATCGGCATGCTTGCAATCGACTATGGCAACATTTACGTTGCGCAGGTTTCGATGGGCGCAAAGGATACGCAGGTTGTTCAGGCAATGCGCGAAGCCGAAAGCTACAAGGGCGCGTCTTTGGTCATTGCGTACTCTCACTGCATATCGCACGGCTTCAACCTTTCAAGCGGCGCGGAACACCAGAAGATTGCGGTTGACTCAGGCTATTGGCCTTTGTACCGCTACGACCCGCGCAAGATTGCAAAGGGCGAAAATCCGTTCAAGCTCGACAGCGCGGATCCGAAACTTCCTGTAATCGAACACATGAAGAACGAAAACCGCTTCAAGCAGTTGATGGCTTCCAACCCTGCAAGGGCGGAAGAGCTCGCGAAGTTAGCGCAGGAATTTGTAAATGCCCGCTGGGCAAAGTACAAGTATCTCGCCCAGAGATAAGCATTCCGTTGAATGTTTTGCAAACGCCCGCAAGCATAAAACTTGCGGGTGTTTTTGTTTTGATTTTTGCCAAAAAACGTTTTGTCGGTATTTTGATATTGAAAGATTTTTTGCGAAATTTTTTAATCGAAGAATGAAAAGAATATGTTTTTTGCTTTTGTTTTTTTGCGGACTTTGTTCTTTCGCAAACATAAACAAGGAAATTGAAAACCGCGCGGACTTGTCCGATTTTGACACCGCGCCTTTCATCGATATTTGGAAATCCGGCAAAATGCCCGGCAAGGTAAGCGCGAAGGGTGCGGAAGTAATGAAGGGCGAATTTGCAAAAAACAACCAGCGCAAGGGCTTTGTCATAGAAAACGTCTCAAAGCCGCAAATTCAATTTTACGATGTCGAGGGCGCGAAAAACGCTCCCGCAATGCTCGTATGCCCCGGAGGAGCTTACCTTAGCTTGCAGTATTCAAACGAGGGCTTGCGGGTTGCCAGATTTTTGAACAGCCTCGGCATAAAGGCATTTGTTTTGAAGTACCGCGTCCCATACAAAATGAACGAGCGCGACCCGATAAACATGGACGCGCAAAGGGCAATCAAATATATCCGCCACAACGCGAAAAAATTCGGGATAGACCCGAAAAGGGTGGGTATGATAGGCTTTTCGGCGGGCGCAAACCTGACCGCGTGGATGTCTTGCAATTTCGACAAAAAATTGTACGAGCCGATTGATAAAATCGACAGCCAGTCCGCACGCCCCGACATCGCATGCCTTATTTATCCTCATCTTTTGAACAAGGGTTCTACTTACAATCCCTCGGATGAAATGATTGTCCGCGAAGACACTCCGCCGTCATTTGTGGTGCACGCGCAAGACGACCGCGTCCCGATGGCAAGTTCGCTCTCTTATCTCATGCAGCTTTATGAAAAGAAAGTTCCTCTCGACGTTCATTTCTTCTCAAAGGGCGGGCACGCATTCAGCGTAATAAACATGCGCGGAATACCAATCGACGGCTGGACCGATATGCTCATAAAATGGCTTGCCTACCGAAATTTCATAGATAAAGACAGGCAATAAATCCATTTTAAGAATGCCGTTGCTTGCGAAAATATTGTAGGCTTCGCGGTAATTGATTACAATCCAGTAGGCGTACTGTTTCGCTACGGCATAGGGGCTGCGCGGATAAAACGGGGTGTTTTCCGTTTGCGGAATTTCCTGAACTTTTCCGAAAAGCTCAGATGTCGATGCTTGGTAAAATCTTGTCTTTTTCACAAGACCTACATCTTTTATGGCGTCCAAAAATCTGAGGGTTGCAATGGCGTCCACATCTGCAGTGTATTCGGGAACTTCAAAGCTGACCTTGACGTGCGATTGCGCGCCGAGATTATAGATTTCGTCAGGCTCCGTCTTTTCGAGTATTCGGTTTAAGTTTGAAGAGTCTGTCAAATCTCCGTAATGCAGGAAGAGGCTGTCTTTTAGCGCGGGATTATTGTACAAATGGTCAATTCTCTGCGTATTGAACAAGCTTGAACGGCGTATGATGCCATGGACAACATAGCCTTTGGAAATCAAAAGCTCCGTCAAGTACGAGCCGTCCTGCCCTGTGATGCCTGTAATAAGTGCTTTCTTCATAGAAAATAATTCTATGGGGAAAATGTCTCAAAAAAAAACCGATTTTATCAATTAAAAAATGTCAAAATTTTCCTTTATGTTGCGGGGAATTGGAAATTTAAAAACAAGCGCGGCTTTATTTTGAATATGCCATTGTTAAAATATCTTTAAGGGGATTTCCCGGACACGGTTTGCGCAGTGAAACCGCTTTTTAATTTCTTGACATCTCTCGCTGGACATTCATACATATTTTCTCTAATATTGTTTTTGACAATAAGAACAAATATGCCAGATATTTCCGCAAACAATAAACGCATAGCGAAGAATACTTTACTGCTATATTGCCGTACATTGATTACAATGGCGATTTCGCTATACGCAAGCCGCATAATATTATTGCAGCTGAGAGTGGATAATTTCGGCATTTATAATGTTGTAGGCGGCGTAGTGGCCATGTTTTCCGTTATTTCGTCGGCATTGTCGTCGTCCATTAGCCGCTTCATCACTTTTGAGTTGGGGCGCCAAGATTTTAAGCGTATGGGGGCGATATTCTCCACCAGCGTCAATATTCAGATTTTTCTTGCGATAGTGATATTGCTTCTTGGCGAAAGCATAGGCTCATGGTTTCTTAATTGTAAGATGACAATACCGCCTGAAAGGCTGTATGCCGCAAATTGGGTGCTTCAATGTTCGCTGCTTACTTTCTGCGTTAATCTGATAAGCGTGCCGTACGTCGCGTGCATTGTGGCGCATGAAAGGATGACTGCTTTCGCCTATATAACTATTCTTGACGCAGTTTTGAGATTGGCGGCATGTCTGTCGCTGGCATTCGCCCCCTTTGACAAGCTGATATTTTATTCGCTTCTTATGCTTCTGGCGGCGGTGTTTATCAGGTTTATTTATGGATTTTATTGCAGCGGGAATTTTGCGGAATGCAAGTATAGGTTCATAAAAGACACGTCCATTGTAAAAGAAATGGCGAGCTTTGCCGGATGGAACTTTTTCACCAGCGCCGCCTACATTTTCAATATACAGGGCATAAGCATTTTGATTAACATATTCTTCGGGGTGGCATTTAACGCCGCCCGCGGCATTGCCATGCAAGTGGAGGGCGCGGTAACGCAGTTTGTGGGAAATTTCACAATCGCTATCAACCCGCAGATTACCAAAAATTATGCCGCAGGGGAAATCGCCAAAATGTTTGCATTGATATGCAGGGGGGCAAAATTCTCCTATTTTCTTCTTCTTATTATGGCAGTTCCGTTAATTATCGAAACGGAAACGGTTCTTTCCCTTTGGCTTAAAATAGTGCCTGAAGACTCTGTTATATTTGTCCGGCTGTCTCTTGTAGGCGCGATGGTGAATATATTGGGCAATACCGGATATACGGCATGTATGGCGACCGGCAATATCAAAAAGTACGTTATTTATATTACATCGGTCGGCTTGTTTGTTTTCCCGCTGTCCTGGATGGCTTTTGCGCAGGGAATGCCCGCATATAGCGCTTATGTTATTTACATTCTTGTCTACATTGCAGTCAACGCGACAAGGCTATATATAATGAAGGGGCTGCTGAATTTTCCGATAAAGCTATTCTTAAAGGAAGTTCTAACTCCCGTGGCGCTTACAACCATAGCCGGCTGTATAGTTCCTGCCATGCTCGCCGGCGCAATGCAGCCAAACGTTACGCGACTCTTCGCGACAATCGCCGCGAGCGTAGTCTCCGTAGGCTTGGCTACATGCTTTCTCGGCTTGACAAAGCATGAGCGCCAGATGACAATCGGAAAAATATTCCATAAAATCAAAACAATAGTCAGATGGGCATAAAATCAAAAATCATGCATTTGGTTTCTTTCCTTCTCCATGGGGAATCGAAGCCGATTTATGCTCAAGTTTCATATCTTAGCCCAGGCAATCGCCTTGCGGGGAAGAAGATTATTATTACCGGGGGTGGCCGCGGTTTAGGTTTTGCGATGGCGAAAAAATTTGCCGCAGAGGGCGCGGAAGTGTTAATTGCTGGGAGAAACGAACAGACTCTAAAAGACAGCGCCGCCATGATTGGCTGCCGGTATCTGAAGCTGGATGTGTCAACCCCTTCAGAATTTGAGCCGTTCATCGAAAAATCGGAAAAGATTCTTGGAGGCGCAAATGTATTGGTCAACAATGCCGGCATTTCGCTCCATGAGCGCACCTTTTTTGACGTAACGCCAGAGACATTCGACAAGCAAATCGATACAAATCTTAAAGGAGCGTTCTTCCTGACCCAGGTATTTATAGCGCATCTTAAAAATAGAAACACGAAAGGCAATGTGCTGTTTGTTTCTTCCGAAACGGGAGATACAATGGATTTCCGCCCTTATGGATTTACAAAGGCGGCTGTCAACAGCATGGTTCAAGGCTTGGCATACCTTTTCCGCAAAGAAGGCATCCGCATCAATGCGGTTGCCCCCGGAATAACGGCATCCGATATGACCGGCATAAAAGCCGGCGGCAATCTTAATGCGGGGGAATACGCAGCCGGCAGGTTCTATCTGCCCGAAGAGGTGGCGGAAATTGCGGCATTCCTCGTCTCGGATTCTTCGGGTTGCGTTTCCGGCCAGATTATTACATGCAACAACGCCCAGACAATCAACGCCCGATGGAAATAAATATTTAGAATTATGAATTCAAAATTTCATTATACAAACGAGCGCAATGTGCAGATAG
Organism: Intestinicryptomonas porci; assembly: GCF_033971905.1. NCBI lineage: Bacteria > Pseudomonadati > Verrucomicrobiota > Opitutia > Opitutales > Intestinicryptomonadaceae > Intestinicryptomonas > Intestinicryptomonas porci. The sequence continues at coordinate 174,910 of NZ_JALBUT010000001.1, forward strand.
TAATCGCCCTTCTCAAAGCCCACGGAATTCGCAGGGTGATAGCTTCTCCTGGCACAACAAATATGACATTTGTCGTAAGCGTCCAGAATGATCCCTGGTTTAAGGTATGGTCTTCCGTAGATGAAAGGAGCGCCGCATATCTCGCCTGCGGCATGGCGGCGGAAACTGGAGAGCCGGTGATTATAAGCTGCACCGGCGCAACCGCGTCGCGCAACTACATGCCCGGACTTACGGAGGCTTATTATCGCAAGCTTCCCGTACTTGCAATTACTTCAACCCGAGGCAACCATCGATTGGGGCATCTTGTTGACCAGCAGATTGACCGCCGAAATTTGCCCAACGACATAGCAATGGAGTCTGTCACGATTCCAATGGTCAAGGATGCCGAGGACGAGCGGATGTGCGAAATTAATGCGAACAAGGCCATTCTTGCGTTAAAACTTGGCGGCGGGGGGCCCGTCCACATTAATATGTACACTAAATACGGTAAAAATTTCGGAGTGAAAGATCTTCCCCCCGCCAATGCGATATATCGCCATACGGTCTTTGATGAATTGCCGCGGATCCCAAATGACGGGCGCGTCATCGTTTATGTAGGCTCCCATGCGAATTTTACTGAGAAACAGGTTGAGGCCATAGACAGATTTTGCGCAACCCACAACGCGGCGGTATTTTGCGACCATACAAGCGGTTATAGAGGCAGATACGAAGTTCACTGCCAGCTGAGTTCCGGACAAAAAAAATGGAGATCGGAGCTCAATAACGCAAATCTTTGCATACACATCGGAGAAGTTAGCGGCGATTTATATTTGCCGACATTTAAACATGTCTGGAGAGTTAGTCCGGACGGCGAATTGCGCGATACATGGGGCAAGCTTCGCAGGGTTTTCATGATGCCGGAAGAAGAGTTCTTTGAGCGCTATTCGGAGGACGGGGCTTCCCATACGGAATATGTCGATGCAATCAATGACGAAATAGAGCAGATTAAATCCAAAATCCCTGAACTTCCGTTCAGCAATATTTGGATGGCGCAGCAAGTGCATTCCAAACTGCCCGCAGGCTGCGAGTTTCACATGGGTATTTACCACTGCCTGCGCTCTTATAATTTTTTCAAATTGCCTGCCGGCATTCAGGCAAAGTGCAATGTCGGCGGGTTCGGAATTGACGGTGGGATGTCGACTATGGTTGGCGCGTCGCTGGCAAATCCCGAAAAGCTCTTCATAGGAGCATTTGGCGATCTTGCATTCTTCTATGATATGAACGTCGTAGGAAATCGCCACGTGGGCGGCAATGTGCGCATTCTCTTGGTTAATAATGGAAAGGGGAACGAGTTCCGCAACTATGGCCATCCATGCTGCTTTCTTGGCGATGAAGCGGATAAATTTGTAGCGGCGGCGGGGCACTACGGCAACAAATCCAATGCGCTTGTCAAGCATTATGCGGAGGATTTAGGATATGAATATCTAACGGCAAGTTGCAAGGAAGGCTTTCTTTCGGTTTTAGACCGGTTCTTGTCTCCTGAAATGACGGGCAAGCCAATGCTTCTTGAGGTGTTCACGGAAACTCAAAACGAAAGCGATGCCTTGGAACAAATTCTGAATTTTATGGAAGGCGATTCCATGTCAAACTTTGTTGAAAAGACAAAGACCGCGATAAAATCGGCGCTCAAAGAAACTCTGGGAGAAAAGCGAATCAATGCGGCCCGCGATTTCATAAAGGGTTAAACGGTGAAAATAGGCATATTAACATTACATCGCGCGCACAATTGCGGAGCTGTGATGCAGTCGTGCTCGCCGTATAGGCGTATTGTCCCGCAAGGGTATGGCGCTGAAATAATAAATTACAGACCGCGTCGCTTCAAAAAAGTTATTGCTTTTTCAATATGAAAATCGGAATTTTGACACAGCCTTTATATTCAAATTACGGAGGCGTGCTGCAGGCTTATGCGCTGCAAAAGGTTTTGCGAAATTTAGGGCATGAGCCGACGACGCTCAATTACGACAAAAAAACAAGTTTGCCGCCGCGCAAAAAAGTGATTTCTATTATAAAAAGAATAGGCGCGAGGCTTGTTTGGGGCAGGCGAATTTCCCTCTCGCTTGATACCATACCGTTCCCCGATACAAATTTGTACATCAGAAATTTTATTGCGGAGAACATAAGCATGACGCAAAAGTTTTGCCCGCCGCTTAAATTTGAGGATATTGCCGGCTTCGGTTTCGGCGCGTTCATCGTCGGCAGCGACCAAACTTGGCGCCCATGCTATTCGCCGCATTTGCCGACATTTTTCCTGGATTTTATCCCAGAAAATTGCCCCGCAAAAAAAATTGCCTACGCTTCCTCTTTCGGCACCGGAGATATGGAATATTCCGAGAGCGAGCTCGCCGTTTACGCGCCTTTGATGCGCAAATTTGACGCCGTATCGGTAAGGGAAAAATCGGGAGCCGAACTCTGCAAAAAATTTTTCGGCGCGGACGCCGCGTTTGTCCTCGACCCGACTATGCTTTTGAACGCCTCCGACTATGAAACGCTTATCGAGCTAGACAGGCGAAGGAGCATTTTAAAGGGCGACGATTTGCGCGGTTTTTGCTCGTCGTACATATTGGATAACTCCCCGGAAAAAGAGAGGTTTTTTGCGCGCGTTGCGGAAATCCGGCATTTGAAAACAAACAAAATCTCGATTTCCGAAAAATTTCCGCCGAGAAGCCTGGATTTGGATTCCTGCATGCTTCGCCCGGTAACCGAGTGGCTCGAAACCATAAAAAATTCCGGTTTTGTCGTAACGGATTCCTTCCACGGAACGGTCTTTGCAATCTTGTTCAAAACGCCGTTTATTTCGATAGCAAACGAGGGCAGGGGCGCGGACCGCTTCAAGTCGCTTTTAAGCTTGTTCGGCTTGCAGGAAAGGCTTGTCCACAATTATGACTTGGCGGAAGCCGAGCGCATTGCTAATTTGCAGATAGATTGGAATAAAATTGGCGCGGCATTGGAAGAAATGCGCGAATATTCGTTGAATTTTCTGAAAGAAAACTTGTCGTAGTTATGTTTTTTTCAATCATAGTTCCCGTTTATAATGTTGAAAAATTTTTGCCGCAGTGCGTCGAAAGCGTTTTGGCGCAGACCTTCGGCGACTTTGAGCTGGTTTTGGTAGATGACGGATCGCCCGACGGCTCCGGCAAAATTTGCGACCAATACGCCGCGAAAGACGCGAGGGTTGTAGTTAGGCACATCCCCAACGGCGGCGTAAGCCGCGCGCGCAATGTGGGGCTTGACGCGGCAAGGGGGCAATGGTGCGTCTTTGTCGATTCCGACGACTGGCTCGACCCAGACTTCTTGCAAAAAAATTTTGAGGCGATTTCGGCAAACGAAAACGTGGATTTTGTAATATCCGGCATGCGTTACTTGAAGGGACTCCACGCCGACGAAGTTGTTTACAAGCCTGCGGTTATAACCCCGCGTGAGGCGTATTTTGACCGGGGCTTTTTCAGAAGCGGTGGAATTTTCAAGGCCTTTAAAATGTCGGTTTTAAACGGCAATAATATCCGATTCAGAACGGATTTGCCGCGCGGAGAGGACAATGTCTTTCTCGCGGATTTCCTGAATTGCGCGCAGTCTGCTGCCGCTATCGATTATTGCGGCTACAATTACAGGTGTTCGCTAAATCCGTCTCTTGTGAAAAAGACTTACCCCTTCGAGGTCGAGCGCGAGATTTTCCTATCGTACCTCGCCTGCGCGAAAAGGGCGTTGAACGGGGCGGAAATGCCGCAGGATATTTTGGGCTATTTTTTCAGGGTTGTTTTTAATGTGGTAAAATCGCTTTACCGCCCGTCTACAAAATTGCCGCGCCGTCGCAGGATTGAATGCCTTAAAACTCTGCGCGCAGAGGCGGGCTTCCTTGCCGGGCTGCAAAAAAAATCGTTCTTGCAAAGGCTGTTTTTATCGGGAAAATTTGCGAATTTCGACATTTTGATGCTTGTTTTAATCTGGCTTAAAATGGTAGCATTAAGGCCGGTTTTTAATTGGAAAATAAAAAGAGACTGGAATCGGGCCCTGAAAAGCCCTTCGACAAAGACATATATTTAGAATCTTGAAATGAATAGGAAAAAAATCGCAATAGTTGCGGGCACGAGGCCCGAAGTCATCAAGATGGCGCAAGTTTACCATGTTTTAAAGACTTCCGACATTTTGGAGCCTGTATTCATTTCCACCGCGCAGCACCGCCAGATGCTTGACCAGGCGTTGCGGATATTTTCAATCGTTCCCGATTTCGATATGGACATCATGCAGGCGGGGCAGACTTTGACTGATTTGACAGCGCGTCTGCTTTCGGCTTGGAAAGATTATTTCTCAAAATCAAAGCCCGATGCCGTTTTGGTTCAGGGAGACACCACGACGGTTCTTGCAACGTCCATCGCGGCATTTTATGAAAGGATACCTATCGGGCATATTGAAGCGGGGCTTCGCACTTACAATTTCGACGCTCCTTTCCCCGAGGAAATGAACCGTCGCCTCACCGACCCGATTTCAAAGTGGTGTTTTGCTCCCACAAAATGCAGCTACGACAATTTGATAAGAGAAGGCGTCAATCCCGCTTCCTGCTTTATTACGGGTAATACTGTAATCGACTCTCTTTTGTGGATGCGCGAAAGGCTTACAAAAGACAACATTTCGGCGTTTGAAATGGCTAAAAAATGCGGAATTTCAGAAGATTTTGCGCGGGAGTTTTTAAGCGGAAAGAAACGCTGGATTTTGGTGACAGGGCATCGCCGCGAAAATTTTGGCGGCGGTTTTGAAAATATTTGCGCCGCGATAAAGGGGATTGCGGACAAGTATGAAGATGTCGGCATCGTTTATCCCGTACATTTAAATCCGAATGTCCAAGAACCCGTAAACAGGCTTCTGGCGGGGCATGAAAGAATTGCTCTCATAAAGCCGCTTTCTTACGAGGACTTTATTTGGTTTATGGACAAGTCATTCTTCGTTTTGAGCGATAGCGGCGGGGTGCAGGAAGAAGCTCCGTCGCTTTCAAAGCCCGTGCTTGTAATGCGCGATACAACCGAGCGTCCGGAGGGTGTAGAGGCGGGGACATGCGAACTTGTCGGAACTGATGTCGCAAAAATCATGTCGTCTGCTTCGAGGCTTTTGGACGATGGAGCGGAATACAGGCGCAGGGCAATGCTGAAAAATCCGTATGGCGACGGTACTGCCTGCTTAAAAATCAAGGAAATTTTGGAAAAAGCATTTGTATGCTGAAAAAATTGGCGATAATCACAACGCCCCTTTACGACTTTAACGGGCAGAAATTCAACATCGGTGGCGTAGAGCATTACATGCGCACCCTTGCGCATATCGGATTTTTGCGCGGGCTTTCCGTAGAAGTTTTCCAAAGGGGAGATTTGGAGGGCAAAAAGGATTTCGGCGAATTTAAGGTTGAAAGCGTAAATGTTTCGTCAAACCAAAAGCTTTTTGACTATGCGTGTTCAAAGGCGGGGGAAGATTCTGTCGTAGTTATCGCAACCGACCAGATGGACATCAAAAGCAGGGCGAAAAACGTGGTTGTAATCCAGCACGGCATAGCTTTTGATTATCCGTTAAATTCGACGGGGCTTGCATGGCATAAAGACGTATTCATAAAATTTTTACGGTGTATAAAGAATGTAATGCGCGCCCGTTTTGTTAAAAACGTCGTATGCGTTGACTATAATTTTTTCAACTGGTTCCGCACTCTCTCTTCGTTTGATAAAGATGCAAATGTTTGGATTATCCCAAATTACTCTTACGGCGCGATAAGCGAAAGCGAATTGAAATCAAAGCTTGAGGGCAGGGGCGGCAAATTAAGGATTTTGTTTGCGCGTAGATTTGTGGAATACCGCGGAACGGTGATTTTCAAAAATATCGCAAAACGTTTGCTTTCTGAATTTGACAATCTTGAATTTACCTTTGCCGGCGACGGTCCGTTGAAGCCTATGCTTGAAGGGGAGTTCAAAAACGAGCCGAGAGTTTGCATCACGAAATACAATTCCCTCGAAAGTGTTGAGTTTCACAAGAATTTTGACATAGCGTGCGTGCCGACAATCACATCTGAGGGTACTTCGCTAAGCCTTCTTGAGGCGATGAGCGCGGGGTGTTTCCCGATAGCAACTCATGTCGGAGGAATGACGAACATTATTTTGGATTCCTACAACGGTTTTTTGTGCTATCCGAAAGAAGAGGCTGTTTACGATGCCTTAAAAAAAGCCATTCTCATGAAAAAGCCCGATTTTGACAGGATTGCAACAAACGCATGGCTTAGCGCAACGCAGTCTTTCGGGCTCTCAAACTGGAGCGAAAAATGGAACGCGGTTTTCGACAAAATGTCGGGCGAAATTTAGAAAATTTTGGTTTCCTGCGCCCTGATCGCGTTTGCCGAGAGCATCAGCCCGATTGAGCCGCACATTATATCTTTTGTGTTCCCGTCAAAAAACATGAAAGTTAAATCGGCAATGAAAAAGCATAAAATCCAGTAGGCGGGGTATCTGTACTTCCTGAAAATATATAAAAGCCCCCTTATTGCTCCCGTAAAAACTGAGATTGCCAATGTTGCGCCTATTATACCCATTGAGTACAAGATTGCAATAGGTGTAAAGTGGCAGTATCCTAAACCGTAGGATTTCAAAAACAATTCTCCGCCAAATATGGGCGATTGGTGGAATTGCTCCATGCCTTCTATCCAAAGGTCGTATCTGCTAAATTCCACGGAGCCTTCATTGATTCTTTCCTTGTAATCCAAAACTTTTATAAACCTGCTCCACGCAGTCGATACTGCAAGATACGGAGTGATAAACAATGCGGATATGGAATATGTGGTTAGCGCGTAGGAGAAGGAAAAAGGGGAGCGCAAACTTACTATTGCATAAAATATTATAATGGGAATAAATGCGAAAAAAGGAGACCGCGAGTCGCACATAAAAAGATTTAGCAATGCCAGTAAACCTCCCAATGGACCCAATATAAATTTAAAAATCAAATTTTTGGAAAAAAACATGATGAAAGGCGAAACTGCAATCAGGTATTGCATGGGATATTTTATGGAAGTGCGTGGAATAGAAGATTCCACAGCGTAGCTATCAAAGGACATTGTTGAAAGCGCATTGCGGTGGACAAACAAAATAATTATAACGTCTAAAAATAGCGGTAAAAACAAAAGCATTGGCTTGGAAATTATGTACTTAAACCGCTCTCTGCCGCAAATGAAAATCACAAGCATCGACATATTTGCCACAAATATGTCGTAAAAAAACTTCATTTTAATTTGAAAGGGTTGCTCATTCGGGAAGAATATCCAAAAAACAACAAAATAGTAAGCGGCAAATATAAGAAGCGCAAAAAATGAAATTGTAATTGGGGGCATGTCCCTTCGCAAAATATCCATGAGAATCAAAATAAACCCTATGGATAATACTGTTACTCGCAGACCACCTGATATCATTGAATTTGGCAAGTCAAAGTAGTAGCTTATATTGAGCATTCCATAGAAAAAGAAATTCAAAAACACTCCAATCCAAACAAGTATAATTTCATATTTGGGGAGGTGGTATTGAATATTGTCGTCTAAAAGATTTTTCATTAGTTTGCGTTCGCAATTAAATTAAAAATAAAACAAATATTATGCATGTTTTGTAGTGTCAAGACAGATGATAGGGTTTAGTCAATCTATCAGCTTGAAGAATTTAAGCCATTTCGTGCGCAATTTGTTCGGCATGAAACGCGCGGCAAAATATACCAATCTATGCCAAAATATTTTTTGTGGAACATATTTATTTAGTGCAAACAACATTCCATCGCTTCTTGCCGCGAGCATAAATTCTTCGCGCAAGGGATTGATTTTTTGCTCTCTTTTCGCGAGCGGATAATTCCTGCGTGTCGCGTTTTCCATCGGAAATTCTTTAAATATACCGAAATTTTTGAGCTTTTTTGCGATGTTGGCCGCTTTTTCGGTATTTACAAGCAAAAGGGAGCATCCATTTTTGTCTGTCAAAGTGTCGTCAAACTCTTGGATACCCCAAAAATCTGCAAGCGTGAAATCTGAAACTCTTTTTGAATCCACATATTTGCAATTATAGCATCCTTCTCTTTTGAAGAGCGATGAAACAAAACCTCTGAAAAGCAGGTCGAAAGATTCATGTTTGATTGTTCCATCTTGAAATCTTATTGCCGAGCACTGAGGTGATTTTTTTAGGTAATTTGAAATTTTTTCCCTAAATATGTATGAATTTATTTTTTTCCCATACTTTCTTTCCAAACAATGCAAATAATTCAAATTTAACTTTGAATTGCTAACTCCGTGGCAAGATACATCAATAGTCAAGAGGTTTTCATAATCTTTTTTCAGAAAGAGTTTTAATGCCGCAATTTGGCATGGGGTTCCCGTGAAAAGCACTTTTTTGCCCGCTTTTAGAAAGTCTCGCGCCTGAATGTAGGATTTCCCGACATCGCTTTGCAGATACTTCGATTTTCTGAAAGCGTCTATTTGTGAAATGTCTTCGATATAGTCGTGCCAAACTTTTGATTTACCGTCGTATTTTGCCCCGAAAACGGCATAATTTGCGTCGCAGAAGATTTTTGCTATTGCGGTAAACGCCCCTCCCGACGAGCTTTTTTTCAAATCATCCTTGTTTGCGTTTATAAATGCATTTGCGCTAAGTGGAATATTCTTTATTTTTTCGGAATTTTTTACGGATGCGGGGCATACGCTTTCGCAAATCTTGCAATCTATGCAATTTTCGGGGGCGAATTTCGGGTAGAAAAAGCCATCGATATCTTCGCTTTCTGAAAAGCATTTTTTGGGGCACGCTTGAATGCATGCGTAGCAGCCCGCGCAGTCTTTTAATTCTATGCCTGTTTTAAACATTTTTAATTCCAAGTGCGTTTTTCAAATATTTTTCTGACGAGGCAAGCTCCCTTGCGAGAAGGGCATCGGTTTGGGAATAGTCGGTTTCTTCCATATTTATGCCGTCTATGTCGTATATGATTTTGTTTTTTATGCCGAGCCTTGAATGCAGGTCGGGAGTGCGGGTATCTGTGGGGCTGTGTCTTATGAAGTAGCAGTCTTTTTTAAATATTGCCGAAAATGCCGCTCCGTGAAAAGAGCTTACAACCGAACGTTTTGCATGCCGTATTAGGTTTAAAAACTCTTTTGGACCTATCGATTTTACAACCTTGTCGTGTGGCAGAAGAAATGCCGTTTTTAAGTCGAAAACCACAAGCACGACGGGGAGGTTGAAAATTTTGCGCAAATGTCTTATGATGTTTTTTATGTTTTTGTCAGGATGAATTACGTAGGAGAATATGTAGTCGCCTTCAATGATTGGCTCTTCGCCCGCAATATCAGCCCACCAGTTTTTATCGTGCAGGAAAACCGGATCCAATACAGTTTGAACATCTCTTTTTAACAGGTTTTGCAGAAACTCCGCGCCCGCTTTTTCACGGCAGGAAAGGAAGTCGATATTGGATAGAAGCCCCTTCATGTATTCTTTTTTCTCGTACGAAATTTCACCGCTAAAACTGACGGAAGGGGCGTATGAAATCTTCGGGGAGTTTATATTTTTCGCAAAGTGCAGGGCTCTTGCAGGTACGAGATATTCGGGATGCCAAATGCAGTCACTGCCCGTAACATAAAAGTCGTATTTCGGCGGATTTTGTTCTATCGCTTCTTCGCCGACATACCTTTGCCTTGAAAAAATCCAGTCTTTTCTGAAATCGGCAAAGGAGTTTTTCATTTTATCATAATTTTTTGAATTGAAAAATGTTACGATGTTTCTTGCAATTCTTAAAGGAGCTTTTGCCTCGAATTTTACGGGGACGTATTTTCGGTTGTATATGTCGAGCAGGTCCTTTATCCAGTAGTCGATAATTTCGACATCAAATCCCAATTCTTGCAAATATTTAAACAGCGAATACGCCTGCAAATCCGAACCGAAGTTTATCAAATTGCTTTGGGTTATAAGTCCTATACGCTTTTTTGTATTTTCTTCGGGCATAAATGGATTTAGAAGAGGTTATGGAAACAGTCTAAAAAAAACGTTTAAAAGGCAAGTAAAAATCTAATTAGGAACTTCGTGTAAATATATTTTTGCGTTAATTGCGGCGTGTTCGTATAGGCGTTGTACAATATATAAAATCTACTTGACTTTGAAAGTCATTAAATAGATGTTTTTTACTGACTATAATGAAAATATTGATCTTAAACACAAAATCCGTAAATAACGGCATTTGGAAGTCTTATGTAGAAGGTTTTAATTCCGTATTTGAAAAAAATTTCTCTTTGGATTTTTTTAAAAACAAATACGAAAGCACTTCTGAGGGTACATCCTGGCATGCCTTTTATGTGGATGAAGAAAAGAATATCGTTGCGGGGGCTTGTTCCGCTTTGCCCGCAAATTTTTCCGCTGACGGCGAAAAAGTGAAGATGGCGGTTTTGGTTGATGCGTTTATCCTTAAAGATTACAGGAAAAATCCTTTTGTGCTTTCACAAATGTACGCTTCCTTGAAGGAGGCCATGATTAAGGAGAATGTATCCATGGTGGTTGCAGTTCCCAACGTGAACTCCTATTCATATTGGAAGAATATTGCAGGATTTAAAGATGCAGGAGATTTAAATTTTTGGATTTTGCCACTTAACATAGGTTCTGTTTTAGGCAAACATAAATGGCTTAACGCATTTTCCCGCGTTTTTTCCAAAGGCGCGATTTTAGTGTCGAAAATTATTGCGTGCGCAATCGACGCAGCGCAACCAAAATATAAATACGAGCCTCTGATTGACGATGAATTTCTTTCAAAGAGGCTTCCGCCAAGTGCATACAAGCGCGTTGCTTTCAAAGAGTACGAATTTTTCTATAAAATTGAAAATGAAGGCGGCATAAAAACCGCATATTTATTTTATGCCGCAAAAAATAAAATATTTAAGCACTCTGCGCTAAATTTCGCAGTCGGAGAAATTTCAAAATCCGAAAAACCGGATATTATTATTTATGTCGGCAAAATCGGCTTTGCGCGGACTTCGCTTTTTAAAGTTCCGAAAAAATTTGAACCAAAAAAATTGCCTTTAATTTTTGACGCAATCGGAGGAAATGGAAAATATGCCGATGCTTCAGACATAAATAATTGGGATTTCAGCCTCGTAAATTATGATGTCAGATAATTTAAACGTTTTGACTTTCGACATTGAAGAGTGGTTTCATCTTCTCGACTATGATGATACCCGCACGGAAGACAAATGGAGCAACTATGAAGTGCGCATTCATAAAAATGTTGATAGAATACTTGATATTTTGGAAGAATCAGGCGCAAAGGCGTCGTTTTTCATCATAGGCTGGATTGCCAAAAAGTATCCTGAGATAGTTAAAAAAATCTCCGAGAAATATCATGTCGGCACGCACACGATGAATCATCAGCTTGTTTGGCAGCAATCCAAGTCTGAATTTGAAAAAGACGTTGAATTTGGCATAAAAATTTTGGAAGACATTGCGGGAAAGCCCGTGAATGCTTTTCGCGCGCCCGGGTTTTCAATTAGGAATTCCGAAGCCTGGGCTTTTGATGTTCTGCAAAAATACGGCATAAAATACGATTGCTCCGTTTTCCCGTCAAAGCATGCGCATGGCGGCATGCCCGTGGAAGGGGTAGATAGGCCTTTTATCGTCAAAACGGAAAATGGAGAGATCAAAGAGTTCCCGGTTTCTGTAAAAAATGTTTTGGGGAAACGTTTAATTTTTTCAGGCGGCGGATATTTCAGGCTTTGCCCGTATTTCCTTGTTAGAAAGTGGGCAAGGCAGTCTGCTTACAACATGTCTTACATACATCCGCGCGACTTGGACGCAGGGCAACCCGTTTTAAAAGGATTAAGTCCCGTAAGGCGTTTTAAAAGCTATTGCGGTTTGTCAACGGCTGAAAGCAAGCTGCGCGCATTTGTGAAAGATTTTAACTTTACAGACATTCCGACTGCCGATGCAAAAATAAATTGGGCGTCCGCTTCTAAAATTTCTTTTTAATGCTTATGAAAATTTCTATTGTAACTGCCACTTTCAACAGCGCAAAAACTTTGCGCGACAATATTAAAAGCGTACTTTCGCAGACGCATCAAGATTTTGAGCATATCATTGTTGACGGTCTTTCCTCCGACGAGACAATGCAGATAGTAAAAGAGTGCGAGCCAATGTACAATGGCAGGCTAAGGTATGTCAGTGAAAAAGACACGGGAATTTATAATGCAATGAACAAGGGCATTAAAATGGCGACGGGAGACGCCGTGGGGCTTTTGAATTCCGATGATGTTTTTGGCGATTCTATGGCGTTAAAGGCAATTTCTGATGCTTTTGAAGAATCCAATGCCGATTGCGTATTTGGAAAGTTGTATATTGTGGATCAGATTGACACTTCAAAAGTCCTTAGAATCAGCAATTCAGGGCCGTACAAAGATGGTGCGTTTTTCAGGGGTTGGCATCCTGCCCATCCCACTTTTTATGTAAAAACAAATTGTTATAGAAATCTCGGCTACTACAATGAAGAGTTAAAGATTGCCGCTGACTTTGAGCTTATGTTGCGCTTCATAGAAAAGGAAAAGATTTCCACAAAATTCATCGACAAGGTTTTGACATTGCAAAGAGCGGGAGGGGTAAGCACAAAATTTTCAGGGCATATCAAAAGCAATTTGGAAATTATTCGTGCGTTTAAAATGAATGGAATGTCTATTCCCTTGACTTGTCTGCCGCGGAAAGTCATTCCGAAAGTTTTAAATGTATTGAAGTTAAAGTTGGGCATAAAATAGTTTTGAAATTTAAATAATTTTATTGTCTAAAAAATTTATAAAAAATAAAACTTTTCCCAAATATGCCTGATAACTCCAAAAGAATATTGCTTGTTTCCCCGTCTATTTCAGACCACCTTACGGATAAAATCGAAAAGGGGCTAAAAAGCGGCAGAAATGTTGCCGAAGTTTTGGTTGCAGGCGTTTCGCGAAAGGAATTGCCCGTATCTGAAAACAGGACCCTGTTGGGGAGCGTGGTTTCAGCTTCGTATTTTTCTCGTCTTGCGCTTTATCCCAAGATGTTTTTCAAAATCCGAAATATGATGAAAAATTGCGATGCGGTTTTTTCTTGGAGCGTTGACACTGCGTTTATCTCTTTTTTGGCGGCTAAATCTTTGCGCGGAAAGAAATTTATTTACGGATATAGCGATGTGCACCCTGTCGCTACAAGAAAAAGGGGAATTTTCCCTAAAATTGTGCGTTTCATCGAAAAAACGATTGCGAAAAATTCCGATATGGTTGTTTTCACAAGTCCGCTTTTCCGCACGGAATACTTTGGCAAAATGCTTGGGCTTGACGTAAAAAAATACGCTGTGATTGAAAACAAAATACACCGCGGTTATGCTGATTTCATTTTGAAAAATTACACTCCGAAGCCTGTACCAAGCGGAGATTTTGTATTCGGGTATTTCGGCGTGCTCATTTATATGGACGCTTTTTCTTTTATAAAGCAGGCGGCAAAATCGGGGATAAAAACTCTTGTAAGGGGGCTTATTGGAAGAGAGGGCAAGGAGGCGGAACTTGTATCATGCGTCACGAATTTGGTGTACGGCGGTAAATACAAAAACCCCGACGACATTCCGTCAATGTTTTCCCAAATCGACATTTCTTGGATGATACATTCGTTTGCGCCCGAAACAAATTTCGAGTGGCAGATGACTAACCGTTTTTACGAAGCTTTGATGATGGGTGTTCCCGTTGTCGTCCAGAAGGGAACTGCGCACGAAGATTTTGTCTTGCGGCATGATATCGGGATTAGCATCGATATTTACTCTCCTGAAAAATCCATTGAAAAACTGAAAAAAATCACGGTGCAGGACTTGGAAAGATGGCGTGATAATTTGAAAAATCTCGACAAGTCCCACTATCTTTTAGGAGACGGCGAATACGCCGATATGTTGGACAAGGTATGGTAATTTTTATTTTTCCGAAATTAGCGCGCGGAAAAACTTTTCGACAAATTCGCTTTCGGGGGGCATTTGAACTGCGATTGAATTTAAAATGCGCAGTTTTTGATGTTTGTTTTCTGACAATCCTGCAAGTTTTAGCGCAAGGTCAATGTCATTTGTATCCGTGAAAAATATGGCGGCATTTTTTAAGTAGCCGAGCTTTGAGCCTTGCATAAGTTTCAGTGTTTCGGGCGAAATGCAGATATTCTTATAGGCATTAACTAAATCTTCTTTTTCGCATATAAAAGCTATGTCAGCTACAAGGGGCAGGTTGAAATATTTGTAATCTCCGGTTATTCCGTTGTATTCGGAATTTGTGAGGGCATATGTCATTTGTTTGCCCATTTCAATGGGAGGTTTGGGATTTCCCCGAAACATTTCAAGCCGTACTTCCACCGCTCTGAACGACCAGTCATAACGGTTATTTTTCCAACTGTATTCTCTAAATTTTTTATCTCTTAAAAATTTAAAAAGCGCGGTGTAGTAATGAGGGTTTCTTTGGCAATGCTTTAATGATTCGAAAAAATCTTTGGGACGCTTTGCGTCGAGGGCGAGTTTTGAAATTTCAATGCAGGTCAATGTCAAGTCTTCCGATTTTGGCAGCTCTTTTAGAATTTTGAAGGCATCATTTGCGTATGTTGAGGCATCTTTTGGTTTTGACTTCAACGACATGTTGTAAAGTGCCACTGCTTTTAAAAACGGGTTTTTTAAAGAATTTATTTGGCTTTCATATTTTATTTTCAAAAGACCCGCGGCAAAATCAGGCTCGTTTGAAATATCGAAAATCAGTCTTCTTGCATTGTATTCTTCAAAGTCGAAATTCTTGCCGCAGGTTTTTATGAAGTCGGCTGCGGATTTTTCCCCTTCATTTTGCAATTTATAAAGCGCGATGTGCGCGTTTGCCTTGTTTAAAAACGGCTTAAATTTGACTTCGCTTGAAATTTTTTCAGCCAAATCAAGACATCCCGCATCTGCTGCTTTTGTCGCGAATTTTGCCGCCACATAATCCCAGTTTATTTTATGCTCCAAAAACGGGAAAAGCCCGAATGCCGCCGCAAGCGCAAGCGCGAAAACAGCAAAGATAATTGAAGCGATTTTTTTAGGCTTCATCTTTTGCCTCCTTTAAAATGCTTGCTGAAAGCGTCATTATAAGCGCGTAAAAAACCATTGTTGAGGGTATTTGCAAAAATATGTCAAACATCGAATGAAAAGTGGAGACGATAAGCCCCATAAGGCATATAATGTTTGCCGTCTGCAAAATTTTGCGCCTTGCAAAAAGCCTTTTTGCCCATAAGAAAAACACTGCAAATATTGCGGCAATTCCCGCAATGCCGTATTCGCAGGCGTAGTTTAAAATCGAATTGTGGGCGGAATTTAAGAATAGATTTCCGAATGTTTTTTTCATTTCCACTTTTGACGCCGAATAGCCGAAAGAATCCGCCCCGCTTCCGAAAATCGGAGCTTTCAAAAATACGTCTTTTGCGACATATGCAAGTTCGGCGCGCCCGATTACGGAAGCCTTTTTTGTCGGGCTTAAACTTTCATAACTGCTTTTTGCCACATTGAAGGTGGGGAAGGCGGATATGATAATTATGGCAAAAATCGCGGAAAGCGTTTTTGCATTTCCTATTCTCTTTTTTAGAAAAACAAAGATTGCAAACAAAATCAGCAGTGCGGAAAAAATCAAAACCGACATTTTGCTTCCCACGCTTGTAGAAATAAAGATTGCGGCAGTTTGCGGAATTGCGGGGAAAATCCATAAGAATGAGATCATCTTTTTCTTAAAGCTTTTTGCTGTGTCAAAATCTAAGCAAAAAGAGGCGGCTGTTGCGCAAAGCCCCAGAAATATTGCGGCGCACGTTGCGTTTGAATAGTAGTAAGGCCCGTAAAATTGAGAGTCAGTCGAAAAGAAAAAATATACGGCTTGCGCGTTTAGAATTTTTTGCGCGATTGTAAAAATCGACATTGCGGCAATGTTAAGCGCGAAAAATTTTAGCAGGAATTTGCAAAATTTTGCGTTTTTTGAGTGAAAAAACAATGCACTTGCAAAAAAGTAGGCGGTAAGCAACTCCGCGACTGCCTTTGCGCTGCCGTAAACTTCCGCGTCAGCCTTAATTCCGCTCGGAATCCATTTTATATATTCGATACTTCTTGCGTGCAAATATCCGTCGGCGTCGTATGCGATGGTGTGGGGATTTAAAACTTGAATTATTCCAAGCAAAACCAAAATTCCCCCGCCAAGCAGAAACGGATTTTTTGCTATGTCGGAAAGTTTTGAATTTTCTTTGAAGCCCCAATTTAAAATCGAGAAAACAAAGGCGAGCGCGGAAATACCAAGCATCACAGAACCCGCCAAGGGACGCGTTCCCGATGTTGACCAGACCGCAAAAAACACTGCGGACAAAATTGAAATTTGCGCAAATCTCTGTATTGAAAATTTATTCAACTTTTTTGGATACCGAATTTACAATGTCGCCGACATTTTTCCATTCGAATATTTCTTCTGATTTAAACTTTATGCCGAAAGATTTTTCAAGAGAGAGTATAATTTGCACAAGCGCGAAAGAATCCCAGCCTTCGACTGTTTCAGGGCTTGATTCTTTTGTGATGGCGATATTTTCGTCATCTAATATTTCAGCAAATACGGTTTGTATTTTAGATAAAATTTCTGTTTCTGTCATGATTTATTATGTTGTTAAATTGAAAGAATGTCGCCTTGTTTTTCTTCGACGAGCTCAACCAAGCATCTTTCGGCGTTCATTGCCCATGCTATTTTTCTGCCGTTAAAGGCAGTTGCAGGGACGGGCTCGCAAATAATGAAGAACCCGTTTTCGCGCAAGTTTGCAAGGTCGGCTGAAATGTCGGAAGTTTGGAAGCAAAGATGATGCTGTTTTGCGCCGTTTTTAACAAATTTTGAAAGGGGACTGCTTTCTGAGTTGCCTTGCACAAGCTCTATGTAGGAATTTGTCCCGTCGATTTTAAAAAACTGCACGATTGCCCGCTGGACTTTATCTTCTATTTTTTCTGATATGGCTTTATAGCCGAGCGGCTTGCAATAGCTATTTGCAGTCGCATCGATATCGGAAGTCGCAATTCCTATGTGGTGCAGTTTCATTCTTTTTCTATGAAAGTTTTAAATGTTTTGGCTTTATCCGCGTCTAAGATATAGCTCTTTTTGCCATCAGTTGAGTTTGTAAGATTAAAACCGAGTTCTTCGTAGAAATTTTCCGTTATTTTATTTTTTGCGGTGGGGATATATTCTGCGGAAATTTTCTTGAAGCCCGCTTGTTTTGCAAATTCCAAAATTTGGTTGAAGGAGAAAAATTCAAGCCCCCTTTGGAATGCGCGGCACGACATTGCCCATGTATCGATAAAAATTTCGCTTTCTGAAATTTTCTTCAATATTATGACGGCGACAATTCCGCTTGAGCCGATGTTGTCGGTTAAAGATATTGCGAATGTCTTGAAGCCGTCGTCGCTTGCAAAATTTAAGACGTCGTTTAGGCTGTGGCGTATGGTGCGCAAATTAAACTGGTTTGTGCGCGAGAGCAACTGCGCAACTCTCGGAGAATTGAAATTGTTGAAGTTTTCAACTTTACCGCGCATTTCAAGGCTTTTTAAGAAGTCGTCTTGGCTGTCGAAATTGGTGCGCATTTCCTTGCGCAGGCTTTCGTTTTTGTAAAACAACGCGCGCTCTGCGTCTGCTTCCGAAAAGTTTGCGGTTTCAAAAATATTTTGGCTTGCCAAAAAGTCTAAATATAAAGCGGGGTCGGGAGGCAGTTCGGGAACGCATACCATGGGCAAATCATTGCGCACTTGCGCGCGTTCAGACGGGGAATCGTCCAAAAAGACGATGCTGTCTAATCCTATGTTAAGCTCTTTTGCTATATCTGCAATGTTTTGGCTTTTGGGCTTCCAATTCGCGTAAAATGCCGAAAAATCTTCAAGTTTAAGCTCCATCTCGGGATGGTTTAAAAACGGGGCTTTTGCGTTTTCGAGTTCATTTTTTGAGCATACTGCCAAAATTATGCCGCGCTCTTTGAGCTTTTTGCACCAAAGCTGAATGTTGGTAAAAACTTTACCGATGCCAAGTCCGTGCCCGATTTGCAAATTTTCGACGCCGTCGTCTCCTACAATTCCGCCCCACAGTGTATTGTCGAGATCAAGCACGAGGCATTTTTTTGCAATGCCGATTGTAGCTTTTATTATCGCAAACACTCTTTCCGCGACATCGGGCAGGGCGTCAGGCGAAATATCGATTTCGGCATTCGCGTATAAAGACGGGCTGAAAGTCGAAACTATTTTTTGTTGGAGAAGGGCAATGTCGCAAACATAAAAATTCGGCGTTTCCTGCGCGAGTTTTGCAAGCGACAAATTCAGCTTGCGTACTTGGTTTATGAAAGACGCCTCTACCTTGTTCGCGTACGAGCCGAATATTCCGTCGTCAATTTCAAGATAGTTTAGGCAAATGATTTTTTGTTTCGGGAAATTTTCGCAGGCGGTTTTTAAAAATTTCACCCTTTCTTCCGCCAGATTTTTTTGCGAATTGAAGTCAAGGCGCAAATGCTTTTCAAGGAGTTTTCTCGACGACTGGTAAACAATTATAAAATCCGCTCCAAATTCATTCAATGCAGAGTTTTGAGATGAAAGCAAGTTTTCAACTTGGTTAAAGTCTGCCTCAAACAATTCCAAATCAAAGCCGAATTTCACGGCAGTACCTTTTAATGCCGCCGCCATGAATTGGGTGGCTGTATCTCCAAGCAGGGCGGCTTTTAATTTTATGCCGCCGTTTACGGGCTTTTTGGAAAGCTTTTTTAATTCATTAAAAGTCATAATTTTATTAAAAAAATCAATAAAAGACCTTATTAAACTGCATAGAAATTACAATATTAAAATCGAGCATTCTCTATTTTTAAGAGAGCCTCTTTTATTTGTGTTCCCGAAGCGTATCCGTAAAGTTTCCCGTTTGAGCCGACAACCCTGTGGCAGGGAATGATTATCGCGATTGGGTTTTTGTTGTTTGCCATTCCGACAGCCCGCACTGCTTTTGAGTTCCCGCACGCTATTGCGATGTCCTTGTATGTCGCCGTTTTGCCGTACGGAATTTTTAAGAGATTTTTCCACACGCTTTTTTGAAAGGGCGTGCCTTTCGGATTTATCGGCACGGTAAATTTTTGCCTTTTGCCGTCTAAATATTGGAAAAGCTCCTCAAAGGCTTTTTCAATGGTTTCGCTCTTTTGTACGGCGGGCGCGACAAAATCTTTCGGGCAGAAAGACAGCCTTGTGATGAAGCCGTTTTCTTCTTCTATTATGATTTTTCCCAAAATTGTGTCGCGTGCGGATTTCATATGAATGTCAATTATTTATAAAATTGCAGAAATTCTTTGTTTTGTCCAAACTAAATTTTGCCGCCGCGCCCGTTTTATTCTTTTAATGCTAAAATTTTTGAAAAAATAGGCTTGCGCCAACTGCCTTTTGGGTACTTTATTTAAAACTTTTTTATAGAAAGTATTTTTGGCATAAATATGGACTGGATTCAAAATTTGTTTTTCGGAACGGGAATTGCGCACAGCGTGGCAGTTTTGGCGCTTGTCATCTTTTTGGGCGTCGCGCTGGGAAAGTTTAAAGTGGGGGGGATTTCTCTCGGGGTTACGATGGCTTTGTTTGTGGGCATAGTCGCGAGCCATTTCGGAATGCGCATAGAGCACAATGTTTTGAATTTTGCCAAGGAATTCGGTTTGATATTGTTTGTTTTTGCGATAGGTTTGCAGGTTGGTCCGAGCTTTTTCTCGTCTTTTAAAGAGGGCGGGCTGAAAATGAACGCTGTTGCGGTTTTTCTTGTCGCAATGGGCGTTTTGACTTGCATTGCGCTAAAATTCATTACGGGGCTTCCCATTGAAACAATGGTCGGCATTATGTCCGGCGCGGTTACAAACACTCCGGGGCTTGGCGCCGCAACGCAGACTTTCGCAGAGCTTAATCCGCAGGGCAATCCGTCCGCCATATCGATGGGCTATGCGGTTGCCTATCCGCTTGGCGTAATGGGCGTTATAGGCTCTCTTCTTCTCATAAAATTCATTTTTAAAATCAACATCGAAAAAGAAAACGCAAGCCTTGCGAAAAGCTCTCAGGACGCCGTTGACGCCCAGAGAATTTCATTGGTCGTCAAAAATCCCGCAATCGACGGGAAGCACATACACGAACTCCGCGATTTGATTTCAAAGAACTTTGTAATATCGCGAATTTGCGGCGCGGACGGGGAAATTGTCGTGCCGAGCCCCGATTCTGTTTTGACTTTGAACGACAAGATTTTGGTTATCACCGCAAAGCGAGACGTAAAGGCGGTAGAGGCGTTTATCGGCGAAAAAATAGACATGTCATGGGACAGGCTGAAAGCCTACATGGCGGCGCGCCGAATTATGGTCACGAACGCTTCCGTAAACGGAAAAACTTTGTACAGGCTCGGCTTGTACGACGGCTTGGGCTTTAATATTACAAGGGTAAACCGCGCGGGCATCGACCTTGTCGCGCACCGCGATTTAAGCCTTCAAATAGGCGACCGCGTGACTATTGTCGGCAGTGAATCGGCAATCAACAACATTGAAAAAAAATTGGGCAATTCCATGACAAATCTCCGCCATCCGAACATTGTCCCGATTTTTTTGGGGATTTTCCTCGGAGTTTTTGTCGGCTCGATTCCGTTCCACTTCCCGGGCATTCCCCAGGCTGTCAAGCTGGGCTTGGCGGGCGGGCCATTGGTTGTCGCCATTTTGCTTGGAAGGTTTGGCTACAAGCTAAATCTTGCCACATACACCACCGTCAGCGCAAATTTGATGATAAGGGAATTTGGCATTGCTCTCTTTTTGGCGGGTGTCGGTCTCGGCGCAGGCGAAGGATTTTTGGACACTGTCTTGAACGGCGGCTACAAGTGGATTGCCTATGGCGCGATGATTACCGTTATCCCCGTAATGACGGCGGCATTTTTGGGCAGGCTGTTTTTCAGGCTCGATTATTTCACTTTGATGGGCGTGATTTCAGGTTCTACGACAAATCCTCCCGCGCTTGCCTACTCAAACGCGGCGTCTCCCAACGACTTGCCCGCCGTCGGCTATTCAACGGTATATCCGCTTTCGATGTTTTTGAGGGTGTTGTCCGCCCAGCTCTTAATCATATTCTTTTTATAATCGCGGCAATCTTTTAATCCAATTTTATATTTGACAATAATTGGGAATGTAGGATTATGTTTATTTTCTTTTTAGTGAGCAATTATCGGAAAATATGCTAAATTTTTCAGAACAATGTATGGACATGGCCCGCGCTATTTTGGGCCGCAACTTGGAATCCGTCAATGAAGACGGCACAATATCTCCCCTCGACGGGGAAACTTCGTCCCCCGATGAACAGGGGCATGCGGCTTTCGCCCTCGGCGAATTTTACAGGGCTACGGGCGAAACCAATTTTAACGGCTTTGATATTGTTGATCTCGCCTCCCGCTGCATTACTTCCCAGGCGTTTTCCGATTCCGACGCCGAAAACGGCATAGGCTACTCCGCGCTCGGTCTTCTTTCTTTCGGGCCCGCCAAAGACCGCAATCCTGTCTGGGAAAAGCTTTCGGAAGAAACTCGCAAGGTTTTGGACCGCCAGCTTTTGGCGCGTACCGACTACGAAAATTCCTACCAGATTTTCAACATCGCAAAGGCGGTTGCCCGCTTTTCGATGGGGCTTAGCAAAAAGGACGAAACGGGCAAGCTGATTGACAGGTTTTTGGAGCGCATACAGGCGACTTCTTCCGCAAACTATTTTGACGACAAGGTTGAAGACCGAATTACAGGCGTTTTCGACTTGGCAGGAATATCGTCTTTTGTGTTTATCCGCCAGGCTTTACAGCTCCATGCAAACATACATTTGCGCGACCGTAAAATTCCGTCTTTGCGCACTTTCGCCGAAAAATACTTAAAGCTTCTTCCCGACATTGTGAGAGCCGACGGGCTTGGTTGGGCGTTCGGCAGGGGGCTTGGAGCGTACAGCCAGATGTACTGCATTTCGATGATTTTGCAGGCAATGCGCGACGGCTGGATTGCGGAAGAAAAAATGGCGGACTACATGGATATTCTCCGCCGCCTCTTCCAGTTCTTCTTCATGACCTACCTCGACCAGGAAAACGGCTATATGGTCGTCCGCGACGCGGAGCGCACTTCCGATTCCTCTTCAACCAGAATGGTTAATTTTGACGCCGCACGCTACTTGTGCCAGTGGTCGCGCCTTGCAAAATGCGTTGCGCGCCCGTTGCAGGTAAAGCCCCGCTTGGTAAAGAGCTTCGGAAAATATGTTTCTTTTGACTCATCGCAGAAAAAAGAGCAGGGCATATTCATTTACCACAATGCAGAAAGCGGAATGCATTTGCATCTCCCGCTGATTTCTCCGGGAGTTTCAAACACCTCTTCATCGCTTGCGTTCCCTCACATGACGGGCATTTTCGACTGGCCCGCCGACCGTTATATGCCGATTCTTGTTCCCGAACTCGTTTTTGACGGCAAAAAGACTGTACCTTCTTATTACGGCAAGCGTTGCACAACGGGCATCGGATTGCGCAATTCGTACTTTTTCAGATACGAACAGCCGGAGCTTATTTCTTCCGACGGCGAAATTTTAAACGGCATCGGCTCTTGCAAGGTCAACTGGACTTTTTCGGGCGACAAAATAACTGCCGACTTCATCTATTCCGTAAAACAGCAAGTCAAGCTTGATTCAATGCGTTTTGTGGTCGCCATTGCTTCTCCGCACAGCGAATACCATGTCCCCACAACCTACGCAATCGGCGAAAACGGCTTGGGCATAGGTGTTGAAAAAGACGATTTCCAGGCGGAATGGATAGACACGCAGGTGGTGACGGAAGATCCCGCATACCGTACTTTCTGGGGCAATATCCACTATCTGCAAATTCTTGAAAGGAAGCATCCGATGGTTATGCGTCCAGGAATGCAGTATCGTTTGACTGTTTCTTTCCAGCCTGACATAACGTTTGCCGAAGCATAATTATTTTGCGTGAAATTGCGGCTTATACTCCGCTTCACTAAAAAAACTGCAATAGTCACGTACGTTTATGTACACTCCTACTGCAATTTTTTTCGGAATGCTCGTCTGACCCCTGATTTGATGCAAAATAATAAATAAAAGAGGCGTGAAATTATGTTTCTCCGCTTCACTAAAAAAACTGCAATAGTCACGTACGTTTATGTACGCTCCTATCGCAGTTTTTTTGTAAATGCTCGTCTAAGCCGCAATTTGACGCAAAATATTTAGAGTTGTAGACGTTAAATTTGGTTTGTGTTTCGCTTCATAAAATAATTGTCGTAGATTTGTAATGTGTACTTTTACGGCAGTTTTTTGTTTCTTGTCGAATCTGTAACTTGCCGTAGAATTGCAAGTGGCAGGAGAAAATTAGATGGTATGTTTCATTGTTTAGGCAGTTAAAATACTTTCTCTTTTAGTTTAAGAATGTAGGCGATTTCTGAAAAAACAGTATTTTTTGTTCTCATAAAAATCGTTTTGAAGTTG
This sequence comes from Intestinicryptomonas porci, assembly GCF_033971905.1. NCBI lineage: Bacteria > Pseudomonadati > Verrucomicrobiota > Opitutia > Opitutales > Intestinicryptomonadaceae > Intestinicryptomonas > Intestinicryptomonas porci. The sequence continues at coordinate 198,475 of NZ_JALBUT010000001.1, forward strand.
CCGATATAAAAATAGTCTCGACAAGGCGCGTTTTTAGACGCATAAAAATTACCTTTTAAAATAATCGGTTTTCGCGTGAATAAAAAAAGCGGCGGTTTTAAGATGATGAAAGACAAAAAAGACAATTCGATAAACCTTGTGTCTCCGAAAGATTTTTACGGCGTCGCCGCAAATTGCGGCAGTTCGTCCCTGCCCGACATGCAAAACGCGGATTCTTCGCAAATAAAGGGCGCGAATGTTCCCATTATGCAGGTCGGAATGCACAACTTCAAGCTTCCCCTGAAATTCATTTCAAAAGACTGCGAAGTGCGCGAGCTTCAAGCTTCGGTGACGGGCACTGTTTCGCTCGCCTCAAATTCAAAGGGCATAAACATGTCGCGCATAATGCGCACGTTTTACGATTTTAAGGAAAGGGTGTTTTCGCCCGAAATATTGTCGGAGATTTTGCGCGCGATGAAAAAGCAGGTTTCAACTTCCCGCGCGGGCATAAAGATTTCTTTTCAATACCCGATGAAGCAGAAGAGCCTGCGCAGCGGTCTTGAAGGTTGGCAGTACTACGACTGCGCATACGAGGCGCGTCTGGACGATCTGGACAGGCTTCGCAGGCTGGTGCACTTTGATTTTGTGTACTCCTCCGCCTGCCCATGCTCGGCTGAACTAAGCGAGCATGCGCGCATAAACCGCGACATTTACTGCGTGCCGCATTCCCAGCGTTCAAAGGTCAGGGTAAGCGTCGAGCTTGCGAAGGGCGAAACGCTTTTTATTGAGGACTTGCACGCGCACTGCCTAAACGCCCTTAAAACCGAAACACAGGTGATGGTAAAGCGCGAGGACGAGCAGGCGTTTGCGGAGCTTAACGGAGCTTATGTAAAATTTGTGGAAGACGCCGCCCGCTTGATTTACGCGGAGCTTGACAAAGATTCGCGCATAGCCGATTTTGAGGCGGCTTGCATACACTTGGAAAGCTTGCATTCGCACAATGCAGTGAGCGTAATTTGCAAGGGCAAGCCGGGCGGCTTTAACGCCTCTTTTAACGATTTTAGCTCTCTGGTTTGCTGAAATTTAAATAATAAAAAAACCTTTATCTTTCGATAAAGGTTTTTTTGTGCCCAATCGGATTTCCTATATTTCACGCATTGTCTGGTCGTAGAAATAAAGAATGTCTTTTTTGTTTTCGCTGTCTTGATGCGCCATTGCCGAGCGCGGGTGGCGGTTCAAAAGCCCTGTGAGCATGTAGGGATAGTCGAAGCCCCAGCCGAGCTTTTCGCGCAGAGGTTCGATGTCGTTTTGTATGCATTCGAGAACGGGGCGGAGCATATACTTTGGGTTATGCAAAAATCCGATTAAAAGTTCCAGAGGGCAGTTGCCTGCGCCGCGTCCCAATCCCGCCATTGTGGCGTCAAGCATGTTTATGCCCTTTGTTATGGCTTCGATGGTGTTTGCGAAAGCAAGCTGCATGTTGTTGTGGGCGTGAATGCCGACTTCCTTGCCCGCGGCTCTTGCGTACTTTAAATACTTGCGCGCCATGTAGCCGATTTGTTCGGTGTAAAGCGAGCCGAAGCTGTCCACTAAGTAAATTGTGCCGACGGGAGACTGGGAGAGCATTTCCAAGGCTTCGTCCAATTCCTGCTCGCGTACGGTTGAAATCGCCATGATGTTTACGGTTGTTTCATAGCCCTTGTCTGTCGCGTCTTTAATCATGTCGATTGCAAGGGGAAGCTGGTGAATATATGTCGCCACCCTTATCATGTCGAGGGGGCTTTTTTCCTTGGGGAGAATGTCGGTTTTGTAGTCGCTTTTTTCGGCGTCTGCCATTGCGCAGAGCTTCAAGTCCGACTTGTTGTCTCCTACAATTCTGCGCACATCGTCTTCGTCGCAGGAACGCCATGCGCCGTATTTGTTGGGAGCGAAAATCTTTTTGCTGTTTTTGTAGCCGATTTCCATATAGTCTATGCCCGCCGCCGTGCATGCGTCATAGACTGCCCTTACGGTTTTGTCTTCAAAATTGCTGTCGTTCATCAGACCGCCGTCGCGTATGGTGCAGTCGAGAACTTTTATCTCTTTGCGGTAGCCTATCCATCTTCCCGCGGAGTTTTGAGGTTTTTCTTTTGTTTTTGCGCTCATAATAAAAGATTGTAAGGTTATAATGAAAATTTATTCCGCCTTCTTTTTCAACAAAAAAATAAATGCTCCCATGCCTTAAAATCCCTTGCATTTTTTTGCTCAAAAGTTTTTATGGGAAAAATGCATGTCAATTTGCTTCCAATACATATTTTTATAAGCATCACGTTTTTTACCGCGGGAGCGTTTATGTATTTTTTGCCGCGAAATCCGATTTTCGGGATGAGGTCGAAATACACCGTTGCGAGCAACGCCCTTTGGTCGAAATACAATAAAATAAGTGGGGCGGCTATATCAGGATTGGGTGCGCTGATGTTTGCGTGTGCGGCAAACGGGTGGCCGCTTGATTCTGAATGGGTTGTTTTTTCTTTGGCGGCGGGGATTGCCGCGCTGTTTTTTTTCAGCAAGAGGGATTATGAAAAGGCAAAGTCGAAAGGCTTGACGGATTTTGACTCTGATGTTCCCCAAAGCGGACAGCCCAAAACTAAACTTTCTCAAAAGGTCGGCGGCTTGACATTCTCAAAAGAAAATGGTGTGAACGTGTTTTACTGCCTTTTTTGCGCATTCTTGATTTTTGTGTTTTACGCATGGTTTAGGCATGTTTCGGGCTTTATGCCGCAAAAGGTTGTAAGCCATGTAAATTCTTCAGGAGTTGCGGACGGGGTGGTTTCAAGCGGCGACTTGTTTTTCGTGCTAAACACTTTGTTTGGTGTGGTCTTGGTTTTTGCGGTTCTTGTGGGAACGGTTTTTGCAAAATTTTTTAAGGGGAGGGCAACTGCGCCGTTTTCGCTTAAAACCGCGCCGATTTGCACGGCGGTTGCGGTTGCGACTCTTTGTTGCGGTTTGATAGCCCAGATAAACTATTTGATTTGCGCCGTAAGTTTGCCTTCGTTCGATTTGAAAGATTTTTCGCTTTGCATATTTTTGGCGTACTGCGCAAGCTTCGGGGCAATCGCGATTTTGATTGCGGCAAGCGAACGCGGCAAAAGAATCGGCTCAATCCCAAAAAACGAAAAGAGCAGGAAAAAGAGGAGGCGTTAGCTTAAAACAATTCCGCCTGTTTTGGCTTTGGAGTTTCGTCTCTTAGCTTTTTTAAAAAGCTTGGGCGATGCACTTGGCTTGCGCCGTAAATTAAAATGTTTTGCAAGTGTAGCGGCGTTCCGTATCCCTTGTGGATTTCAAACCCGTAGCGCGGATATTTAAGCGCGAGTTTTTCCATCATTTCGTCTCTTGTTACTTTCGCGACGATGGATGCAGCGGCTATTGCAAGGCTTGAAGCGTCTCCCTTTACGATTGCAAAGTGCCTGTACGGAAAATTTTTAAGCTTTATTCCGTCTATTAAAACTTCCGCCCTGCTCAAATCCGAGCCTCCCTCTCCGAAGAGTGTTGCGGGCATCGAGGAGTTTGCAAGTGAAAGATTGCCGCGCACGTTCACTGCGTCGAGCGCGCGACGCATTGCGATTTTGGTTGCGCCCAAAATATTGAATTTTTCGATTTCCTCAACCGTTGCAATTCCCGCTTCAAAGTCCAATACGCCGTTTTGCTTTAAATGGGAAAGCTTTTTAAAAAGCTCTTTTCGGGTTTCTTCCGAAAGCTTTTTTGAATCGTTTAGCTTTTCGAGCGATTTAAGAAGGGAATTGTCTTCGTAAAACTTGTCGCTTATTGAGACTGCCGCCGCAACGACATCACCGGCAAGCGCGCCTCTTCCCGCCTCGTCAACGCCCACTATGAAGCGTTTTGAGCGCATGTACGGCTTGTCGAATTCGGCGAGAACTCCAATCATTTTTCAGCCTCTTTCAGGGCTTCCTGCGCGGTTTTAAAGTGCATTTTCGCAAATTTTGGCAGGGCTTCTTTGCCGAACTTTTTTACGATTGCGACAGCCTGTTCCTTTGTCTTTGAGCTTGCGCCCTTCATCAAATCTTCTCCAAATTCCGCTGAAAGCTTGCGCATTGCAAATATGTAGGTTGCCCTCGCGATTATTGAGGCGGCGGCGACAACGGGGTCTTCTTCCGCCTTTGTCTGCATTTTAAGCTCAAAATTTTTTACGGAATCCGCTTTTAGCTGCTTTTGCACTAAGGGCTGTTTTGTGAACTGGTCGAGCATTCCCCATGGCACTTGGCGTTCTAAAAGCGCGTTTTCGATTGCCTTTGCGTGCATCCAGGCGAGCATTTTGTTGAGATTTCCAAATCTTCTGTAAAGCTCGTTATATTTTTCCATGTTCGCGTAGCTGACCTTGACGGCGACGCCTTTTGTGTCGCGAATTTTTTTTGCCATTGCAAGGGCTGCCTTGTCGCTTGAAACTTTTTTCGATTCTTTCAGTCCGTCTTCCTGCCATTTTCTGACGGCTTCCGCATCGGCGATGACGCATGCCGAAACCAAAGGCCCGAAGAGGTCGCCCTTGCCGCTTTCGTCAATGCCTGCATGGGCTTCGTACCATTCGGGGTGGCGTTCTTCTTCGTATCCGAATTCCGCCGCTTGGAAAATTTCGGGTTCGAGGACGAACATTACAAAGTCTTCGGTTCCTTTCCCTTGCACGACAAGTTTTCCCGAATTGTACGCCACCACATTTGTGTCGCGGTTTTTGTAGGCGAATTTTGCGTAGTTTACCTTGTACGGAGCCCATAGGTGCGAGTTGAGCCACTCTTCGAGCTTTTTCATTTGAGAAGGGTCGATAGGGTGGGTGTAGAGCGTCTTTTTTTTAGGCTCCAGCTCGGCGGCGAGGTCGGCGTAAGTTTTGGGTCTTTTCATAATAAAAAATTGTGCTTAAAATAAAAAAAGCGCACGTTGCCATTATTGGATAAACGCGCGCTTCTTCAACAAAAATCTTTTAAATTTCTACCATGACGCCTCAATCAGCATTACGTCCTGCTTTTTCATTTCCTGCGCGGTAATCCAGATTATGCTCGCGTCGTTGTTTGCGGGGGAAATTGCAATTTCTCCCGTTTGGGCGTTGTATCCCAAAACCAAAAAAGAGGAGTTTCTTCTTATTTTCAGCTGTGAAAAATTCGGCTTGTAAAGTTTTTGGGCGACGAGTTTTTTCCATTCTTCGGGCTTTGCCGATTTCCTTTCGAGAGTTCTTACGCCCATGTATCCCCAGATGTTGTCATCTTCCCAACAGAACCAGTATAGGGGAATGCCCGCTTGTATGCGCTGTTTTATTACGACTTCGGTCGTGGGGATTTTTTTCAGGCGGCAGGCGTATTTTGCCATTGCCCCGTTTACCGCCTTCAAAAAGTTTTGCGGATTGTTTGCGGGGTTGGAATCCCCTGTTTTTTCCGCAATAATGCCGTCAATTTCCTTTAAATCGATCCAAGGCATAAGGTATGCGGTGTAGGAGTCGAGCGCGCGCGGAAAATTTACGCAGAAAGCTTTTGACATCGGAATGAATCCCACAAATGTGTCTCCGTTCGGCATTGTGCGGACCTTCTTTTTCAGGGCTTCCTTGTCGATTTTAAGCTCGCTTTTTCCCTTTTTTGCGGTTTCTTTTTCGTCTTTTGTCTTGTCCGCCGCAAAAGATTGAATTCCCGCGAGGGCGATTGATAAAATCAAAACGGCACCGATTATTTTTTTCATGGCAATTTTCCTCCTTTTTTCCTTTTGTGCAAAATTTTTATGCAATTCGATTTTATCTATGAAAATATGGGTGATTGTCGAGAACTTTTTTCTTTAAAAACTTGCCAAATGCCGCGCTTGGCTTAAAGTTGAATTGTAAAAAAATAAAGGGGAGCCTTTGAATTACGAAATTTTCGATACGAATGCAATTTTGCTCGGACTGCTTTCGGCGATGCTTGCCGCCGAATGCATGATATTGCTTGTAAAGGCTCAGTCGATGCGCCACAAGATGAATTCGGTAATCGACAGCGTGTCGGCAGAGCAAAAGCACAGGCTTGAAGAGCGCAAAAAAGAGCTTGAAGAGGAATTGAAAGACCGCGCGAGAACCCTTGAAAGCGAATATCGCGCGCTTATCGAAGAGACGCGGCAAAACAGCAGGGAGCTTGAAACCAAAATACGCGACGCCTCTTACAGTATCGAAAAATCCCGCCTTGCCGAGCGTAGGGCGGCTGATGAAACCGCGCTTTTGACCCGCAGGATGGAAAATTTCAAAAAGCTTGAGCATGAGTATGCGGGCAAGCTTGCTTCTCTTTCCGATTTGGACATCGAAAGTCTTTATGCGGAGGCAAAGCGTGAAATTTCGAGAAAGTGCGAGGAAGATTTGGCTTTGTACAAGCTTGAGCTTTTCAATAAATCGGGCAAGGAGCTTGAAATCGAAGCCAAACGAATATTGCTTGATACTATTTTGCGAAGCGCACTTTCCGTAAATTCGGAAGTGAACGCCTGCCTTGTAAAACTGCCAAACGAAGCCATGAAAGGAAGGCTGATTGGCAAGGAAGGGCGCAACATACGCTCTTTTGAAGCAACTTCGGGCACGACTTTGGTGATAGATGAAACTCCGGATTCCGTCATGGTTTCCTCTTTTGACCCTGCAAGGAGGGAGATTGCAAAGACGGCTTTGGAATCTTTGGTTGCCGACGGCAGAATAAACCCCGCAACGATAGAATCCGCATTGGCGTCTGCAAAAATAAAAATTGAAAAATCCTGCATGGATTATGGCGCGGACGCCGCCAAGCAGCTCAACATAAGCGGTCTTCATCCTGAAATTTTGGAGCGCCTGGGCGCGCTGCGCTTCCATTTGTCGCTAAACCAAAATACGCTTGAACACAGCATTGAATCGGCTTTAATTGCGGGAATTCTCGCTTCCGAAGTGGATTGCGACCCGATAATAGCAAAGAGGGCGGCTCTTCTTCACGACATCGGAAAGGCTACCGACGGTGAGCTTTCGCACGCTCTTGAAGGCGCGTCTTTCTTGCGCAGGCTGGGCGAGGATGAAATTATCGCAAGCGCGGTTGAAGCTCACCACGGAGAAATTCCCGACGGCGGAATATACGGGGCGATTGTAAAAATTGCCGACACGATTTCATCGACCCGCATAGGGGCGAGGATGACTCCCGTTGACAGCTATTTTTCCAGAATGAAGAGCCTTGAAGAAACCGCCATGGAATTTGACGGGGTATTGAGCGCATACGCTTTGCAGGCGGGCAGGGAGCTTAGAGTGATAGTTGAGCCCGACAAGGTTGACGACATAGAGGCGGCGAAAATGATTTCGCTTTTAAGCGAAAAAATTTCTAAGAAAATCGACCATACCGTTCCCGTGAAAATAATGCTTATCCGCGAAAAGCGTTTTGTCGAAACTATTTAATCTTTTTTGGGGACGGAAACTTAATCTGCTTTTTGCCGCTTGGCTTGTCTCTTTGTTTCGGGGAATGGCAAAAGTTTTTCCGTATTTGAAGCCTGTTTATTTGAAATAAACGGTGCTTTGGCTTCAAGGTTTTCTTATGTTTTCAACCCATCCGTAGCGGCAAGTTCTCGATTCTCTCCCGATTCTCCGCCGACTGTGGCATTCGGAATTTCCCGCGTTTAAGGCATACTTTGAAATCTTTTCAAGCAAAGGTTCGCGTATTTTTTTCGGCTTTTGGCAAAATCAGAATTCTGAAATCGGTTTGAGATTTTAGCAGGTTGAAATTATGCAGGCGTTTTTACAACTTTCGCTTGTATTCTTTTACCCGTGCTACAAATTCCATAAAACATCGCCTGTTTCATGGACATAAAAAAACCTCCGAAAATTCGGAGGTTTTTTGAATTTATGAGATTAAATTACTTTGTGTAAAAATCTTTAATCGAGCCAATCATTGCGGAGTGTTCTTTTTCGCAAATCTTGCCTTCCTTCTTGAGGGTGTCGGCTTTCAAGACAGCGTCCAAATATGCGTCGGCACGATTGTTGCCCGCTGTTTCGGGAAGAAATGCGGGATAGAGCTTTGCGTTGATTTCATCAGGAGTGAGGCTCATATAAACGCCCATATCAACAAGCGGTCCAAACTTGATTTCGGGAAGGTCTTCCGATGTTGCGAGAGTGTAGGAAACTTCCTTATAACCCGCTTTTTGAATGACAATTTTATGAGTTGAGTCTTTTTTCAGGCTGACTTCGCAAGGAGTCTGACCTACCATTTCGCCGCCGATTAAAACATCCGCGCCGGCAGGGCAGGAGTTTATCGCTACTTTTTCAGTCGAGCAGCCGAAGAGTGCAGCGGCCGCCAAAGATAATGCCAAGAACTTTTTCATAATATTTGATTTTTTTTTGTTTTAAAAATTGATTCTCTTGAATTGATTGATGTCTTTTCTGTCAATTTATATTCAAAACGTCAAGTTTTTAGTTGTATTTTTTTTACTTTTTTTAAAAAACGCCCGTTTTTACAGTCTGGAAAGCTCTTTTGAGCGTTTTTCCGCGGCGAAGAGGGCGTCTTTTACGGTTTTCCTGAAATTGCTTGCCTTGAAAACTTCGAGGGCGGCGAGGGTTGTGCCCCCGGGGGAGCATACCGCGTCGCGCAATTCTTCTGGCGAGCGTTCGTCTTTTTCAAGAAGCATTGCGCTTCCCAAAATCGTTTGGATTGACAGCTCCTTTGCGGTTTCGTTGTCAAATCCCAGTTCTTTGCCCGCCTCGATTAGCGCGGCGGCAAATTCAAACACATATCCCGGGCCGCTTCCCGAGAGGGCTGTCACTGCGTCGAGCTGCGCTTCGGGGCATTTTATGACTTTCCCGATTGCCTTCAAGACTGTTTCGACCGTCTTTTCCTGGTCGGGTTCAAGCTCTGTTTCGGGCGCGAAGCAGGAAATTCCTTTTGAAATGAGAGCCGCCATGTTGGGCATTACGCGCACGATTTTACCCGCGTTTGGGAAGCGTTCGCGCAGTTTTGAAATTGTGGTTCCCGCCAAAATCGAAATTACCAAATCCATGCGTTTTTGCCCGATGCTTTGGGCTACTTCCGCAAGCTGTTGCGGCTTGCAGGCAAGCACCACTGTTTCCGCGTTTATGTTTTCGATTTTCGCGGTGTGGCTGATGCCCGTATTTCTTGCGAGATCCGCGCCCGTTGAGTCTGCGCCGCTTACGCATTCAACATCCCAGGGGCGGACCGCGCCACTTTTTATCATTCCCGAAACTATTGCCGACGCCATTTTGCCCGCGCCGACAAATGCAAATTTTTTCATCTTATAAAATCCTTTCAATGCCGAAAAATAAAAGTTCGGTTTTGCCTCTTTTTCAAGCTTAAATTCCGCTTTGCAAAAAAACATCGGCAAATGGCGTTTTAATTGAATAACAAAATGCTTGAAAGGCGCGTCTTTTTGTCTAAATTTAGATTTTAAACATCCGCTAAACTCTAAAAAGGCGAATTTAAAAATCATGGCAAAAAAATCCTCATCCGAATCGGAAGCGCGCAAAGAATGCAAATTTTATGTGAACGCTTCCGTAAAAGACTTCAAAAATTCAATTCTTTGGCATATGGAACGCTCATTGGCGCGCGCGACGGTCAGAGCAACATCGCGCGATTGGTGGCTTGCGACGGCAATGGCGGTTCGCGACGAAATAATGGGCAGGTTTATTTCCACAATGTCGCGCCAATACAAGGCAAATTCAAAGCGCGTTTATTATCTGTCTCTCGAATATTTGATGGGCAGGCTTACTGAAGATACTTTGACAAATTCGGGGCTTATGGACGTTGCAAGAGAGGCGTTGAAAGAGCTTGGGCTTGATTTCGATTCCATCATGGCAAGCGAAGTTGACATGGGGCTTGGCAACGGCGGCTTGGGGCGTCTTGCGGCTTGCTTCCAAGATTCTCTTGCCACTCTCGATTATCCCGCGGTCGGATACGGCATACTTTACGAATTCGGGCTTTTCACGCAGAGTTTTGAGGGCGGCAGGCAGATAGAATCTCCCGACAACTGGCTTAAATTCGGTTCCCCGTGGGATATTGTCCGCCCCGAATACACAGTGAAAGTCGGAATCGGCGGAAGGGTCGAGGGGGTTATGTCTTCTACGGGAGACTGGTCTGTAAGGTGGATTCCCGAAGGTGAACTCCTCGGCGTCCCGTGGGATGTTCCCGTCGTCGGCTACGGCGCGGGCACAGTAAACTTCCTGCGCTTGTGGGAATCCCGCGCGACAAACGAGCTTGATTTGAACGCCTTTAATAACGGCGGCTATACCCAGGCTGTCCATCAAAAGGCGATGTCCGAAACCATATCGAAGGTTTTGTATCCGAACGACAAGACTGAAAACGGCAAAATTCTGCGCCTTATGCAGCAGTATTTCTTTGTGACTTGCTCGTTGCAGGACATCATTCGCCGTTTCAAGTCTTTGAACGGGGAAAATTGGGATATTTTTGCGGACAAGGTTGCAATCCAGCTAAACGACACGCACCCTGCGATAGCGGTTCCCGAACTCATGCGCCTTTTGGTTGACGTTGAAGGATTGGGTTGGGACAAGTCTTGGGAAATATGTACGCATGTTTTTGCGTACACAAACCACACTCTGCTCCCCGAAGCTTTGGAAAAATGGTCCGTGCCTTTCTTTGAAAAGCTCTTGCCGCGCCATTTGCAGATTATTTACGAAATCAACGCTCGCTGGCTTTCTTATGTCGAAAGCATTTACGGCAGGGATTCCGATAAGATTGCCCGCCTTTCGATAATCGAGGAGGGGGCTCCAAAAATGGTGAGAATGGCGTATCTTTCGGTTGTCGGCTCTCACAGCGTAAACGGCGTTGCCGAACTACACTCTCAGCTTTTAAAAGAGAGCGTTTTGCGCGACTTCTACCAAATTTCGCCCGAAAAATTCAACAACAAGACAAACGGCATAACTCCGCGCCGCTGGCTGAAAACCGCAAACGAGGGGCTTTCCGACTTGATTACGAAAACCTTGAAAAGCGACTCTTGGCCGAAAAATCTCGACGAGCTTAAAGGTCTCGAAAAGTTTGCGGAAGATTCCGACTTCCAAAAGAAGTACATGGAAATCAAGCGCGAAAACAAGGCGCATCTTGCAAAAATCGTAAAAGACTTGTGCGGGGTAGATTTAAATCCCGACGCTATTTTCGACGTCCAAATCAAGAGGCTTCACGAATACAAACGCCAGCATCTCAATCTGCTTTACATTCTTACGCTCTACCGCCGCCTGCTTCACAATCCCGATGCCGACATTTCTCCGCGTGCGTTTATTTTCGGCGCGAAAGCGGCTCCCGGCTACGACTTGGCAAAGAACATCATTTGGGCAATCAATACCGTTGGAAATGTCATAAATAACGATGCGAGAATAAAGGGAAAGCTGAAAGTCGCATTCATTCCCAACTACAATGTGTCTCTTGCCATGGATATTATTCCCGCCGCCGACGTATCCGAGCAGATTTCAACCGCAGGCAAGGAAGCTTCCGGAACAGGCAATATGAAGCTCGCTTTAAACGGCGCAATCACAATGGGAACTCTCGACGGCGCGAATGTCGAAATTCTGGAGGAAGTCGGCAAGGACAATGTTTTCATCTTCGGAATGAATGTCGATGAAGTGCAGAAGCTGAAAGCCGAAGGCTACAACCCGTGGAACGTTTACAATTCAAACGAAAACTTAAAGTCCGCTTTGGACTGGCTTGTTTCCGACTACTTCATGCCCGGCAACCCGACTGCGTTTGAGCCTCTCAGAAAGTCTGTTTTGGACTGGGGCGACCAGTTTATGGTCTGCGCCGACTACCAGTCGTATTGCGACGCGCAGGACAGGCTTGGCGAAGTCTATAAAGACAAGGCGCGCTGGGCTAAAATGGCGATTTTGAACACTGCCCGCATGAGCAAGTTTTCAAGCGACCGCACCATTTCCGAGTACGCCGACGATATTTGGAATCTTGAAAAACTGCCTCCGCGCGAATAACAGCAACGTTGAATTTCCCCAAAAAAGATGTCCGAAGATTCTTTTGGAGAGAAAATCAGGCTTGCCTTGCAAAATCTTGAGCGCGCGACGGTCGATGTGATTTACGACCGCCGCAAAGATTTGCCTGCGCGCATTTACGGATGCTTTCTAAAAGGTCTTTCGTGGATATTTTGCGGGATTGTGAAGTTTCGCTATTTTCTCTACAAAAACAGGATTTTCAGGGACAGCCCGCTGGGGTGCCTTGTAATCGTTGTAGGCAATCTCACGGTTGGCGGGACCGGCAAAACTCCCGTTGTGGAAAAGTTTGCCCGCGAGCTTACCGCAAAGGGGCGCAAGGTCGCGATTTTGAGCAGGGGCTACAAGAGCAAGTCGGACGGTTTGTTCAAGAAGCTTTGGAGGTGGATAACTAACGGAGAACTTCCCAAGCCGAAAGTCGTAAGCGATGGCAAGAACATTCTCTTAAATTCCGAATTCGCGGGCGACGAACCTTTTATGCTTGCCCGCAATCTTCCCGGGGTTGTCGTTGTCGTCGATAAAAACAGGGTGAGGGCGGGCAACTTTGCGATAAAGGAATTCGGCGTTGACACGCTCATCTTGGACGACGGTTTCCAGTATTTGCCGTTGCGCGGGCATATGCAGCTTTTGCTTGTCGATAAAACCAATCCTTTCGGCAACAAATCGCTTCTTCCGCGCGGGATTTTGCGCGAGCCTGTCTCCCACTTGAAGCGCGCCTCCTACATCTTTTTGACAAAGAGCGACGGCAGGCGCAACGAAGAGCTTGAAAATTTCATTAGGCAATACAATACGGGCGCGGAATTTATCGAATGCGCCCACAAGTCGAAGCATCTCGTGGAGTTCCATTCGATGAAGCAGGAGCCTATCGAGTTTTTGAAAGGGAAAAAAATCGCTTATTTTTGCGCCATTGCATCTCCTTCGAGCTTTGAGAAATTTCTGGTCGATGCAGGGGCTGAAATCGTATATTTCGAGCATTTTCTGGACCACCACCGCTTTTTGAAATCGGAGCTTGACGACTTTTTCAAGGACGCCGTGCGCGCGGGTGCCGAATATGTGCTTACGACGGAAAAGGACGCTGTGAGAATAGACTTGGACTATGGCAATGCGCTGCCTTTCTATTACACAAGGCTTGAAATTGAAATACTTTCGGGCACGGGGGGCTTTGACTCCGCAGTCGAGAGAATATGTTTTAAGCGCAATGTAGAGTAGGCGTATTTCGGATAAGTTAAAAAAAAAAAAAAAAAGTCTTTACATCTTCTTAAAAAATGTTAATCCTGTTGTCATTATGAATATGAAGAAAACATTTTTAGTATCAGTATCTGCATTCTTAATGGCAGTCTCCGCATTTGCGTACAGCAAAAAAGCCGAAGGCGAAGCAAATCTCGGTCGCATGTATGTTGAATTTGGCGGCGGCGCATCATTTACCGACTTGGAAGAAGGTGTAAATGACTCCAACCAAGTTGGCGCGGTTGCAAATGTGGAATTTAATGTTCCGGTATTCAAGCCCGGCGTAAATACAATGCAGGACATCAATTGGTTCGGCATGGATTTGTTTGTAAATTTGGGTTATGGCTATACGGACTTGGACGGTTTTTATGATGAGACGAATTACATTGAAGACGGAAATCTTTCCGGAAACTCTTTCAATGTGGCAGTTGGCTTGAAGCCGTATTTGTCAGTTAAGACAGGGTGGGCATTCATTCAGGCAATCAAGCCTTTTGCATACGGTTCTGTAGGTTATGGTTGGAATTCATTTGACATTACTGTTGATGATGAAAAAACTTCTCTTTCCGAAAATAATTTCATCTATAACTACGGCGGCGGTGTTGAACTCGTTTTGACGAAATCATTCTCTCTTTCCGGCAAATTCTTGTGGCACTCCGGTGATGATCAGGATACATTCCGTACCATTGACGCGGAACTTACATATTGGGCAAACTCAATCGTTGCGTTCTCCGTATTCGGCGAATGGAACTTCGGCAACGATGTAATCAAGCACTCCAAGACTTTCGGTTTGAAGGTTCGCTTCGGTTTCGGTCGCTAATTTGAAATTTTAAATTGAAAAACGCCAAGTTTGTTGCTTGGCGTTTTTTTTGCGCTTTTACATTGGGTTTTTCACAAAAAAAGGCGTAAGCAAAATATTGCTCCCGCCAAAGGCGCGCATGTGGATTATTTCATCGCATACAAGGTCAAATCGTAATCGCAGAAATTCGGCGCGTAAGAATTGAATTCTTTTTCGTATTCGCTTAGAGACGCCACTGCGTTTTCGATTTCTTGAAATTCGCTTGCTATCTGCGAAGTTTTGTCGGTTCTCACCATGAAAAACGCGAATGCAACACAAGCTGCCGCCGCGAAAGAAGAGGCGTAGCGCAGAACTTTCCGCATTTTTAAAAATGCAATCTCGCGCATTATTTTTTGCGTAAAATCGGGGCTTGCAGCAATCTTTTCCTTTTGCAGAAATTCGTCGATTATCATGTAAGCTTCTTTGTCTTTTTCGATTTTCAGAAAAAGGCTGTCCGTGAAATCCCTATTTGCAGAGATTTTCTTTTTTGAAAGAAATCCGTCTATTATTTTGTCAATTTCCATTTTAAGCCTTCCTTTCCCTAAGTGCGTTGCGCAAAGTTGCTCTCGCGCGGAAAATCCAAGTTTTTACAGCGCCGACCGACGCATTCATCGTCTTTGCAATTTCATCGTAAGTAAAGCCCTGCTGCTTCAAAAGCAAAATTGCCGTTCGCTGGTTTTCGGGCATTTCGGCTATCGCAAGCTCGAAAATTTCTTCAAGTTCCGCATTTTCCATGTCCGAATTTTTGTCGTCGGTAAAATCCGTTTCCAATTCAACGCTTTGAGGTCTGCGAGCGGATTGCCTGTATTCATTGATTAGAATGTTGCGGGCAATTTGAAAAAGATATGTGGAAAATTTCGCCCTTGCACGGTAATTTTCGCGGGCGCGGTAAATATTTATGAAAGTGAGTTGCGCCAAGTCTTCGGATGTCGCGACGTTTGAGGTTGAGCGGTAAAAGAAGTTTATAAGCGCGTTTTTCCATTTTTCAACGAGCATACGAAATGCGTGGTCGTTGCCGTTTGCGACGTCCTGCATCAACATGGCGTCTTCGTCGCAAATGCTTTTTTGCTCGGAAAGCTCCAAGTTTTTATCTGAAAAACATTCCATTTGCATATTATAACGCATTTTTTTATAAAAAGTTGCAAATTTTTGAAAAAAAAACTGGATTAGTTTGAAAAAGATGCTAAATTCAACCGCTTAAATTTCAATTAAAAACCTAAAAGGAAACAAAAAAATGAGCGGATTAGTAGCATGGTCTTCAAGAGCAAAGCGTAAGCCTGTAAAAAAAGCGGCAGGCGCAAAGCCGAATGCGCACAAACAGCGCGCACTCGCGGTAAAAAGACGCAAGGAAAACGAACGTCAAGCCAAGATTGCTGAAAAGGCTCGCAAGGCTGAAATCGCAAAAGTTGTTGCGGAACAGAACGCATAGTTCTGTTTTAGAATAAAAAAAACTTGCAAAGCTTGGATAGAGGTGTACTTTATTCGACTTTGAATTTATAAAAAATACAGGAAAGTTGATTTTATCATGTCAAGAATATGTTCAGTTACAGGCAAGCGTCCGGTGAAGGGTCGCGTTATTATCCACAAAGGTCAAAGCAAGAAAAGCGGCGGTATCGGTTTGCAGCTCGTAAAGCAGAATAATCGCGTATTTAAACCGAATGTACAGCGCATTCGCGTTCGTCTTGCAAACGGGCAGGTAAAGCGCATGTGGGTATGCGCTAAGGCTATTAAGGCCGGTCTTGTTGAAAAAGCTTAATTTTGCGTGAAATTGGGGTTATACTCCGTTTCATAAAAAAGCTACAGTAGTCACGTATTTGTTTATACGCTCCTACCGTAGCTTTTTTTTTTTGAATACTTGTCTAACCCGCAATTTGACGCAAAATTATTAATTATGGTTGTGTAATATGGTTGCGTGAAATTGGGATTATACTCCGTTTCATAAAAATAAACTGCAGAAGTCACGTATTTGTTTATACACTCCTACCGTAGCTTTTTTGCATCTCGTCTAACCTGCAATTTGACGCAAAATTATTAATTATGGTTGTGTAATATGCTTGCGTGGAATTGGGGTTATATTCCGTTTCATAAAAATAAACTGCAGTAGTCATGTACGTTTTGTACGCATCTTGCGCAGTTTTTTTTATATTTGTTTAATTGTAATTTGATGTAAAATTATTAGTTATAATTGCATAAAATTGAGGTTTCTACGATTCACAAAAAGAAAATGCTTGCTATATGGTTTTTTCGGGCTTTCAACTGAGCATTTCTTGAATTTTATTTAACTAATCCTTTTGATATATAGAAAAGTCTGTTTAAGAAAAAGTAGTTTTATACCGCCAAAAAAGCTCTCGAAGATTTATCCGAGAGCTTTTGTTTTTTTTTTTAGTTTTTTATGAAAGGCTTGCGATAATTTCTTTTGCGAGATTTTCAAAGACCGCTTCTGCCTGTGCGCTCGGCGCGTCTGTTTGCAGGCTCGTGTCGATTGGTATTTCGGCGATAACTTTTGTCGAGAGTTCCTTTGCGCAGTCTTGTGCGTCTCCCTTGCCAAATATTTTCATTTTGGAGCCGTCGGGCATTTGCATGAACGCCATGTTTTCGACTATGCCCAAGATTTTGACATTCGTCTTTTCAAAGATTTTGGCTCCGCGCGTCGCGGTTTTTTCGGCGAGCTTGTTGGCGGTTGTAACGATGATTGCGCCGTCCAAGGGGATTATTTGAGTCGCGCTTATGACTGCGTCTCCCGTTCCCGGCGGGAGGTCCAAAATCATAAATTCAAGCTTTCCCCATTCGACGTCGTTTGTAAACTGCTTGATTGCGCTTGTAATCATTGGACCTCTCCAAATGAGCGGCTGGGAGTCATCGACAAGCATTCCCATTGAAATTGTTTTTATTCCGTTTGCGGCTGGCGGGAAAATTTTTTCGCCATCGGTGGTGGGGGAGGGAATGTCTCCGAATAAAATCGTCGCACTCGGGCCATGAATATCGCAATCCATAAGCCCGATTTGCGCTTCGCCGTCTTTTGGCGGATATATTTTTGCGAGAGCTCTTGCCAAGTTTGCCGCGACGGTGCTTTTTCCCACGCCGCCCTTGCCTGATGCCACCGCGATTTTAAATTTTGCGTTTTTCAATGTTTCGGAATTTGGCATAACCGCGGCTTGGCGCGATGGATCGCTTTCCAAAAACACGATTTGCGGATGCAACTCGGGAAACGCCTTTTTAAGCTCTTCGAGCGCGGATTTTTCGATAATTTCGTTCTTCTGCTTGTCTGCGCCCGTGAAGATGCCTATTGCCGCGGTTGCGCCGTCAATCCGCACTTCTTTTACCATTTTGAATGTTACTATATCCTTTTCGTATGGTGGATATTTAACTTTCGCCAAAATTTTCAATATGCTTTCTTTATCCATAATAATAAACTAAATTTTTCACAAATTCTCGGATTTTCCAAATAAAAAATCATTTTAATTTGTTTTTACAAAAAAGGATTTTTACAAATCTATTCTGCTTGACCTGAATGAAAAAAAGGCGCATTTTTTATTTATGTTCTTTTAAATTGCGGCGGGTTTTGCCCGCTGTGTTAAAAAAACGTTTTTCAATTCCGAACGGGGTTGAAAAAAAGTTCGCATGCAAACGGAAGCTCGTGGAAATCGAGCGCGGTCGCGCCGCTGTAAATTTTGTTTGAAACTCGGTCGCTACACCACTGTAAAAATTTTTTATGGGAAGGGGCGTCGAGGGAGGTTTTGGTAAAACTGAAAATCTCCGCAAAAAAGCCAGAAGACGTGCATGCGGAACAATCCGCAGATTTCTCGCAAGAAGAAGCTGTGGAACGGATTGCTTGTAGGAGCAGAATTGCGCGCCGTTTCTTGTTTCGCGGCCCGCGTTTTGATGGCGTTTGTTTCATTGCTTTGCATTGCGGGAGGTCTTTTATTTCACAAAAACCGCCTCGCAGTTAGGCGTCAAAAGGAGCAATAAACAAATGAAAAACAAAATAATGGCGTTGGGGCTTGCGTTTTCAGCCCTGTGTTCGCTTAATGCCGCAGTCGTAACATTCGAAGATGTTGACTTGGGCTCTAACAAATATATGGAACCTGCCGTACAAGACCAAACTGCAACATATGATTGGTCTTCCGGCAATGTTGCATATTTTTCCTACGACTATACCTGGTGGGGTTCTTATTCTTCATGGCAGGGGTTCAAGGTTTCAAAAGACACCGATACTTCCACAAAAGACTACACAAACCAGTATAGCTCAATAACGGGTTCGGGTGCGGGCGGAAGCTCTCAATACGGCATATTCTATGCTGTTTCATCCAATATGACGCTCGACTCTTCGACAGGCGCGGCAACTACCGATATGTCTATTATGTCGTTTGAAGAAGAAGTGCAAATATCTTCGATAGACCTTGCAAACACAACATATTCCTACTACTCCATGTTGGAAGGGGACGGATATGCCGCTTCGCCAATTACAGGGTCTGATTATTATATGAACCTCATAATTTACGGCATAGATGCCAATGGCGATGTAAGCGACATGATTACTTGGTCTATGGGCAGCGGGGAAAAAATTTCAGACTCTTGGGAGACTGTCGATTTGTCTTCGTTAGGCGGAGTGATTGCTCTTGGTTTTGCAATCGAAACAAACTACACTTCCGACTACACGCAATACGGATCGGGCATTTGCGCGAACTATCCCGTTTATGTCGCATTTGACAACATTGCGTACAATGTTCCGGAACCCTCAACTTACGCTTTGATTTTTGGCGCGTTGGCTATTGCGATTGCCGTATTCCGCCGCCGAAAGTCCGCATAATAAGTGTTTCGTTTTTTTGCACATCCATACTCATACACGCTTGCGCTGCTTTTGTTTTGGGCGGCGCAAGCTCTTTGCGAAGACGCACCTGTTTTGGACGAACTGGAAGTTGAGGCGTACGATTTTAGTTTTGACGCTCTGGGCGTTCCCTCAAACAACACATACATTTCCCGCGACGAAATTTTGAATGCGTCTGCCGTGAGCGTTGCGGAAATTTTGCAAAACAAGGCGAATATCGTTTTCCGTTCAACGAGCGGCTCTTCGATAAACGGGGACATCGCAATGCGCGGCTACGGGGAAAATTCGATGTCGCGAATTTTGGTTTTGGTGGATTCGCGCAAACTTAATCCTGCGGATTTAGGCTCAATAAACTGGCTTCAAATCCCTCTTGACAACATTGAAAGCGTTGAAGTTTTGCGCGGCTCGCACTCCGCGGTTTACGGCAACGGGGCGGTCGCGGGCGTCATAAAAATAAAGACGCTGAAAGGCGGCGATGAAAACCGTTTCGGGGCGCGTTTTGTCGCGGGTTCTTACGGGCTTTATTCGCTCAACTTGAATTATCGGGGCGGGTATGGCGATTTTTACGCGTCTTTGGAAGGCTCCATCTTGCGGGACGACGGCTATCGCGACAATTCGTCCCAGAAAAACAATTCGATAAACGCAAGTTTGGGATATGATTTTAGCGATAAACAAAGTTTTGAGTTTTCGATAAACTATTCCGACAACTACATTGAATTCCCCGGCGCGCTAACTTGGGAGGACGCTTTCGAAAACCCGAGAAAATCCAGCCTTGTCTTCCCCCAGAACGGCAATCAGGATTTGGGGCTTATTACTGCGTCTTTTAAAAACAAAAGTTCGATTGGCGACGGCGAGGTGTTCTTTGGCGCGAATTTGCGCGACATGCACTGGTCGATGTCTGGAACTTGGTACGACAACCGCCAGTACGGCTATTCTTTAACCGCGAAGCAGGATTTTGAAATCCGCGAAAATTTAAAGCTGTTCGCGGGCTTGGATTTCAATTTCGACAACATCAACTACGACGCTTTTTTGGAAGCCGAACGCCTGAATAAGACCGAGGTTTCCGACATAAACCGCGCCACCATCGGGGCTTATGCGGGGGGAGAGTTCGAGGCTTGGGAAAATTTTTCGATAACTTCCGCGTTTCGCTATGAGGCGGCGTACACTTCGGGGGAGGATACGCGTTTCGATAAAGACACCATTCCCGAATACATTTTGCGCAAGGGGCAGTGGGTAAAAAATCCGTACTATCAAAATCCGCCCGCGGTGCTTTCGCATTTTGACGAGAGCATGTGGCAGAGCGGCTTGGCAGCCAACATCGGCTTGAACTACCGAATATCGGACGAGGCATCTGTATTTTTCCGCTTCGACCAGATTTACCGCTATCCGTCAACAGATGAAATTGCCGACTATCAGGGCTATGGCGGTTTTGCGCGCCCGTTCAATTCCGACTTGGATCCAGAGCACGGACAGAATTACGAAATAGGGGCGAAGTATTTTTGCGGCGGAGTTTCCTGCGTCTTGAATTTCTTTTACCAGCGTCTTAACAATGAAATAACTTTCGACGGCGCGCACAGCGAAAACATAAATCTTCCGCCCACTGAACGCTACGGGATTGATTTTTCCCTGTCTTACGACTCGGATTTTTGGGGCGCAAGCTCAATGGTCTCGGTATTGGACGCGCGTTTTTGTTCGGGACAGTACAAAAACAAAAAAATTCCTCTTGTCCCGTCTTACACCATAACGAATTTAATTTATGTAAAGCCGCTTGAAAACCTTACCATTTCCGCAAGAATGCGCTATTTGGGAGACGAAGTGCAGGGTTTGGACTTCAAAAACGAATACAGAAAAATTCCCGACTACTGCGTGTTTGATTTTCAGGCAAATTATAAGCCTTGCAAGTATGCGGAAGTTTTTGTAGCTGTTGAGAACGCGTTTGACAAACGCTACATTTCAGCCGCGTGGCTTGGCGGATTTTATCCTGCCTGCGGGCGCGTTTTCAAAGTCGGCGTAAATTTGAGATATTGATGTTTATGAAGAAGGCAATTTTTTTAATAGGGCTTTGTTGGGCGGGATTTTTGAATGCCTATTACATGCCGTTTGCGGAAAGCTATGTTGCTGACGAAGAGACGGGGCTTCTCCTTTACGCCTGCGGAAGCGCGACGGGAGGGGACAGCACGGCAATCCACAAAGACGACGCGCGCTTTGCGGACTGGGCGAGCGGCTGGAAAAATTTGGTTTACGGCGTGAATTGCGAAGAGGAATGGCGCAACCCTCAAAACGCCGTGGGCAAGGCAAGCGACAGCGTTTACGACATCGTATGCCTTGGCGACGGCGGTTCAATAACCCTGACTTTCGATTATCCGATTTTCGACGGCGACGGCTTTGATTTTGCGGTGTTTGAAAATTCCTTTGACGAATATTTTTTGGAGCTTGCCTTTGTTGAAGTTTCATCCGACGGCGCGCATTTTGTCCGTTTCCCGAATTTGTATCTTGAAAGCAAGCCGATTGGCGCGTTTGCAAAGAACAATCCGCGCTACATCTACAATCTCGCCTCGAAATATTCCTGCGGATACGGGCATCCTTTCGATCTTTCAGAGCTTAAATCCGCCTATGAATTTGCCCTTTCAAACGGTTGCACATTTTCCGAAGAATACAAAAAATCTCTTCTTGAAAACTATCCTTATTTGGATTTTTCAAACGTTCGCTATGTCCGCATTATAGATATAATAGGGGACGGGAAAACTTTGGACAGCGAAGGGCAGGGGATATACGACCCTGTCGGCTGCGTCGCTTCGGCGGGCTTTGATTTAAACGCGGTGGGCGTGATAAATTCTAAAAAAAATTCCGCATTGAAAACTCAGACAATTCTTTTTACTCCAATTTCCGATCGGCGGCTTACGGGGATTTCTCCGATTTTGCTGGAAGCTTCGGCTTCCTCGAATTTGCCCGTGTCGTTTGAACTCGCGCAGGGGTCGGGAAAGATTGAAAACGGATATTACGTTCCCGCAGAAGGAGTTTCGGAGCGCGTCATAATAAAAGCCGTCCAGAGCGGAAACACTGTTTATGCGTTTGCGTCGGCCTACGTTTCGTTTCTAATTTCGGACAAAAGTTTTCAGGAGATTGTTTTCCCGAAAATTGCGGACTTGCCTGCTCCCGTAGCGTCTCCCAAGCTCATAACCTTGAAGGCGTCGGCTTCTTCGGGATTAAAAGTTTCCTACGATTTGAGCAAGGGGCAGGGGAGCGTGATGAGCTCGAACATTTTAAGGCTTACGGATACGTCCGCTCCGCAGATAATCGAAGTTAAAGCTTCTCAGGGAGGGGACGCAAATTATATGGAGGCCAAGACTATTCTGCGCACGTTCGCGATATATAATCCCGTCGCTTTCAATTCTTCAAATCCGCTTTCAGACGCAAATTCAAACGGATATTGCGACATATTTGAGTACGCGTTCAGCCAGCCGTATTCGGGGCAAAACGACGCCAAGTTTTATCCGCAAATAGAGGTGTTGGGCACTCGCGCGCGCGTGTCTTGGCGAATTTGCGTAGATTCCGACGAGGTGGAAATCACTCCTAAATACAAGCTTAACGATGGCGGTGAAACAGTGCCCGAATATTCTCTCGACTACGAGTATATAGAGGATGGAAAAATTTACAGGGCGTACCACTATGACGTTGATGCCGCCTATGGAGATGAAGTCGGCGCGTATTTTACGGGCGTTTTGAAAAGCGGGGAAACTGCCGATTCTCCCGTGATGTCGCTTCGCTTGGAGTATTCTTTTGAAGATTGGGCGGCGGCAAATTCCCTCAAAGATGCGGACGCGTCGGAGGCTGCGGTTCCGTTTGGCGATTCCATTTCAAATTTGCAAAAGTACGCCTTCGGTTTGAACGGTTCGGGAAGCGCGAGTTTTTCTGAAAACAAGCATTTCAACGTGAAAATCGAAAACGGATGCCCGTCTTTTTCGTTTTCGGTGGCAAAATATGCCTTGGATTATCTTGATGCAACTCCACTTTGGTCTTCCGACATGGTAAATTGGCAGAGTGGAGATTTGCTTTTGGAAACTTCCGATGACGGCAATTTCAAGGTTTACAAAGTCCGCCATTTAAACTCTCAAATAAATCCGATTTTCTTCAAGGCGGTTCTCCGCAAGAAATGAGTTTATATTTTAAAGCGAAGTTGCGAATTAAAAAGCTTGCATTGGCTTTTCCCTCGGTTATGATGGATAAATAAAATAAATTCATTTGATAAATTGAAACTTTTGTTGAAGTTTTCACGATTATAATGGATAAATAAATTTATTTGGGGAGAGTAAAAATGGAGATGGCAAAAAAAATAAGGCTTGCGGAAAATGTTTGGGAACTGCATTCGTCGCTGGTGTTTTCGTCATTGCAAGACGCACGCGAAAAATTCGCCCGTCTTGTCGGTTTCTTGAAGTCGGAAGGGGCGGAACTTTTGGCGATAGAGCTTTTTGCGCCCGAAAAGTACGCGCAGGCGGCGGAAGATTTTAAAAAATCTTTAGGCGTTAAAATTTTGCCGCAGGGTCATGTTTTGCCGCTTGACGAAGTTTCGCTTCCGGAGCTTGCGGGGGCGCACATAACGTCTTTAAAGGGGGCAAAGCCCGAATTTAAAATTACGGAAAAAAATTCCGTCGCGGCTTTCTTTAAATGCGGGGGCGAGGAGTATTGCAGGTCTTTCGGCGTATGCCTGCCTCAGGGAGCCGATTGCGGCGCATCTTACACAAAGGAAGTTTTTAAGGAGCTTAAAGAAGTTTTGGCGTTGGGCGGGTTTAAATTTTCGGACCTTGCGCGCACATGGTTTTACAATGATAAAATTTTGTCGTGGTACGACGATTTCAACAAGGGCAGAACCGAGTTTTTCAATGAAAACGGCGTATTTAAGGGGCTTCTTCCCGCGAGCACGGGCATAGGCTCTCCAAATCCGAAAAAATCGAAAATCCAGGCGGGGCTGATTGGCGTAAAAGACGCGCCAAGGCTTGGCAAAATTTACGAAATCGAAAGCCCTTTGCAGTGCGGGGCGACAAAATACGGAAGCTCTTTTGCGCGCGCCGTCGAAATGAAGTTTGGCACATATTCGCGCATAATGGTCTCGGGAACTGCGTCGATTGCGCCGACGGGGGAAACCCTTTACTTCGGAGACATAAAAAAGCAGGTGGAGCTTACCATGCAAGTTATAGGCGGAATTTTAAAAAGCAGGGGAATGGATTTTTCCGACACAGTGCGCTCCGTTATCTATTGCATGAAGCCCGAATACTATGCCGAGTTCTTGAATTGGCAGAAGAGCAATGTCGAAATTCCGCACACGCCGTCTTACAGCACGGTTTGCCGTGGAGATTTAATGTTTGAAGTTGAGCTTGACGCCGCAAAAAGCTCATAAAAAAAGGCAAGGTTTTCAGCCTTGCCCGATAAATTTACGCTCCGAATGAATATACCGTTGCGCTCGTGTAAGTGTCTTCGGGATATAGTTCTATGCTTGCGAAGTGCGGGTTGTGTACCGCGTCGGGGCAGTGTTGCGTTTCAAGGCAAAGCCCCGCGTATTTGTTGTATGTCGCCCCGTTTTTTCCCTTGACGTTGTTTACGAAGTTTGCGGAGTAAAACTGCATTGCGGGCTCTGTCGTATATACCGACATTGTTCTGCCCGTTTTGGGGTCGAAAACATTTGCGGCGTTTACGAGGTCGCAAGAGGAATTTCTCAAAACAAAGTTATGGTCATAGCCTCCGTTTGCCTCTGTTATGAGCCTGCCTCCCATCTCGATTCCTTTTCCTATTGCGGTGGGTTTTCGCAAATCAAGCGGCGTTTTTGAGACATTTAGAATTTCGCCCGTAGGAATGTATTTTGCGTTGTTGTTTGTGTAGAAATCGGCATTTATTTGAATTTCGTGCGAAAGTATATCTTTCGATTTTCCGCCAGAGAGATTGAAGTAGGAATGGTTTGTGAGGTTGCAGAGTGTGGGCTTGTCGGTAAATGCGGAGTATTCTATCGCAAGGGAATTGTCTTCGGTAAGCCTGTAAAACACGGTTATATCGAGGTTGCCAGGGTAGCCCTCTTCGCCGTCTTTTGAAATTCTGTGGAGCACTACACCCTTCCAGCCGTCTCCCGAGCATGTATCGATGTCCCAGATTACTTTGTCAAAGCCTTTTACGCCGCCGTGAAGGTGGTTGTTGTTTGCTTTTTCGTTTACGGCGACTTTATATTTTTTGTTGCCTATGGAAAATTTGCCGCCCGAAATCCTGTTGCCTACCCTGCCTATGAGCGCGCCGAAAAAGCAGTTGCTTTTCAGGTACTCCGACGGGGTGTCATGCCCCAACACCACGTCCGCGCTTCTGCCCGACGCATCGGGTGCGTGAAGGCTCATTATTATGCCGCCCAAGTTTGCGACGCGCATTTTCATTTCGGCGCATTTTACTTCAATTATTTTGTATTCGCTCATGTTTTTGTATTTTTAAGAAAAGGGTTTTATGGATTTAAGTATTGGACTGCGCGCGGCGGGCGTCAATATTTTCTTGCCTTTGGCGGGGTTAAAAATAGTTTACGGGTTTTATTCATTTTTTTATATGCCGATATTCGAATACAAGTGCAAAAAGTGCGGGAAGGTTTTTGAAGTCGTTTTGACGAGTTCAAAGCGCAAGCCGAAATGTCCCGCGTGCAATTCGTCCGCTCTTGAAAAGCTTATTTCCGTTTTTTCTCCCGTGCATTCGCAAAAATCGAAAACCCCGAAGTGCGAATGTTCGGAAAGCCGAGGGGAATGTTGCGGAAACTGCATGTGCCGTAGTTAGAATATGCGAACTCTTTTGGGAAGATTTTTTGTTTTGTTTTTGTGCGTCCAGTCTGTGTTTTTGGGCGGTTGCAATTCGCGCGAAAAGCCGACTGCGGAGACCGCGAAAATAAATCTTCCACGCAGAACTTCGCGCACTCTTTTTGAAGAGCGACTTCTTGGCTTGGTGCGCGAAAGCGAACTCTTGGCGCGCGACGTTTCTTCAAAGAAGGCCGCTCCGCTCGAAGCCAGAATGCGCTTAAACGAGCTTGAAAAATCATGGACGGAGTTTGCGGCGGAACATCCCGACAACATCGAAGCGCAAATTTTGTACGGAAAGTTTTTGCGCAGTGCGCGCTTTGACGAAGCCGCCTACAAGGTCTTTTTGAAAGTCGATAAAAAAAATCCGAATTTTGCGGTGGTAAAACAGCAGCTTTCGACTTACGAGGCGGAGCAAAAAGACTTTAAAAGCTCTTATTTGCACATAAAAGAGGCAGTTTCTTTGGAGCCTGGGTCGGCGGTTTATCTGGCCCAGCTTGGCGAGCTTTTGTTTAAGGCGGGTGCATATCTTGTAAAAAGCGGTGAAATCTCAAAAGAAAGTCGGGATGTTGAAATGCAGGACGCTTTCAAGCGGGCGAGCGAATTGGAAAGCGAAAGTTTCGATTTTCTGGCAAGGTACGCCCAGTCTTTTTACGATGTATCTTCCCCCGACTGGGAAGCGGCGCTTTCTGTTTGGAAGAGGGCTGAAACTCTTGCGCCGTTCGGTTTTGAAAAAGACGAGGCGCGGTTGCATGTGGCAAAAATTTCAATCGCGCTTGGCGATTTGGATGGGGCAAAATCCGCCTTGCGGGAAATAAAGGCAGAAAACTATTTGAAGGAGCGGGCTTCGTTGGAAGCTTTGCTTGAAAAGAAAAAATCCGAAATTTTAAATTCGCAAAATTTAAGCGAATGATTTTTGATGCTTTAAGTTATGGGAAATATTGAAGAGAAGATTATTTTTTACATAATACTTTTGATAAGCATAGCGATGCACGAGTTCGGGCATGCCTTTGCCGCGGACAAGCTTGGCGACCCTCTGCCGCGCTCGATGGGGCGCGTCACGCTGAACCCTCTCGCCCATGCCGACAAGGTTGGAACTTTCATATTGCCGCTTGTTATGATTTTTACGGGCGCGCCGTTTTTATTCGGTTGGGGCAAGCCCGTTTACGTCTCTTTGCCTAATCCCAAAACCAGAATGCGCGACGATCTCCTATCTACTGCTTGCGGGCCTTTGGCGAATTTGGTTTTGGCGTTGATTTCTTCCATTCTTTTTGCGCTGGGCTATTTTTATAAAATAGACGCCTTGAAGGACATTGCGCTTCTTGCCCTGCAGGTAAACTGCGT
This sequence comes from Intestinicryptomonas porci, assembly GCF_033971905.1. Taxonomy (NCBI): domain Bacteria; kingdom Pseudomonadati; phylum Verrucomicrobiota; class Opitutia; order Opitutales; family Intestinicryptomonadaceae; genus Intestinicryptomonas; species Intestinicryptomonas porci. Next base: position 225,453 of record NZ_JALBUT010000001.1, read on the forward strand.
GCTGTTTGTCTTTAACATGCTGCCCGTTCCGCCGCTTGACGGTTCGCATTTTTTGCGCTATGCGCTGAACGTGTCAAACGAGACATACGCAAAAATCGAGCGCAACGGCTTTTGGATTTTGCTTCTTTTGATTTTCCTGCCGCAGACGAGCGGAATCTTGAATTATTTGATAAATATCGTAATTCAAGGCTTTGCTTTCATCGCGGGGCTGGTTGTTGAACTTCTTGCCAAAATTTCCTGACATGCCAATTTATAGATACATAACGATAGAAGACGGTAAAGACGGGGAGATTTTTGAAGTCGAGCAGTCCGCGTCTGCGCCTACATTGAAATTTCATCCCGAAAACGGCAAGCCCGTCCGCAGGATTTACGACGCCCCGAACATTCAGACCCAATACACAAAAGGCAGGGAAAATAAGCTTTCTGACGTAAATTATGTAAAGAGCAAGGGCTTCCAAATACTTGAAAAAGACAAAATATCGGGCAAGTATTTTAAAAAGTAAATTTTCGCGGAAAAATTTTTTTCGAGACTGCGGCTTTTTTGCTCTTACAGCTTGCCTATGAAAACTTTTTATGCTTTCATAACGCAAAATGGACGACTTGTTTGACGGTGTAAAATCCAATCAATCGGAAACGGAAAGCATACCGCTTACCGCTCCGCTTGCCGTGCGGATGCGCCCCCGCAATTTGTCGGAAGTCGTGGGGCATAGGCATATATTGGCAAAGGGGTGCCTTTTGCCGCGCCTGGTTTCGGCAAACAATTTCGGCTCTCTCATGTTTTACGGGCCTCCCGGATGCGGCAAGACGACATTGGCGGAAGTCATTGCAAGGGAGACAAAAAGTCGCTTTGTCAAGATAAACGCTGTGCTTTCAAATGTCGCGGAAATCAGGGACGAGCTTAAAATGGCGCGGTATTTGAAGGGCGAGCGCACGATTTTGTTTATCGACGAAATCCACCGCTTCAACAAGGCGCAGCAAGACCTTCTTCTTCCCGATGTCGAAGACGGCAATATCCGCTTAATCGGGGCGACAACCCATAATCCGGGCTTTTACATAAATGCGCCGCTTCTTTCCAGAAGCCATCTTTTCAAGCTGGAGCCTCTTGGCGCGGAAGATGTCGCATTTGTCTTGCGCAGGGCGTTGTCGGACGTTGAAAGGGGGCTTGGCGCGTTCAAGATAAGGGCGTCGGACGAAATCTTAAAAAGCCTTGCGGGCATTTGCGATGGCGATATGCGCAGAGCCTTGAACGCCCTTGAAACAATCGTTTTGGGAATGGGCGGAGGCAAGGAAATGACGCCGTCCGACATCGAAATTTTCGCGCGCGAGCGAAGAATAAGATACGATGCCGACGAAGACGAGCATTACGACACGATTTCAGCTTTCATAAAATCAATCCGCGGCTGCGACCCCGATGCCGCAATGTATTGGCTTGCAAAAATGCTTGAAGGCGGCGAAGACCCGCGCTTCATTGCGCGGAGGCTTGTCATACTTGCAAGCGAAGACGTCGGGCTTGCCGATTCAAGAGGGCTTTTGATTGCAAACGCGGCGTTCGACGCCTGCGAAAGAGTTGGTCTTCCCGAATGTGAGCTAAATCTTGCCCATGCCGTGATATTTTTGGCGTGCGCCCCAAAGAGCAATTCTGCCACTCTCGCCCTCGCGGCGGCGCATTCCGCGGTTAGAGAAAATCTGCAAAGCGTGCCCCTTCACCTGCGGGATTCGCACACGAAGTTGAACAGGGCGATGGGGCATGGCGCGGAATACATATACTCCCACGAATGCCCCGAAAACATAAGCGGGCAGGACTATATGGAAAAACCTGTTCAACTTTATAAGCCCAAGCTTTCGGGCTCTGAAAAACAGATTGCGGAAAGGCTTGCAAATTACAAAGAATTGAAAAAACTCATAAGGCAAAAGAAGGCAAAAAGATGAAAGAGGAAATTTATAAGGTAAAAATTACCAACAGGGTAAACTTCGGTTTTTGGAAAGGGTGCGGGATAATTGCCATTGCGCTTTTGATGGCGGAGTTTACGATGGGCAATTCCATTGGCTTTGACAATCCTTTTGCGTTTTTCGGGCTTGTTTTGGTGATATGGTTTTTAAACCTTCTTTTAAAGCCGCTTTTAATCGTGTTTACCCTGCCGTTTGTTTTGTTTACGCTTGGCGCGGGCATAATATTATTAAATGCAATCATTATTTGGCTTGCCGAAAAATGCGTTCCCGGGATATGTATAAATTCGTTTTGGACTGCCCTTTGGGCGGGGTTTTTAATCGAGGCAATTTCGTGGATTTTCGCGATAGTTGAAGCGGACAAGGTATTCAAGCGAAAAAAAACGGAATAAAGCGGGCAAAAAAACGGAATAAAACGGAATGAAAAGGCATTTCATAAGAAATGAAAGATAGAGCTTCGCAACCGTAATAGAAGCCTTTTCATTCCTCGCGCTCCATGTTGGTTTTGCTCAGGGGGCAGTACAAAGTACAGCTCCCCGTTGCACTCGCTTGCTTGGTTGGCTTCGCCAATCCGCGCTGTTCTCGCCCCTTCGGGGTAATTTGCTTCGCAAATTATGCTACCCACAAACTTGCTTCGCAACTTGCGTGTTCGCAAAACACAACAGCATCGCGCGTTTCTTCCGTTTTTTACGTCTCAAAGCCCACACCTATCAAACAGCTTAATACAATCCCATACCCATTCCAATTTCGCGTATCAAGTAGCTGAATTTAAATTAGGACTTATTTTTTCTATGTATTTACAAATGTCGGCGGACTTATGTCCGCAAGTCGAACATACGCCGAAATATATAGTACAAACTGCTTGCAGTTTGCCCGAAGGACTATAACACAAAGCAAACGAGTGTAAAAAAAGCCAATATTTAGTGAGATAACGAAATCCCAAACCCTAATAAAAAATATGTTTGATATGCTGTCTTAGAATAGAGACGGAATTTTGTCAAACTGTTTGAAACAGGCAGAAATCTAAACCAAATTAAGAAAAAAAGTTTTTGATAGGATGTTTTGGAATGGAGACGGAATTTCGTTAAGTTATTTGATAGGTGGGAATTTTGGGTACGTAAAAAAACGGAATAAACGCGCGATGAGTACATCCCAAAAAGTTTTCTTCAAAAACATTTTTGGGAACCCTGTCTGTTGAGCTTTTACGAGCGTCGGCGACCACGCTTGCGTGGGTAGCTTTGCGAAAGCAAAGAGCCGAGCGTAGCGAGTGCCGAGACATTTGCGAATGCAAATGCGAGTACAACTTACGTCCGCAAGTCGAAGTAAAAGCCAACATGGAGCGCGAGGGCGGAAAAAATTTTATTTCGGAAGCGCAGCTGTAAAAGTCGTGATGTTTGATAGGTGTGGGCTTTGGGACGTAAAAAACGGAATAAATGCCCGATGCTCTTCTTATCCCAAAAAGTTTTTTGCAAAAACATTTTCGGGAACCCTGTCTTGCGGATTTCGAGGCGTCAGCGTACAAATGTACGCAAGTCCGAAGAAATCCCAAGATGGAGGGCAAGACCACGCTTGCGTGGGTAGCTTTGCCGAAAGGCAAAGAGCCGAGCGTAGCGAGTGCCGAGACTTGCGAAGCAAGCGAGTACAAATGGGCAAAAAATCTATCTATTACGGAAGCGTCAGCTCTTTATCTTTTAGATTTTTTGTTTTTGCCCATTCCGTTTTATTCCTTTTTTTTCGCGGGAGAATGCCCACGCTATTCTTCCCTTCGGCTTGATTTTTTTCGTGGAATGCGGAAGTTGAGGCTTGCCCGTAAAATGCTTTTTTTGCGCGACTGTTTTATTTTTCGCCTTTTGCGGATGCTCCCTTGAAAATCTTTCAATGGCGGATTTGTTGAAATTATCTGCGTCTTTTTCGGAAACGCCGTAGCCGTCGGAGTCAAATCCCTTTGCGTTTTGTTGCGGGGAAGACTTGGGGCTTTTGGGCTGTCTTTTGTAAACGAGCTTTTTGTTCGAATGCATAAGCTCCATTGCCTCTTGGCTGTGGAAAGGATTGTCGGAGGCTTCGGGAATTGATTTTCTTATGCAGCGTTCTATCGCGCGAAGAAGCGGAACTTCGTTTGAAGAGCATAGCGAAAAAGCCTGCCCTTCGGCTTCAGCCCTTGCTGTTCTTCCAATCCTATGGACATAGGTTTCGGCTTCTTCTGGAAGGTCGTAGTTTATCACAAGCGACATAGCCTTTACGTCGATTCCGCGCGCGGCGATGTCGGTTGCAACCAGTACTCTGCTTTCGCGGTTCTTAAATCTTTCAAGCGCGTTTTTGCGCGATGACTGCGACTTGTTGCCGTGTATCACCGACGCGTTGAATGCCTTGCCCGCAAGTCTATTTGCAACTTTGTTTGCCCCGTGCTTTGTTCGGCAGAACACGAGGGCGATGGAGTCGGGCTCTCTTTTGAATTTTTGCTCTATGAGATATTTCAAAAGCGCGATTTTGTTGTCCGGCTCCACAAAGCATACCTGCTGGTCGATTTTTTCCACTGTCGGGCTTTCGGGAGAGATTGAAATGCGCTTGGGATTTTTCACGATTGAAGAGGCGAGCGATTCTACTTCGCGTGAAAGCGTTGCTGAAAACAGCATCGAAAGCCTGTCTCCGGGCAGTTTTGCGCAAATTGTGCGGATGTCGTTTATAAAGCCCATGTCGAGCATTCTGTCGGCTTCGTCCAAAACTAAAAATTCGACGCTTGCAAAGCTTAGTTTCTTTTGTCGAAAGAGGTCGATGAGCCTTCCTGGGGTCGCAATCAAAATGTCAACCCCCTTTTCGAGGGCGAGTATTTGCTGGTTTTGCGATACTCCTCCGTATATTTTGCATATTTTTATGTCTGTAAATTTTGCGTATTTTACGGCATTTTCCGCAACTTGTTCGGCAAGTTCCCTCGTCGGGACGAGCACGAGCGCGCGGAAGTGTCCGCTTTCCACGAAGCCGAAAGAATCGGAGATTTTTTGCAGTATCGGCAGCATGAACGCGGCGGTTTTGCCCGTGCCTGTTTGCGCGCATCCGAATATGTCGGAACCTGAAAGAATTTCGGGAATTGCCTTGCGTTGAATGGGAGACGGCTTTTCGTAGCCCAAAAGTTCGACTGCTTTTAAAATTTGTTCGGAAAGACCCAAGTCTTTAAATGTTTCGTTTGCCATAAAATTTAAAAGAGACAAGGTTTTGTCAAAAAGGGATTATTGCAAGATAAAATTTCCCGTGTCTTTGATTTTTGGGATGCTTTTGGCGTTTTTATAAAGAAACTCGCATTTTACTGTCAAAAAAAACGAGAAACAGGAAAAATTTTTTCTCAAAAGGACAAAAAAGGCTTGAAGTCCGTCTGCTATCTTGAATAAAGTAAAAACTTATGAACTTTAAGCAATTTTTATTTTTGGCTGCACTTTGCCTGCCTTTTTCTCTTTTGGCGCAAGCGTCAAAGGTTCAGAAAGAGTCCGTTGAAGTGAGCGACATTAAATTCTCAACCATAAAGAAGAACGACGTTGCGGGAGCAGGCGGCAATATGGTTCGTTGCGAAGTCGTGCTTTTTTCAAAGACGGGCGACCCCGAAAACCCGAAATCAAAATGGGTTAGAAATGTCGAAGTCGAAATTATGGTCGCGTATGAGGACATGAAGTCGGGCGGCGGCAAAAAGGGCAAATACCAGTTTATGCGCTCAAAGGCAAAGGTTTTTGCCATCGAAAAGATGAAGAAAACTTCCGTTGTTTTCTACATTCCGTGGGAAAGCTATTCGGTTTACGGCATAACGGGCGATCCTTACATGTACAAGGTTTCATTGTCTGCGGGCGGAAATGACATTCCCCTCACGGCGGAAAATTTGAAAAACAGAATTTCAAAAAATGTAAAGAGCATGAAGGACCTCGAAGCTCTTGAAGAAAAAATAGGAAGCTCGTCCTCCACAAACGACGGCGTGTTCAAGCCTTTGAACGAATGCGCCTACAATATTCAAAGCTACGAATACAATTCTTCAAAGCAGTCTGTCCCGACATATATGCAGACGCGTTAACCCTTTAATTTAAGGCATTTGCCTTTGCGCTCCGCAAGGGCTGATGCCGTATTTACAATATCCCTCTTCCAAAAAAATGAGTCAGAAAAGCAAACTTATAATAAACTGTGGAACAACGCAGGTAAGCGCGGGTCTTTTCAGTGTGTCGGGCGGTCGCCTGGTTCTTGAAAGTTTCGACGTGCGCGATTTGGAATATGACTTCGGAATGCCGGAAGCATGGCTTTCGGCGTTGAATGCCGCCTTGAAGAGCATGAGGCTTTCGGGCAAGGCGAATGTCATTGTTCCCACTGCAAACATTCTTACGAAAACAATAACGGTGCCGCACGTTGACGATGTGGCAAAGCGCGACGAAGTCGTCGAGTTTGAGGCGCGCAAAAATATACCCTATGATTTGAGCGAAGTCACATGGGGCTATCAAGTCATAGCCGATGACGGAATCGAAGCCGAAGTTTTGTTGGTTTCGATGAAAACGGGCGTGGCGGACGACATCTGCCTTTCGGTTTCCATGGGTGGGCTTTCAACGGCAAACCTCGAGCCGTCTTCAATTCTCGACTACAATGCTTGGAAATATTGCGGTCTTGAAGACAATGTAATGATTTTGAACATCGGCGCAAAGGCTTCCAACTTAATCATAGTAAGGGGCGATTCCGATTTCTTTGTGCGCAGCGTTCCCATAGGCGGCAATGCAATCACCCAGTCGATAAGCGACAATTTGGGCAAGAGTTTCATGCAGGCGGAGTCAATCAAGCGCAAGGTTTTGGCGGACGCCGCCGAAATGGCTTCAAACGACGCTGTGGCGGAAATCATCAAAAACGGCGTGATAACCGTTTCAAAAAGAATTTCAACCGAACTAAAACGCTCCATATTGAGCTACAAGCGCAAGGGCGCGGCAACTCCGCAAAAGCTCTATCTCACAGGCAGGGGCGCGCTCACTACGGGCTTGGCGGAATATCTTTGCGAAGAGTTGAAGGCGGATGTCCAGTTCTTGGATGTTTTGTCAAACCTGACAGTTTCTCCTTCTGTAAACGGGGAAAAATTAAAGGATGCCTCGGTGCATCTTAGCGAGCTTGTCGGCGAAGCGGCAAGAATGGTTTTGCCGTCATCGGTCGGCATAAATTTGCTTCCGCGGCACATTGTTGAAGAAAGTGCGTTCAAGCGCAAAATGCCTCTTCTTTTCCTCGGCGCGGCGCTGCTTGCCGCGGCGGTTGTTCCGCCTTTTATGGCGTTGCAGGAAAGCATCAAGTTTAACGATGCCAAATTCAGGGAATTTAATTCGAGGATACCCGCTCTCGAGCAAGATGCCGTAGCTTTGGCTGAAAAGCGCGACGCCGCGAATGTTTTGGTCGATAAAATCGCCGACTTGGACATCTTGGCAAAATCGAAATCGAACTGGATAAACTTGTTCGCCGAATTTGAAAAGAGCCTTTTCGAGGAAAAGGACGTTTGGCTTGACGATTTGAAGGTAATCCGCACTAAAACAAAGGACGGCAAGCCCGACTATCGTTTGCAGTTCTCAGGCAGGCTTCTCTTAAAGGATGTAGGCGACGACAACACTTACGATGCGAAAGCGGCTCTTGAAAAAATAAAGGCTCTCCTTAGCAAATTTGAAAAGAGCTCCTTTATTGAAAAGATAGACGACATCAGCACCGACAACACAAATCCGAGAATTTTGAAGTTCAACTTCACATCCGTGGTAAAATCCGACAAACCCATATAATATGAAACACTTTAAACAACATCCGATATTTGCCGCCGTTTTTGCGCTTCTGTTGGCGGCGTTTGTTGGCGGGGCAGTTTATGATTTTGTCCTTTTCAACAAAAACACTGCGGCTGCAAGGAAGGCGCAGCAGGCGGTAAACAAGTACGAAAACGCAATCCAAAAAGCTCCCGTCAAAGAAAGCTTGGCGCAGGCGGACGCAAACTTGAAAGGTTTGCAGGGAAAGCTTGAAAGCCTTGACAAGGAGTTGAGCCGCGATTCCACAAAAGTTCTTGCGGCGTCTCCCGTGACGCAGGGGTTTGAGCTTGTCGAACACTTGCGTTCCATGACGGACAAATGGACAAATGCGGCGACCGAAAAGGGCATTTCCGTTCCCGAAAACTTTAAGTTTTCGTTTGAAAACTATGTTTCGGGCAAGTCTAAGCCCGAAGACGAAGCGGTGCTCGCTTTGTGGAAGCAGGCAAGTATTTTGGACAATATTTTGCAAAAGCTGTTCAATTCAAAGCCCGACAATGCTCCTATGGGCATAGTTGCTGTTCAGCGCGAAATTCTGCCAATAGAACTTGAAGCCCAGGCAAAGACGCAGAAGAATTCTTCGCGCAGAACGCGTGTCGCAAGAGGAGCGCGCGACAACATGACAGGCGATACTTTCACTGTCGATCCTTACATTACTGCGCGCAAAAAGGGCAGTGTAAGCGCACTCGGATATCGCATTGTCTTTACGGGGTACACCGAAAACATGCGCAGATTTTTAAACGAGCTTAACAGTTTTGACCTCATGCTTGTGGTGCGCTCGGTTGAAGTAAAGCCGTCGCTTGGCTCTGCAAAGCGAGTTGTGCGCACAGAGGAAGACGATGCTCTCTTGTCGGCGTTCGGTGGAGCGGGCGCAAAGGAAGAATCGGTGGAAGTCTCTAAGGACCCCGTCGTTTCAGAGAACGTTTCGGAATTTACATTCGTAATCGAGTACGTTGAAGTTGACAAAAACGCGGTTTCCGAAAACAAGAAATCCGACGAAGCGGAAGAAAACACGCAGGAGTAGTTTATTATGGAAAAGCATTACGAAAAAATATTGTTTCTCGTGGCGGTTTTAGTCGCGGGGGCATCGGCGTATTTTTATCTCGGAAGCGAAGGCAAACTTGCCAAGGCAAAGTCTCAGATGCAGGCTTCATTGCAGGGAAAACCGAGCGGAGAGCCGTGGCAGAACATTCCCGTTCCCGAAGTCAATGCCGAAGTCACTTCAACCTGGGAGGCTGTAAAGCCGCAGGATGAAGACGGACTTTGGCTTTACCAGCTCTTCACTTCGCCTAAAATCTGGGTTGACTCCGACGGCAAATTTATTGTAGAGCCGCCTTTCCAAAAGGAAGTCATCAAAAAACTTTTCGGCTTCAAGTATGGCGAGCTTAAAAATGAAGCTTATCCAATCAAGTGGAAGGGCTATTTTGTTTCCGGCGACGGCTCCAAGATTGTGCAGCTTTTCGACGAATCTCAAAACCAGTCAATGATAGGCAAGTTAAACGAGGAAATCAAAGTTCGCAAGGCGGGCTCGGTGACAGGCGAAACTGTCGGCTCCGGCATAACCGTCAAGAGCTTTGAAGAAATCCGCCAAAAGGAAGATTCCGGTTTGATTCGCAAGGTGACGAAAGTTGTTTTGTTTGATAAAAATATCGGAAAAGAAATTGTGATATTTTCAAACAAGCCGACATTCCTCGAAGAAAGCCGCACGATTTCTCTTCTTCCCGACAACGGATCGGACTCTGTTTGGCTCGTGAGAAAGGTTGGCGACAAGTTTGAGGCTAACGGCGCGGTTTACACTGTCAAGGAGCTTGACTTTGAAAACGAAGTTGTCGTCGTTGAGAAAGTTCCCAATGAAAAGGGAGCACCTGTGCAGCTCATGAAAATGTCTAAAAACGGAGGCAACGAGCTTTTGAAGTAGCAGAGTAAAATTTTTGAAAAAAAAGCTTTAATTTTTTTTTAATATCGTCTATAAATAAATTTAACATTTCAAATTAACGTATATATGAAAAACAAAATATCCCATAAAAAAGTTGCATTTGCGACGGCACTAGTGGCGTCCATGGCTTATGCTTGCTCCGCATTCGCTCAGGGGGCGGGTGACAACCAAGAACAAAAACTCCAACTCATGATTGCGGCAGTTGACGCTCGTGATAAGGGTGATTTGGAAATATCAAAACAGAACCTCGAAGGTTTGTTGAAGATATCTCCTGACGACAAGAGAGTTCAGAAGTTGTTGTCGGAAGTAAACGCCGAAATTGAAGCCGCGGCAAAGGCAAAGGCGGAAGCCGAAGCAGCCGCGAAGGCAGAGCTCGAAGCAAAAGCCAAGGCGGAAGCCGAAGCAAAAGCAGCCGCTGAAAAGGCGATAGCAGAAGAAAAAGCTGCGGCAGAAGCCAAAGCCGCCGAAGAAGCAAAGGTGGCGGAAGCCAAGGCTGCAGAAGAAAAAGAAGCGGCTGAAAAGGCTGCGGCAGAGCAGGCAAAGCTGGACGAAGTTCAAAATGCAATGGAAGCCGAACAGCGCAAGCAGGCTCTCACAATCGGCAGCGTATTTGAAATGATTGAAGAAGCGTACGATCAGGCGGACAACGGTCGTTTTGACGACGCATTGGTAATTTTGGCTGAAGGCGAAGCCAAGCTTCCCGAAGTAGCAAACGCAGACGGCGCGCGTCAGCAAATCAAAGAAGCTCGTGCCGACATCGCAAAATCTCGCGCAAAGCTTGCCTTGAAGAATCGCAAGGTAAACGAAGCAAAGAAGTTCGCGCAGGAATATGCAAAATATACGGACAGCGTTAAGGACGGCGAAGATTTCATTGCTGAAGTTGAAGAAATTTCTCAAAATCCGTATGCCCGCTCTTTGGAAGAAATCAGCCCCGACTACAATGCGCGCCAAAAGCGTGTCTCCCTTCTCTTGGCTGACGCCCGCGCGCAATATCTGTTTGGCGACTATCAGGGCGCGGCTTCCACATACCGCACCGTAGTTGCGATTGACGCGGACAACATCGAAGCAAAGGCATATCTTACTTTGATTGCTAAAAAGCTTTCAGAAATCGGCAAGCTCACATACCAGCAATCTCGTGCGGAACTCTTGGACGAAGTTGCAAAGGCATGGCAGCGTCCCGCAATGTTCCAAGTTACAAGCAACAATTCAGACCAGGGCGAACAGGTTGTTCCGCTCAAGGCGAAACTTTCTCAGATTATCATTCCTGAAGTAAGCTTCCCGGAACCCGGCGTTTCCTTGACTGACGCATTGAACACTCTCTCCGAACTTTCCATCATCAATGACAAGGATGCAAAGGGCGCGAAGGGCGTAAACATTGTTGCACGCGACGTTTCCGACACAAAGAACGTAAGCTTGACTGTCAGAAACCTCACTCTCGAACAAATCTTGTCTTTCGTGACAAAACAGGTTAACTGCCAGTACGATATCGAAGACGGCGCGGTTGTTGTCCGCAAGGCTGCAAATGCCGAAGCATACGAAACATTTGACTTCCCGATTCCCGCGGCTGCCGTTACACGTATGGTCGGCTTGCAAGGCGCTTCGGGCGGCGGCGATTCTTCGGATCCGTTTGCATCCGGCGATGAATCAAGCGACGGTGGCGATGACACTGAAAAAACAGGTCAGAAGATTAGAATCTTCCTCGAAAAAGCAGGTGTTGAATTTGGTCCCGGCGCAAGCTTGGCATACGACGGCACAAAATTGTGGGTGACAAACTCGACAAGAAATGTTGAAAAAGTACGCCGCATTCTCGCACGCTACAATGAAACATTGCAGGTTGAAATTGAAGCACGCTTCATGGAAGTAAACCAGGGTGCGTTGAAAGAAATCGGCTTTAACTGGGAAGTTTCCAATCAGAAAGGGAACACTCTCTTTAGTACGGCTAAAGATAGAACTTCGCTGAATAATCGTACGTTGGCGACAGCATTCTCTCCTGCACAGGAAACCCAGAATATCAATATTTCTTATAGCAATGGACAGCCAGATCCGAATCCGATTCCTCAGATTCCGCCGGCATTGCCCTCAACAATTAATTTGGCGACAGACGCTTCAAATACTGTAAGCACTATTTTGGGTGTCATTAACGGCTATAACATTGACTTGGTTGTAAACGCAATCGAACAAAATACGGGCAGCGACTTGCTTTGCTCTCCGAAGGTAACGGTTCGTTCAGGCGACAAGGCAACAATCACTGTTGCTCAGGAAATGCTCTATCCTACAATGTGGGGCGATACTCAGGCGCAGGTTTCCGAATCCAGCGCTTCTGTTGTAACTCCAGGCGTCGGTAGCAGCGGCGGCGCATCTGTTGCTATCACTCCGGGTACTCCTCAGGAATTCACAAAGCGCGACGTTGGTGTTGTAATGGAAGTTACTCCGACAGTTGAAGAAGACGGCGCAATATCCTTGGATATGCCCTCAATCAAGGTTACCGAATTCGAAGGCTTCATGCAGTACGGCGGCGTTGCCGTTGCTATCGCTGGCAATACCACTGTTTCGGTGCCCTCTGGTTTCGTGATGCCGGTATTCTCGGTTCGTGAAGTTCAGACACGCGTAACGGTATTCGACGGCGCAACCGTTGTATTGGGTGGTTTGACACGCGAAGACGTAAGAACAATCGAAGACAGTGTTCCGATTTTGGGCGACATTCCTTTGGTTGGCAGACTCTTCCAGTCTAAGGGCAAGACAAGCGAAAAGAAGAACCTCATAATCTTTGTTACAGCAAACAAGATTTCCCCGGGAGGAAGCTTGGTTCGCGAACAAATCGGCAATATTCCTGCGGGTTCAATCTTCTCAAATCCGAACATCATCGCTCCGAGCGGCTCTGTTAACAGAACGCTTGTGACGGAATCGGCAGCGGAAGAAAAGTAATTCTTGCATAGAAAATTTAAGGCGGAAAAGAAAAACTTTTCCGCCTTTTTTTTGCCAATTTAAAATTGGAAAGATAAAAATTATTAAGGCAAGCTTAGTTGCTTAGATTTAGACAGAGTTGGCGCAAATCAAAAATTATGATGCTTGCAATTTCTTTCTTTTCCAATACGTCTGAAAAATTTTCGATTTTTGCAAGCACCGAATTTAACGCCATAAGGGCGGACTTGTAATAAGAGCGCGCGAGCAAGTCTTCGCCCAAATCGGTGGAATTTACCGCAACGCAAATCAATTCGGAGGCTTCATGTATTGTGTTTGAAAGCTGCAAGACAAACAAAGGTTCGCAGTTTGACGATTTCACGAGCTCTTCAACCACAGATTGCAGGCATTTTATGAGCGCGCGCGAGGCAATATAAACAGGGTGGTTTATAAGGGTCATCGGCTCTGAGTTTTGAGAATCGTCGGAGTCGTCGCCGTTTGCAATGCTCCATCCCGAAGCCGTCATGATGTCTTCAAAAGACATATTGCGCCTATGCTCAAAATACAGTTTTGATATTTTTTGAATTTCCGCCTGCGAACGCTTTATGTAGGCGAGCCAATCGCGTTCGGACCATTTGTTTTCGCCAAAGTCCGCAGAGCCGCCAAAGGAATAATCTGAAAAGAAAAAGTCGTCCATTTTTTTCGTAAAAATAATTTCCAAAAATATTGTTTCTGCAAGTAAAATTTTAATAAAAGAGATAAATACGCAAAGCTTGCAGAACCTTGAAAGGCATAAAAAACTTTAAGGCTTTGACGTTTGGTTTTTTATGATGTTTTGGTAAATTTTTTTTGCGGAATTTTTAGGCGTTGTTTGAATTTAAATGCTTATAGTTTCAGCTTTTATATGGCGGTGCATAGTAAAATTTCTTTGCCTCTTTGCTTGAATGAAATTATCTATAAAAATGTTCAGTTTTGAAATTTTAAGCTTAATAATTTTTTTGATGCTTGACAAATTTCCGAGAAGATGAGATGCTGATTTTTTAATAAACGGGGACGTAGCTCAGTTGGAAGAGCGCCACAATGGCATTGTGGAGGTCGTGAGTTCGAGACTCATCGTCTCCAGTTTTTCAATCGAAGACCGTTTTATTGATTTTCTCTCGATTGGATTTATGGGCATTTATTGAGATTGCCTTGTATTGTTTTTTGAGGGGTGGGCTTTTGTAAATTTTTCCTCAAAATGAAAATATGAATATCTTTAAAAAGATAATAATATTTGTATTGGCGATTTTTTTGTGCGCTTTGGGAATAGCCGTTTCCACCCAGACGGAATTGGGGACGACGCCCATATCTACGCTTCCTTACGTCTTGACTTTCATTGCCCCGCTTTCGTTCGGCGTGTCAACAGCCATAATTTGTGCAGTTTTCATGCTTCTTCAAATATTGATTTTAAAAAACAATTTTAAATTGGTTGAATATTTGCAGATGGCGGTTGCCGTTTGTTTTGGACTGTTCATCGATATTGGAATGCGCTTGGCGGAGCCGTTTAAAAGCGGAATTTATGCTTGCAACATTATTATGCTGGTGGTCGGCTCTGCGATATTGGCTTTCGGCATCTGCCTTGAATGCCATGCGGACTTTCTTTATGTCCCGGGAGAGGGTTTGGTCAGGGCTGTATCTTCAAAATATGGGTTTGAGTTTGGCAAGATAAAAGTTTTGTTTGACTTGCTTCTTTGCTTTCTTTCAGCGGTGTTGAGCATTGCAGTCTTGCATGAAATTCATGGCTTGGGCGAAGGCACAGTGATGTCTGCGGTTTTGGTCGGAACATTCGTTTATTTATTCCGCAGAATTTGGTTTTTGCATGCTAAATGAAGATGCTTCCGATAGGCTGTTTTTCCGAAAACGAGACAAATTGAAAAAATCGATGGCAAATTGCCTTCAGATAAAAGGCGGATTTTATCCGAAATCTTCGGCAAGGTTTGCAGTGCGCGGCTTTATTTGTGAAATCTTTGCATGCGCGGATGCTTGTCTGATTGTTCGCAGGTTTTTACGGGGCAAAACGCCAGAAAAAGCGTCAGAATTATGCCGAGCGCGATTATAAAAATTGCAAGGCGTTTTTTTCCGAAAGCCCCGACATTGCAAATCCATTGGGAATTTAGCGCAAGGTGCAAGATTGCGGCGCAGAGCATTACCGCGCCTGCAAGCAAATGCAAATCGCACCATTCGGGCTTTGAAAGCCCCAGGGCGGTTTGCGGTCCAAGTCCTTTCACAAACGAGAATTTCATCAAAAGACCGCTTCCGAGCAAAAAGCAAAAACTGAAATATAGCGTGAAATCCGCAATTCTGCGCAATGATGTTTTCATATTATGTTGAACGGCAACATTGCGCGTTTGTTTCAAAATTTATTTTTCCGACAATTTTTCGATTATGGCTTTCATGTCGAAATTCGGAATTTCAAGCAGTTTGTCTTTTGACGTTTCTCCCGAAACAAAAGTAATTGACGATTTCGAGACTCCGAGCGATTTTGAAAGGTATTTGATTAACTCCGCATTCGCCTTGCCTTCTATCGGCGGCGCGGAAAGCTTGATTTTTACGGCGTTTGCGTATTCCCCCGCAAGTTCTGTCTTGCGCGCGTTCGGGATAATTCTGAATTTTATGCGCCCCATCTATATTTCAACCGACAGTCCGTCGTATGCAATTTGTGTGTTTTCGGGGATTTTTTTCGACCACGTTTCGTAGTCAATTTGCCACGTGGTGTGTGTGAAAAATGCGCGTTTTGCGTTCAGTATTTTTGCGTATTCGATTGCTTCAAATATCGAAAGGTGTGTGGGGTGGGGGATTGGTCTTAGACCGTCCAAAACAACAATGTCGGCATTTTGGGCAAGTTCGATTGCCCTCGGAGTAAGCAGTTTGCAGTCGTTATAGTAGGCGAGTTTCTTGCCTTCAAACTCAAATACAAAACCGAGTGTTTTTGTTGTTCCGTGAGGAAGTTCCTCAGCGTAAATTTTCAGTCCGTTCTCAAATTCCAGAAGATTGGGCATTTTTTTTACGCCAAAGCAGGGATAGCCGCGTTGCGCAGGCTTGTCCAAAACGGCGTAAGGAAATATGAAATTGATACGCTCGATGCCGTAGTCGTTCGCGTAAACGGGGATTTTGTTATTCGGCATTCTGTCGCAAAACCTGCGCAGGTCGTCCATTCCCAAAATATGGTCGGCATGCCCGTGCGTGAGCAGAAATACGTCAATCCAGTCCACTTTGTTTTGCAGGCATTGCAGGCGGAATTCGGGACCCGCGTCAATTTGAATGTGCATTCCGCCTGCTTCAATATGCGCGGCTGAGCGCGTGCGCCAGTTTTTAGGGTTCGACAAATCTAATCCCGGATTGTCAAATCCAATCATCGGCACGCCTTGCGATGTCCCCGTTCCTAAAAAAGTGAGTTTCATTCTTTTTTTAACGAAAAAGCGGAATCATTTGATGCCGCTTGAATTTTTAAATGAAATGTTGAAAGTTCCCGTTATTGCTTCGGCATTGCAATTCTATATTTCGGGGCGGGATGCGGAATCAGTCTTGCATAGTCGAGATGCTGTCCGTTCCTTTCAATGTGAAGGTCCCCGATTTTTCCGGGAAGCGGCTGGATAATCAACGCTTCTTTCACATTGAATGTTTTAACATCTCCCGCGCGGACTTCGCCCTTGTGGTATGTATAGTTCGGGTTTGATTCGGGAGTCAGTTTGTACGAAGTGTCGGTAAGCGCCTTGATGGTGATTACGCATTCGGGTATTTCCAGCCCCTGCGCTATTGTCGGAGTTTCGGGGTTTGATGTGAGCTTGGAAACGGCAGCTACAATCAAAATTATCGCGGCTATGACGCAGGCGACGATTGCGCCGATTTTGAGGTATTTTGACTTGTCGTCTGCTGAAATTCCGTCGGGAGGCAAATCGGAGTTCGGCTCTTCGTCGTATCTGTTTTCGGGGGAGCTTGATGTACTTTCTTCGTCAAGCTCGCCTAAAAATTGTTTTTTCGCGTTTTGGGCGCGCTGCGATTCCTTGTCGGAATGTCTGCCGCCTGTAGAGGCGTAGTAGTCCGCCATGATGGCTTTTGTGTCGAGCCCTAAATATGCCGCGTACAGCCTCAAAAATCCTCTTTTGTAAATTTCCGGCAAATCAAAATTGAAGTCTCCTTCTTCCATTTTTGCAAGGAAATCAATTCTAATTTTAGTGGCGTCTGAAACGTCGCGCAATTCCACGCCCTTGTTTGCGCGCGCCTGTTTTAAAGTTTCACCCAAGTTCTTCATTGTGGCTTTAATTTAAAATCAACCTATTTGCATTTGCAACTACTTTCTAAAAAATTTGGCGATTTTTTGAGAATAAAATTTACACGCGGTTTAATTTAGTTAATATCGGTTCTCGTTTTATTTTTAAGGAAATTTGCCCTTGCGCGGGGTTCGCGATTATGAGGATTGTCGACAGGTATGTATTTGTGGAATGGTTGAAGGTTTTTGCCGCAACGGTTGGCGTGACTTTGGGCATTTTGATTTTAAACGACATGTATAACGAGCTTGACGACCTTTTGGGGTTTAAGGCTTCGGCGGGCAGAATTTGCTATTATTATTGGCAGCTGATTCCGTCTTTCATTCCCGTTGTGCTTCCGATAAGCCTGCTGATATCAGTGGTGTTCATTTTGGGGAACTTCCACAAAAACAATGAAATTGTGGCAATGAGGGCGGCGGGCATGAATGTTTGGCAAATTACCCGTTCGCTGTGGGTTGCCGGGGCGTTTCTTGCGGGATTTTTGTTCTGGATAAACGCTTCCGTTGTTCCGACTTCAAAGGAAAATGCCGCCACTCTCTACAACAATCTCAAATTTGAAAGCGAGCGCAAAAATCTAAAAGAAGACAAACTCGTCGGCAAAATCTCACTTCTTTGCTTTAAAAACAGGGCTGACGGCAGGCTTTGGTTCATCAACAAATTTTCGCAGGCGTCCAAAAAAGCTTACGGTGTGGAAATCCATCTTGCCGATGAAAAAGGCAGGGAAACTTCCAAAATTCTCGCCAAGGAAGGCGTTTTTGACGACCTTGACATGTGTTGGTTTTTCACGAACGGTCAGCAGATTTTCTTCGACCCCGAAACGTCAAGCCCGATAAGGGCGGACGTATTTGACAAGAAGTACTACCGCGATTTCAAGGAAGACCCGCAAATAATGAAGCTCAGCATGAGCCGTCCCAAAGACTTGTCTCTTTTCGAGCTGCAAAAGCTTATAGCGGCGTCGGGCGATGAAAAAAGCGAGCATATGCGCCCTTATGCCGAACAGCTTATGAGCCTGTGGGTAAGCCCGCTTGCCTGCATAATCGTGATTGCAATAGCAATCCCGTTTTCGATTTCGGGGGTTCGCACAAATCCCATGGTCGGGGTGTCGAAGACTGCGGGGCTGTTTTTCTCATATTATATTTTGGACAGCCTCTTTACCGCAATGGGTTCGAGCGGTTTAATCCCGATTTTGCTTGCGGCGGTTGTACCCAACCTGCTTATGCTGGTTTTTGCTTTAACTTTGTACAGAAAGGCATTGTAGAATTTATGAAAAAACTTGACGTTTTGGTTATCGGAAGCGGCGGCAGAGAGCACGCCATTGTAAAAGCGGTGAAAAAATCCCCCCTGTGCGGCAGATTGGTTTGCACGCCCGCAAACGGCGGCATTGAATTGGACTGCGAAACTGCCGCAATAAAGGCTGACGACATTTCAGGCATAGTCGAATTCGCCCGTGGCGGCAAATTCGACCTTGTGATATGCGGGCCTGAAATCCCCCTTTCAATGGGGCTTGCAGATGCTCTCCGCGCAGAGGGCATATCGGTTTACGGGCCGAACAAAGACGGTGCAACGTTGGAGGCGAGCAAGGCTTTTTCAAAAAACTTTCTTAAAAAATATTCAATCCCGACTGCCGCAGGCGAAAATTTTACGGACTTCAAATCGGCAAAAAAATTCATTGAGGAAGCTCCGTTTGACGTTGTCATAAAGGCGAGCGGCTTGGCGGCGGGCAAGGGCGTCGTTATTCCATCGACAAAGGAAGAAGCCGTGGAAGCGGCTCGCGAAATGCTTGAAGGCGGAGTCTTCGGCGAAAGCGGCAGGGAAATTGTCGTTGAAGAAAAAATGGAGGGCGAAGAGGCGAGCATCATGTTAATGGTTTGCGGCACGAATTACATCATGCTTCCGCCGAGCCAGGATCACAAGCGCGTTGGCGAAGGCGACACAGGCTTGAATACGGGCGGAATGGGCGCGTATGCTCCCGCGGCCGTCGCAACTGAGGAAGTTTTGGAAAAAGTCAGAAAAGACATTGTTTCGCCCACCTTGGAGGGCTTGAAAAAAGAGGGTATAGACTATCGCGGAACTTTGTATGTAGGCATCATGATTACCGCGCAAGGACCGAAAGTCGTTGAATTTAACGTGCGTTTCGGCGACCCCGAATGCCAGGTGCTTTTGCCGCTTTTAAAAACCGACGCCTTAGAGCTTATGAATAACATTGCAAACGGCTCTTTGGATTCTTCAAAGGTGGAAATCAAGGACGAATTTGCGGTGGTCGTGGTGGTTTGCGCGAAGGGTTATCCCGATTCATACAAGAAAGGCGATGTAATTTCACTTCCCAAGACGGAAACAGAAGGCGCGTATGTAATCCATAGCGGAACAAAGCGCGGTTCGGACGGCGAAATTTTGACAAACGGAGGCAGGGTTTTGGGCATGACTGCGACAGGCAAAACTTTGCGCGAGGCGCTGGATAAAGCCTATAAACTTTGCGGTGAAACTTCATTTGACGGAGCATTCTACCGCCGCGACATTGCCCATCGCCAGTTAAAGCGTGACTTGCAATAAAATGAAAAGAGACAGCGTAATATTTCTATGCACGGGCAACATCTGCCGCTCCCCCATGGGAGAGGGGCTTTTGAAGCACGCGATTGCGGCATTGCCCGATTCAAGCCCTCTTAAAACTTTGCGCGTGCTTTCTGCGGGAACTTTTGGTGAGGACGGAATGAGGGCAAGCTCGAATTCTATAATCGCGCTCGACAAGGTCGGAGTTGACATTTCAAGGCATGTTGCCCAATCGATAACGCAGGAAATGCTTGACGGATGCTTTGCGCTCGTTGCGATGACGCAGGCGCATCTCGACACCGTAAGGCGTTATTTTAAAACCATGCCGCCGCATTCTTTCACTTTGCTTTCGCTGGTTCCGAATGCCGCGCATACGGATATTTTAGACCCCTATGGATACGGCATGAACACTTACATCGAAGTGCGCGACGAAATTATCTCGGCAATGCCGCATCTTGTCAAATTTTTGGAAAAGGAATACAAATGAAAATTGCGTTGGCCGCCGACCATGGCGGATTTCAGTTAAAAAATTCAATGTTGAAATTCCTGCAAGACGCGGGTTTTGAAACTGTCGATTTCGGCACGAACACCTGCGATTCCGTGGATTATCCTGACTACGCAAAATTGGTCGGAAACGCCGTGGCAAACGGCGGGTGCGACTTCGGAGTTTTGGTGTGCACTACCGGCATTGGCATTTCAATATCCGCAAACAAAATCAAGGGAATTCGCGCGGCGCTCTGCCATAATTGCGACGGCGCTAAATTTTCAAGGCTTCACAACAACGCAAACGTGATTTGCATGGGCGCGAAATACGTCGGCAAAAAACTTGCAAATGAAATGCTAAAAACTTTTCTTGAAACCGAATTTGAGGGCGGAAGGCACGCGCGCAGAGTCGGCAAAATGGAAGCTTAGCTGAAAAACGCGGAAATTTCAGCCGCGGTTATTTCCTTGCAGGTGCGTTTGCCGTCGGGCGAAAACATCGGGCTTTTTGACGAGAATAGGTCGTCCAAAACGGCGTTTGCGGCGTACTCGCTTTCGGCGATTTTTATTCCGCGGGACATCTTCACCGCGAGGCTTGCAAAAGTTTGCTCCGACAAGTTTTTTCTGCCGATTTCAAAGCCCTCTTCGCGCGCAAGCTCGACAAAATCCTTGATGAAGTTTTCAACGTCCCCGAATTCGAGCCAAAGCGGAATTGCGCTTATCCTGTAAAATCTTTCGCCAAATTCTTCTATTTCAAATCCGCATACTTCAAATCCGCGCTTATTGCGCTTGAACACTTCGTCGTCTGCCCTGTCAAATTCAATGTTTACGGGGATTAGAAGCGTTTGGGCTTTCGGCTTTTCGCCCGCGAAGTTGCGCACGATTTTTTCGTAATTTATGCGCTTTAAGGCGGATTGGATTGATAAAATTATGAGCGAGTTTGACTGCGTTTCAAAGAGGGCGTATTTTCTTGAAAGGTGTTTTAAATATTTCCAGCCGAGCGTAGAGCTTGGGCGCAAATCCTCAGCCTTTGCGCTTTTTATGGCGACGGGCTTTTCCGACTCAAAAATTTTGGATGGTGGATTTTTTGCCTTATGCAAATCCTCCGCCGCTTTTTCCGCCGCGATTTTTATTGGGTCAAACTTAGGCTTTACGTCGGATTTTGGTGCGGAAAACGGCGCAGTGAAAGAATTGTTATTTTGTGAAAAATCAATTATTTTACGCAGCTTTTCAGATTCTTCGACATGGGCTTGGGGCGCGGATTTAAAGGATTTCGTTTCAGGTTTTTGAATTTCCCGAATCGGCGTTATCGAATAGTTTTCGAGAGTTTCAACCAATGCGGCGAGGATTGCCGAGCGCATTGCAAATTCGTTTTTGAGGCGCACTTCGCGCTTTGCGGGGTGGACGTTTACATCAACAAAACGCGGGTCGATTTCAATAAAAAGAAACGCCGCAGGATATTTGCCTTGCGGCATCGCGCTTTTGTAGGCGTCTTTCAGCGCGGAGAAAACGGCGCGGCATTCAACGGGCCTGCCGTTTATGAATGCGTAGATGTTTTTTGAAGTGGTCCAGCTTTCGGCGGGCTTTGAAACCGCACCCGACACCGATATTCCGAAACCCGAGTATGGGGCAAGCGGGATAAGTTTTTCCGAAATTTCTTCGCCGAAAATATTTTTTACCCGCTCCGCAAGGTCGGCGGTTTTTTTTGACGAGAAAATCAGCTTCGAGTTTTCGCGCAGGCTGAAAGAAATATCGTTTTTTGCGAGCGCGTAGAGCTTGCACATCTTTATGATATGCCCAGCTTCGGTGTTGTCGGTCTTTAAAAATTTGCGCCTCGCAGGGACGGAGCAAAAGAGGTCTTCGACAACTATTTCCGTCCCGCGGCCCATTGCTACTTCCTTTATTTCAGTAATTTTGCCTGCGCGGACGCTTACTGATGTCCCGACTTTCGCGCCTTCGGGTTTTGTAAGAAGCGTGA
The DNA here is from genome assembly GCF_033971905.1 of Intestinicryptomonas porci. NCBI lineage: Bacteria > Pseudomonadati > Verrucomicrobiota > Opitutia > Opitutales > Intestinicryptomonadaceae > Intestinicryptomonas > Intestinicryptomonas porci. The sequence goes on from NZ_JALBUT010000001.1 coordinate 247,332, forward strand.
ATTTCGACACGCTTGCAATGCTCGGCAACGCTTCTCCCCTGAAGCCGAAACTTAAAATGCTTTCGAGGTCGTCGGCGGAGCGAATTTTGCTTGTCGCGTGGGGTTCAAGGCAGGTTAGGGCCTGGTCTTTTCTCATTCCGTGACCGTTGTCGGAGACTTTTATGAAAGTTTTTCCGCCGTTTTTAAATTCGATGTCAATGCTTGTTGCCTTTGCATCGATGGAGTTTTCAACAAGCTCTTTTACTGCCGCGGCGGGACGTTCTATGACTTCTCCCGCCGCGATTTTGTTTGCGACATCATCTGTTAAAATTTTGATTTCCGGCAAAGAGTTGTCCATAAAAATAAAAAGCTAAAAAAGAATAAGGCAAAAATCAAAAATGCGCAATTTTATTTTTTCCGCCGAAAATTTTGATAGTTGCACTAAAATGCGCCACCGCTTGCCGAAGTTTAAAATGGCAGCGGAAGCGCAAATGCTTTATGCAAAAAAAGCGGCTACTTTTCCTGATGTACGAAAATCGGGGTTAATTTTGCGGGCTTTTTTATTTGCGAAAGCTCGCCGAAATCCCCTGTGATTGTTATGCCGTAAAGCTTTTTGCCCGACAGGTTTTCGCTTGATGCAATATTGCCTTCAAAATCGCCAAAGCCCACGATTTTCATCGGGTTTTCCAAAGATTTTTGCGCCTCTTCTTTTGTAGAATACGCTTCGGGCATCGGATCTTTCAATTCTTCTCCGTAAAGTTCGGATTTCACAAAATTTGCCCTCGAATCTGTTTCAAAAATCCATGAGTATGGAGTTAATTCAGCCGCGACGGCATCGATTTTCTTTGCCCTTTTTTGCAGGGTTTTGGAGAATGCAAAACCGCTTTTTATCGGGGATTGACGGAAAGCGTCCAGAATTCTTTTTTCAAGCCATGCCTTGAATATCGGATTTGCATCGGAGTTTGCGGCGAAAACCAGAGCTTGCGAAAGCGATTTTTTATCGGAAATTTCCGCAGTTTTTTCCGCAATTTCGGCTTCTTTTGCGAGTTTTATTCCCTCCAAAATGTAGCCGTTCGGGCGGCGGTTTTTGAATGTTATCTTGCTAAATGCGGTTTCTTTTGCCTTGCCTGAGGAGTCGGACACAATATTTGCCTTTTGTATTACTTCTCCGCCGCCGTTCCACACGCGGTTTCTTTCTTCGGGCTTATCAATCATATAGTACGTTTTGCCGTTTGAAGTGGCTTTGTGGATTTTTGCGATTTCCGGAAAATCATAGAAGTTTATGCTTGGCGCGGAAAATTTTTCTGGAGCTTCTTCCGCCGTGTTTTTATCGATTATGCCACCGTAAACTTCAAACAAAACCGCGTCTTTCGCCGCCAAGATTTTTTCGATGCTTCCAGCGTCTTTTGGCGAAATCGCGGGGCTTTGAGAAAGCTCTTTCAACGCCTCGAAATATTCTTCCGCGCTCGACGCGCTCTTTATGAGGGCGAGCGATTTGCCAAAGTTTTCGGCAAGATTTGCCTTGTCTTCCAATTCTTGCGCAACTTCCTGCAATTTTTCTGCCCTTTCAGGCGAAATCGCAAAAATAATACTTGGGTTTTCGGCGAGGGCGCGGGCTTTTTGAAGGGCGTCTTTCGCGTTTTTTATGTGTTGGATATTTTCGCTGTCATGCACGTTTGCAAGCGCGGTTTCCCTTTGAATTAAATCAATAAGGGCATTCAATTTTGCGGCGTTTGCGGCGCGTTTTGCGGAAATCGCGTTTGAAAAAGCGTTTGCAAAGCTTGAAATTTCCATCTTCACCGCGGAGTATTCCGCTCCGTCCAAGGTGTTTGCCTGAGAATCCGCCGCGCTTAGTTCGTTTTGCATTTCAAGCCAGTTTGCGGGGTCGTCAGATTTTTTGTCGAATTTTTCTGCCGCATTCTTGAAGTGTTCAAATTTTTTAAGATAGGCGGTTTTTAATGCCAGAGTATTTTCGATTGTTTCTATCTTGTCGGAAAATTCGGTAAGAGCGCACGTTTGGGGGAAGGTTTTTTTTAGGCTTTCAAGCGACTGCACAGCCCCCCTTGTGTTTTGCATGTTTTGGATTGCCGAAATCGCGTTTGCAACGCTTCTATATTGCGTGTTCAGCCTTTCGCGCTTTTGTATTTCAAAAAACGTCGCTACTGCAAGGCATATTACGACCGTGGCAAGCCCCGCTTTTTTAAGGAGCGAAATTGTTATTTTGAAGCGCAGGACGGAAATCGTTTTTGAAAGTCTTTTTGCCATTTCGGGTTCTATTGAATTTCCCGCCGCTTTTTTCAACTTCAAGATTTTTTCAAGCGACTGCTTCGGCGGCATGTCGCTCGGATGCTCTATTTCAGAAGCGATGTCAAGCAGAGCCTGGGCTTTCGCTTCCGCCGCGTTCGCTTCGTCCTGCATAAAGAGGGCGCGTTTTGTCTGGGCGCGCAGGTAGTCTTGGTCGGCGGCGTTAAGCTCAATCTCGAACTTGCTTGTGAGAACGTCTGTTTCCGCCGCAAATTCGAGGATTTTCCGATAGTCGTCGGCGATTTCGGAACTGCGGAGAGCTTCAAATATTTCAGATATGCGCTTTATTGCGTTTTGCTTTTCGTAGTCGTCGATTTTTGAGGAAAGATTTTTCCAGTCTTCGTCGTTTGAAAATATGTCGTCGGCATATTCCCGAATGTCAGACGCAGTTTTTATAGCTGACTGCAAGTCTCCCCTTGCAAGGGCGGCTTTTGCAACTTCAAATTTTTGCGTTGCAATTCGGCGGGAAAGCTTTTCAAGCTCGTTTTTTGCTTCGGAGTTTGAACCGTTTACTTTTACGATTGTGGATATTATGGAAAGGGCTTCCTCGTAATTATGCATGCGCATTGCGCGGCGGTAGTCGCGGTAAAGCGGATGGTTTTGGGAAATCTCCCGCGTATATAGCGATTTTACAAGCGAAATCTGGTTTTCGTCAAACGGCGAAGGGCATGGCAGAGAGTGGATTGAGCAGAAGTTGCGCCAGTCTTCGAGCCTTGAAAAAATCAACTCGTTTAAGGTTTCGAGCAGCATCGGCTGGGTTTCCGCGACTTGGAAAGCGGCGTAATCCCTGCCCGCGCGGATTAGGGAGGCGCAGTGCAGAAGTTTGCGCTCCGCGTTTTGGCAAATGCGCATATATTCCGAGGCGATTGCCCTAAGCTGTGCGTCGCTTGCGTTCGCCTTTCCGTCGAGAATGCTCTGTATTCTCAAAATTAAAAATTGTATTGTCATAATTTTTGCACTTTCAGTTTAAGCCCCTCCATCATTCGGGCGCGTTTTGTTTTGTTTGGAAAATCTTTTATTTCAAGAGCGGGAAGAGCCTTTTTTAAAAGGGCGAGGGCCTTTGCCTTGTCTTGGTTTTCGGCGGACTCTTCGGCTTCGCTTAAAATTTCGTCGAATTTTTTGCCCATGTCGCTCAGAATTTCCGGGCGCGCCTTGGGGTTGAAGTCTTCAAGGTTTGCGTTATCCCAAAGGGTTAAAGCCTCTTGCCATTTTGCCTCGTTTGTCAAATCTTTCACTTCCGCCCTGATTTTTGAGTATGTTGCCCGAACTTCGACAGGTTCAGAGAGCGGAATGTTCGACATGTATGAATTTTTTTGAATTTGCATTCTTGTGTCGAACTCGTCTTCGTCGGATTTTGCGAACAAAAACACCGCCATCACCGCGATTGCCGCCACGAGAAGAGCGCACGCTGCAAGCAGGGAATTGCGCTTGAATTCGGGAGAAATTTTACTTTCGCTTTCTTGGATGTTTCGGGCAATTTTTATTTTTGGCTTGAATTCGGAAGGCTTTTGAACTTTCAAATTCAGCCTGTCTTTGTTTGAAATTTTCGCGGTTCTTGCAAAAACAGCCACAGGCGTGTTCGGGGCAGGAGGGGCTTTTTTTGACGTTAAGTTTATCGCGGAAGAATTTGCGCTTGCGATTTCGGGCGGGGTGTTTGTGTAAACTTTCCAGGAAAAATCCTGCGGGTTTTCTCCGCGGCATATTGATGTAGTGAAAGTGTAGTCCCACGACTTTGCTTCGGGAGTACATAGCGCGGAGGCTTGCGCAAACAGCTTTAAAAGCGTCTTTCCGTCTTCGGGGTTGGCGTAGATGTCCACCGATTCCGAAAGCATAAGCGCGGCTTTTCCCGCGTCTAAAAAATAGTCCTGCCACATTGAGGCCGGCGGGGCGAATTTTTGCGCCGATTTTTTTATCGGGACGCTTTCAAGAAATTTTGGCGCGCCTTCGTATGAGTCCATCCAGCCGTCAAACTCCAAAATCGCCTGAGCGGGAGATGGAACAAGCTGTGTTTCGTCTTCCGTTAAAACCAAGTGGTCAGCGATGTAATTTGAGCGGTTGGTGTAGTCGGCTCCCGAGTCGGTTATGCGCGAAAGGATATGGTAATTCTTGTCCCCAAGCCAAATTTTTCGATGCGAAAAGATAGGATTTGCGCGCATGACATCGTGGTCGTAAGTCCCGCATTTTTCGACGCAGAGCGCGAGCTTTTCCGACATTTCCGCGCTTCTTGCGACCGTGCAAAATCCGGTGCGCGAACCTGTCAGCGAACTTGGAGAGCTTGTAAATATGAGTCTGAATGCCATGTTTTAGGCGCGTTTTTGCATGATAGAAGGCTCTAATTGCCTCAAAACCCAAAGCATCGGAATGTCAACGTTTATGGGATTTAGCAATGAGGGCACGGGCGCGATTTTTCCCGCGGAATTTCCTTCTGAAATTTTTATCGGGGAGTGTCCGAGGGGGCTTATCGCAAAGTATTTTACGTTTGACGAAACCGCTTCCGCCCCCGCCACGATGGAAGGTTCTGTTTTCAGCATGAAATTGCGCAAAATCTCCGAATTGCGTTCTACTGCTTCTTCGGAAAGTTCCCCGTTTTCAAAATAATCCGCGAGCTTTTCTCCGAGCAAGTCTTTCCAAATGTCGAATTTGCCAAGCATTACGGCAAGCGGCGTTTGGATTTTTTCGCTCGTTGAAAGCGCGAGAATTCTTTTAATTCGCACTTCCATTTCCGCCAAAATCGTATCTTGCTGGTCGAGCCTTCCCGCAATTTTAAGCTGGGGGTCGGGATTGTCGTGCAGGAGATTTTTGAAGTTGCGGTTTGCCGCGGGGTCGAAGAGGAAGAATATTGCGTCGGAGCAGGCGACGTGCATTGCGCCCGGAGAATCCTCCAAGTCTATGCCCGGCTCGAAATGTTCGCCCGCATTGTCGTAAAAAATCAAAGCCGCGCTTTCTGTCTTTGCGCCCAAATCTTTTGAGAGTATGTACGACATCGGCTTTGGCAGGGAAACCATTTTCCCGAAACGCGGATATTTTTCGTACATCGCGCCTTCCAATGCCGTTTTTGCCAAAATCGCGCTTTCAGGGGTGTCTGCCGAAAACAGGCGGTTTTTCATCTGCGTCAAAAGCATGTTTCCCGAAGGGTCCAAGTCTTTTAAGGAAGCCCCGTAATGGCGGAAGACCGAATTTTGCAGCTCTTTTATGAGCACGCTCAAGTAGTACGACTTGCCCGCGCTTGGCGCGCCGACAATGGAAAATATGTGGCGCTTCAAATCGACATAGCCCGTCGGAAGCTTCTTTCGGCAGTGGGGGCAAGCAATGTCGTGCGACGGCATTCCCGCAGGGTCGATTGCGTTGCCTTCTCCGTCAAAGGCGGTTGGCAGAAAGCGCAGCATTTCTTCGCTTCCAAGTATCGGGTCGCCGCGCAGGGATTCGTGGGAGGCAATGCTTAGGGCGTCTCCCAAATCGAATTTAAGCCAGCAAAGCGGGCATCTGATTTCGCCCGAAGTTGTGTCGAGAGGCGACATCGCCTGCGGCTGGGCGGCACCGAACACGCTTTTATAGAAAAAGCCGCAAGTCGCTCCCTTGGGGCATACCGCGAGCCCGCTTCCGGTGAGCGCGCGCTTTTCGACCGCCTGTCTTATCTTGCCAAATTCCGCGACGTCTTCTATTGTTCCCGATTCCGTGTTAAAAATAATCCATTTTGAAAAATCTATTTTTTTCGCGCTTTCCAAGGCATGTTCGCCCGCGAACAAAAGAAGCAACGTGTCTCCGATTTTCAGCGTGTTTTGCTCTTGCAGAGGCTCTTTTTCGCCAAGCGGGGCTGAGTTTAATTCAATTTTTTGCGCAAAATCTTCGTCCGGATAAATAAGATAGTCGCCTTTCTTTGTTTTTTCTATTATTGCCGCATCGGGCGAATTTGAATCAATTTCTCCGTTTTGACTGATTGCGGCGGGAAAGTTTGAAATTTCAAAAAAAGCCCCCCTTGTGCAATCCGCCAAAATAAGTTTGTTTTTCTTATTTTTTTTGTTGCCAAACATAAACATAGCGAATACCTTTTCTTTTGAAATTCAGCATAGAATTTTATTTGATTGTTTCAAGCTAAAATAAAAAATAAATTTTTTTTGGAACTTTTATTTAAAATTCGTGTCAAAGATTTTCATACAGGTGGAATTATGGAAAATGCAGTCGATACAGGAAATTTGGCAACCCGTTTGAAAAATGGCGAGGAGGCTGCATTTGGTGATTTTGTCCGCACGCATTGGGACAAAGCCTTTTCCCGCGCTTACGGTCTCTTGAAAAACAGGGAAGACGCGGAAGAAGTTGCGCAGGACGCATTCATAAGGGCTCGCAACGGAATGGAAAAATTCAGGGGCGAATGCTCGCCTTCTACATGGCTTCACCGAATCGTCACCAATTTGGCGAGAAACAAATACTGGTACTGGTTCAGGCGCCGTCGTGGCGAATCTTTTTCGATAGATTCGCAAATATCCGAAGATTCCGAAACCACGTTTGCCGAAACTCTGGCTTGCGAAACGCTGAATCCGTCCGAAATGGCACTTGCAAATGAATTTGAAGAAATCTTGCCGCGTGCGATGGCAAGTCTTGACGAAAAATACGCGGTCGTTCTGCGCATGCGTTCTGAAATGGACATGTCTTACGAAGAAATAGCCGCGGAATTGAATCTTACTGTCGGAACGGTAAAAAGCAGGCTGTCGCGTGCCCGCGAGCAGTTGCGCGATATTTTAAGCGACAACATTTAAGGAGCGGAAATGGAAAAAGGAAACAAACAGGCTTTCAAAATTGGCGGCAAAGTGGTTTCTAAAAACCGTTTTGACGAACTCGTAAGCTCGTATCTTGATATGACAATCACAAAGGAAGAGCTGGATTTGCTTGCGAAACTTGTAAGCTCAAACGAGAGGGCGAAAAACGATTTTTCCAAGGCGCGCCGTATTCATCTTGCAACATGTAAAATGTTTGGAAAGCAAACCGTAAAACTTCCGCGCCTGCCTGTTTACACGATAAAAAAGAGAACACGCAAGCGCGCGGCGGCAGAATGGTCTGTGGTTGCCCTTTTGATGTTCACAACCGTCGTGACTTTTCGTTTTGCGCAGAGAGCCATGGACATGGAAGACGAGCCGGTAAACTCCATTGAAATTGCGTCCGTTCCCGATATAAGTTCTTTCTACGATTTTACTCTTGAAAATAATTTTGTGGCGCAAGGCGGAACTTGTTCGCTTTTCAGGGTAATCCCGAGAAAAAGAAAAGGCGAGTGAGCCTGAAAATCAAAACATAAATATTTTATGACCCCAAAATTTGTTTTACATGTTTTGGGTTTTTTTGTATGTAATATTAAATATATTATAAAAATGAAGTATATGATGAAGAAAATTTTATTGTCGTTAGTGTTAATGTGTGTGTCTTTGGCTTTAAACGCCAAAACCGTCAAGGCGGATATTGTTGTTTACGGAGGCACGTCTGCGGGAGTTGCCGCGGCGGTGCAGGCGGCGAGGGAAGGCAAGAGCGTCGTGCTTGTCGCTCCCGAAAACCATCTTGGGGCTATGTCGAGCGCGGGGCTGGGATTTACCGATTCTGGTAAAACCGCGACAATCGGGGGTGTCAGCAAGGAATTTTACCATAGAATTTGGCTTGAATACAAAAAGCCCGAAAGCTGGAAGTTCGGCAAAAAGCGCGAAAATTTCAAGGCGTCGGGGCAGGGAACCAAAGCAATGGACGACGAGCGCGAGCTTGCTTGGATTTTCGAACCGTCCGTCGCCGAGCGAGTTTATGACAACTGGCTTCAAGAGCTGAAAATCCCTGTATATAAAAACACTTACCTCGACCGCTCAAAAAAAGGCGTTCGCAAAAGCAAGGACGGCAAAATCGTTTCGTTTAAATCCTTGAAAGGCGATGTGTTTGCCGGCAAAGTCTTTATAGACGCCACATTTGAAGGCGACTTGATGGCGGCGGCGGGCTGTTCCTACACTGTCGGAAGAGAATCCAATTCAGTTTATAAAGAAAAATACAACGGCTCTCGGCTTGGCAAGTTCTCAGGGCATCGCCACCATTTCCAAAAGCAGGTTGACCCGTATGTCGAAAAGGGAAATCCGAAAAGCGGGCTTTTGAAGCACGTTTCGAGCGAACCCATTGCCCCGCTTGGAGAGGGCGACAACCGATTGCAGGCGTATTGCTTCAGAATGTGCCTTACCGATTTGCCCGAAAACCGCGTTCCCTTTCCCAAGCCCGAAAACTACAATGCCGACGATTACATATTGGCTCTGCGCTATTACGAAGCCGAAGGCAGGCGCGATTTTCTTAAAAACGACCGCATCATGAACGGAAAGACAGACACCAACAACCAGGGCGCATTTTCCACCGACTTTTTGGGTGGGAATTACGATTATCCCGAAGCCGACTACAAGACGCGCGAAAAGATAGTTAAATCCCACAAGGATTACCAGCTTGGTCTTTTGTACTTCCTTTCAAACGACGAGCGCGTGCCTGAAAAACTGCGCAAGGATATTTCAAGATGGGGCTTGGCAAAAGACGAATTTACCGACACGGGCAACTGGCCGTTTTATCTTTACATACGCGAAGCCCGCCGACTGATAGGCGAGTACGTCATGACAGAACACGACTGCACCGGCAGGGCGTCAACGCCAAAATCAATCGGCATGGGCTCATACACTCTCGACAGCCATAATACCGTTAGGTATGTCACTCCCGAAGGCTTTGTGCAAAACGAGGGCGATGTGGGAGCGGGCTGCAAGCCCTATAAAATCTCTTACGGCTCAATCGTTCCAAAAAAATCCGAATGTACCAATTTGATGGTGACAAACGCCTGCTCCGCTTCGCATATCGCATACGGCTCGATTAGAATGGAGCCCGTGTTTATGATATTGGGGCATTCTGCGGCAACTGCGGCATCGATGGCGATAGATAAAAATATACCTGTGCAGGATGTCGATTACGAACATCTTTCCGAAAAACTAAAAGCCGACGGGCAGATTTTATCGCTTTAAAGCGAATTTCAAACGCTTTATTTGTTGCAGCTTTGAACGTTTTTTTATAAAAAGGACAAGGAATTTTTCATTAAATGAAGCATTTGAGTTCAGAAGACATAATAGACTTGGAAATTTTCATAAGCCGCGATGAAAATTTGTCGGACGAGTTTAAAAGCGCGCGGGATTTCAAAATCTACTCTACGGCGTCGGATTTGGAAAAAAAAGACGAGATGTCGCTTTTAAGGCATTGGCTTTCCGCTATGCGCGAGGCTTCTTTGCATCGAAGTGCGGGAGCCAACGCGGTGTGGCTTTTCAGGATTGTTTCGGCAATTTTATTTTTTGCGGGACTGTTTGCCGTGGGAATGCCTCTTGCGGGTGCATTCTTTAACGGGGCTGATTTCGGCGGGGTGATAAACGTAAGCTTCTTTTTCATAACTTGCGTGCTTGTTCCGCTTCTTTTGCTGTTTAGCGCGTTTTTCTTTGCCCCGACATTCGGCAGGGTTGTGGACTTTTTTGTTTCATTTATCCTTTCAAGGTTTTTCAAAGACAAAGGGGGCTTGGGCGCGCTTTATGGAGCTAATAAAAAGTGGATTTTCTTGAAGGGGGCGATTGCCGCCCAGTTTTTAGGCTTGGGCGTTGCCTGCGGCATCTTTTTGATCCAGCTCTTCAAGCCGATGTTTAACGAATACGAATATGGCTGGCGCACGACAATGCCGCGCATTGTAACTTCCGAAAGAATGGGAAAGTTTGTAGGGGTTGTATCTTTGCCGTGGTCTGTTTTTGCGGGAGAGGGCACAGGCTATCCTTCTTTGGAGCAGATTGAGAAGTCCAAATTTTTGGCGGGAGAAGGCGCAAAACTGACATCGGAAAGCTGCGAGGCGTGGGCGATATTCTTCATAATGGCAAGCTTCTTTTACGGCGTGTTTTTGCGCGGCGCAATTTTGGCGTTCTTCTATTTCAAAATATCCCGCACTTTCGGCGTAAACCGAATAAGAAACGACCGCAAGATAAGCGACATCATACGGCGCATGGAATTTGCCTCTTGCGACAATTCCTTGAAGTTGTCGGGCTTGCCTTCCGAAGGCAAACCTTCCGTTTTGGTCTTGCTGCGTTCCGACTTGTCGGCTTTTTCGGACGTTATTTTAAATTCTGTAAAGGCTTCTTTAAACGAGCAGGGTGCGGAAATTGCGAGCTATTCTTTCGGCAGGGAAATTTTTTCGGAAGACTTTGAAAAGGCGATTGCGCCGAAGAAAAACATTGCATTGGTGCTTCTTTCCGACGATTACAACGAGGAGGTTTTTGAAAATATTGAAAATCTCGTAAACAAGTTTCCGGATAAATTCGTGAGCGTGCATCTTTTGGGCAGGCTTTCAAAAGCACAGGGAGTTTTCAGGGCGCCGGGGGCGGTTGAAAAATCCTGGTGGTCTCGAAAAATAAATTCCATTTCAAGCCGCAACATAAAACTTTTTTAGAGATGAAAAGCCTTTACAAAATCGTCATAGTCGGGCGTCCGAACGACGGCAAGAGCAGTATTTTTGCGAATTTTTTGGGAGACGACGAGGTTGCGGTTTCGCCGATTCCGGGCGAGACAAAGCATATGCAGCCTCGCGAAATCAATTTGGGCAAGTGCAACGTCGAGGTTATAGACACTCCCGGGCTTCAACATCCCGAAACGGTGTTTTTCAGCTTTAAAGACTATGTGGCGGCGGGGCGCAACCCCGCGAACGCCTTTGTCGAGGAGTTTAAGGATCCGCGCTATGCTCATGATGTCGAGATAATGAAGGCGCTTTCCGATGCCGACATTTGCATGCTTGTGGTCAATGCGGATAATTTTGTAGGTCATACGCAAAAATGCCTGCTTGACACTTTTTCCATGCTGGGTTCGGGTGTTGCCGTTTTGGGGCTTGTAAACAGAAAGGACGACGATTTTATCGGAGAATGGCGCGATAATTTTGCAATCCGCGCGATGGAGTGTTTTGAATTTGACGCCTTCAAGACAAAGTTTTCGGATTGCGCGAGGTTGTTTGACGAAATTTGCTCCGCTTCGTCATTGCGCGTCCGCTCTGACTTGGGCGAAGTTTTGCGCGCCTTGAAAGCCAACAGAACTTCTCTTTGGCGCAGCAACATAGACGCGGCGGCGGGGGAAATTTTGAACTCTTTGAAAGACTTGATGAATTTGCGCTCCTCATTGAAAATGTCGAATTTTTCGATTTCAAAAGATGAGTCTTCGCGTTTGCATGGCGATTTTTCTTCGATGGTTTCCGCGTTTGTGTCGGGGTTTAGGCGCGAAGTTTTGCGCAGGTTCAGATATTCGGGCATAAGGGTAAATGCGCCCGATTTCAAACTGTCGGATTCTCAGATGCGCATAATTTTGCCGAATGTAATCCGCAGGCTTTGGGGCAAGATGCCTTTTGCGAAGAAGCCCGACGCCCTTTGCGCGGCAAATCCGAATTCCGATCTTCCCGAAATTTTTGCAAGGGACGCCGTGTTTTTTGTTTCTTCAATCGCGTCGTTTTCCTACGCGAAATCGGCGACAAAAGAATTTGAAATCGACTTGTCAAAACGCGGCTTTGCGCCTGTTTTCATAAATTCCGAAAAGCTTGCGCGGTTTTCAATACGCGCCGCGAACGGAGATGAGAGCGATTCATTTTTTGCCATGCAGAACGCGCTTAGGGAAGAATTGGCGGACGTCATTATGCAGTCTGCCAAGTAGGGCTATCTGCTTTCTATGAAAATTTCTGCTTCGCGCAGGTCTTTAAATATGTTTGCTCCGGGGCATAAGCTTTCGAGGCTTTCAAAAGAATTTCCGCCTGTCGCGACAAGTATAGGCATAAGACCGCAGGCTTTCGCCGCTTTGTAATCGTATGGGGAATCGCCGACGACTGCGCTTGTTTCAAAGTCTGCGTTCATTTTTTCAAGCGCAAGCAAAGTAAATTCTTTTTCCGGCTTTCGCGCTCCGTGCAAATCGGTCCCTATTATCTTTTCAAAAAAGCGGCTCAAATTCAGAAACTCGATTATGTTTTCCGCGGATTTTTGGGATTTATTCGTAAAAAGCGCAGATTTTATTCCGCGGGATTTCAAGCCTTGCAAGATTTCCCGCGCATGGGGCATTTCTTTCAAGCCGAGAAGTTCGTAGTCTTTGATATGCTCCATATAAGTTTTTGCGGCTTGTGGAGCGAGATTTTTTCCAATCAGCTTTTCAAAAGTGATTAGGATGGAGCCTCCGACGGTATGCTTTACCTTTTCAAGCGTTGGCGGAGTTATGCCCATTGGTTCAAGTGAGACGGAGATACACTTTGTAATCGCTTCGTAGTTATCGACAAGCGTTCCGTCAAGGTCAAAGAAAACGGTTTCGATTTTTCGCATGGATTATTTTTGTTCTTTTTCGGAAACTTCGACCTTGATTTTATACCTGCTTTGCTTTTGCGAACCGTCTTTGGGCGCAAACATGCCTTGTGAGTTTAGTATGACTTCCTTCTCCGCGATTTTTATTTTGCGTTCGGGGGCGGTCTGCGCGGGGCGGGCGTTTTGTTTTTCGCCTATTACTTGTGCGGGGAGCATTTTTGCATTCGGCGGAGGGGTTGATGTTTTTTTTGCTTCCGCCAAATCCATTGCCTTGCTGCTTTTTATTGCGCCGACATTTATATCCTTTGTGAACGCAACAGTAGGACGCTCTATTTTTTTTGTTCCGAAAAGAAAGTCTTTTATCGAGTTTGTTTTTACGTCGGAAAGCCCGAGCTGGTCGCCCGCTTGCGAGGTTGGCATTCCCGGGTCTGACGAGCGCGAGGAACGGAACATGTATTTATTTATGTCCTGCATTGATTTCTCGCTTACTTTTTCTAAAAATTCCTGCATTTCCCCGTCTCGATAGTGGCGTTTTGAAAAGTCTATGCTGCCTTCGTATATTCGGGACAAATTTTTGTCGGAATTTTTTATTACATTGAGTTCGGGTATGTCAAAATTGCCCTCAAAACGGTTTAGTTCGGGCGCAGAAAAGCCCTTTTGATAGCGGTCGTTTTTTTTGCCCGACATCGTTTCCGCGAGCGCGCCGCTTTTTAAGTTGGAATTTTTCTCCTGCAAGACTTTTGCGCCTGCTCCGTCGTCTTTGGGTTGGAATGTTTTTGGCGAAAATTGCTTTTCCCTCAGTCTGCTTTTTTCATCTTGAAAGCGGCTTTCCTTTTTTTCCATTTCGGAACGTTCGAGGGTTATGTTGCCCTCGGTGAAATCATTGTGCTGTTGCGCAAAAGACTTCGACGATGCCGTTATGACGGCAAGCGCGGCGATAAAAACGGCTTTTGCGCAGAATTTCATTTATATATCCACTCCCAGAATTTCCAAAATCCTTTGCAGATCTTCGTTGCCGAAGTATTCAATGATTATCTTACCCTTTTTTGGAGTATGTTTCAATTCGACTGCGGCGTTCAAACGCTCTGAAATCTTTTTCTGGACATCGCGCACCACCGCGCTTTGAGCGGCTTGGGAGCGGGCAGTGCCGTTTGTACTGCGGTCGCGCTCATTCTTTATGCGGTTTACCGCTTCTTCCGCCATTCTGACGTTTAACTGACCTTCGACGATTTTGCGGGCAAGGAGTATCTGCTGAGTTTTGTCATTTAAAGAAAGCAAAACTTTTGCGTGCCCGTGCGAGAGGTTGCCTGTTGCGATAAGCCCCTGGACTTCTTTTGGTAAAGTCAAAAGGCGCAAGGAATTTGCGATAGTGGAGCGCGGTCTGCCGAGCCTGTTTGCCGCCGCTTCCTGCGTAATGTTGAAGTTTGCGATTAAAGCCGCTATGCCTTGCGCTTCTTCCATTGGGTTTAGGTTGGAACGCTGCAAATTTTCTATCAAACCTTTTACTGCGGCAGAAGCGTTGCTTGCGGTTTGCACGCAGGAGGCGATGCGCTTTAAGCCGAGCTTTTGGCATGCCCTCAAACGCCTTTCGCCCGCAATCAGCTCAAAGGTCCCGTTTTGAAGCTTGCGCACTATAATCGGCTGCAGCAAGCCTTCCGAAGCTATTGAATCCGCAAGCTGCGCGATTTCATCTTCCGAAAATTCCTTTCGCGCTTGGTAGGGGCTTACGGAAATTTTTTCGATTAAGATTTCGCTGAAAAGCCCCATGGGGGTTTGAGCCGATTTTTCCGCCGAAGACGTTTCGCTTTTTGTGTCGGCTTTTGCGGCAGGTTTTAAGGGCGCGTTTTTTTGGGTTGGAACGGATTTTTTAATGCCTCCGCTTATGATTGAGTCAAGCCCCCTGCCGAGTGATTTGTGTTCTTTTGCCATATTATTCCTTTGTGGGAACGAAAATAGTTTGACCTACGACCAATCCGCGGTTTGCGTCTGCAATGCGGTTTGCGTCCTGAATCCATTTTACGGTTGAGCCGTATTTGCGGGCTATTTTGCTTAGCGTATCGCCGCGCACAACCGTGTGGGTGACTCCCATTTTCGGATAGTTTTCCGAAAAGTTTGTTTGAACCTGCCCTTGCGGCTTTGCTCCGATTGCCTTTGCAAGCTTTTCCAGGTTCGCGTTGGTTTGGCTTGCGAGCGAATCAAGCTCCTTGCGCACAATCGCGAGCGTTTCGCTTTGGCTTTTGGCTACGGATGAGTTTATTTCAGCCCTCAAAGATGCCGTTGCCGCATTCATTCCCTCGTTTGAAGTCGCGGCGTTTTGCGCGTCTTTCAAGGCTTTTTTTAGCGATTCGTTTTCGGCGGAAAGGCGTTCTATTTCAAGGCTCAGCTTGCCGACTTCGCGCTTGATTAGCTCCAGGTCCTGCAAGATGTCGGCAAGCACGGAGCTTTGTGCTGAGGCGCAGGCGGAAACTGTTGCGACTATAAATATTGTAAAAAATTTTTTCATTGCTCTGCTATTTTTGAAAGTTCCTTTAAGTTTAGTTTGCCCGACGGCAGAAGCGGTATGCGGTCGGTTTTTACTATGTGTTTTGGCGTCCAAAGATTTGAAATCCCTTCCGCTTTCAGGGCTTCTTTTACTTGGCGGTGGTCTATGTCAACGGTCGTGACTAGCACCAGTGCTTCTCCTTTGCCTTCGTCTAATTTAGATGATATTGCAATCAGCGGAATATCGCTTTTATCGAAGCCAAGCGCGTTTGAGAGCGCGCTTTCAACAGTTGCGTGAGGCACCATTTCCCCGCCTATCTTTGAAAATCTCGAAAGCCTGCCGTCGATGAACAAAAATCCGTCTTTGTCAATCCGCGCCAAGTCTCCCGTCACAATCCAGCCGTCATTCAGGGTGTTTTTTGTGGCTTCGGGGTTGTTGAGGTAGCCCGCAAAGACGTTTGCGCCCTGCAATGCCAATAGACCGCGTTCTCCGAACGGTAGGGGTTTTAGGGTTGATGCGTCTAAAATTTTCGCCCTCATACCGGGGAAAAGCTTGCCTATCGATCCTTTGCGTGTGCCTGTCGAATACCAGCCGTAATCAACATCGGGCATATTTACGCCGACTACGGGAGATGTTTCGGTAAGACCGTAGCCTTCTTTGTAGGAATTGGGCGAAAAGCGTGAATTCCAAAGTTCCTCAAAGCCGTCGGGAGTTTTTTCTGCCCCCGCTATTGCCATGCGCAGACTTTGCATATCTTCTTTTTCTGCATGGCGTATGTAGGCGCGGTAAAAGGTCGGGCTTCCGAGCATTACATTCGGGCGGTATTGGCGGATTGCCCGCAAATTCGCCTTTATGTCTATCGGGCTTGCCAAAAGAAGGGATTTAACCCCGTTTATCGCGAGTGCCCAAATTTCAAAGAGAAGCCCGAAAGAGTGGAAAACAGGCAGGTTCGCAAGCAGAATGTCGCCTTCTGAAAATACGTTTGAAAGCCTTGTTTGGAGGCAGTTTGCGATTATGTTGCGCTCCGTTAAAATTGCGGCTTTTGGCGCGCCTTCGCTCCCGCTTGTAAAGACGAGAGTTGCCTCTTTTTCGTTTTTTGAAAATTTTTCAATGCCGAAATGCTCCAATATTTTTTCAAGACCGACTGAAATGTCGAAAGGCTTTGTTTCCGACACCGTTTTTGCGATGTCGATAAAATTTTCCGCCCACGGGAAGTTTTGGTTTGCGTCCGAAATTTTTTTGCGCATTGCCTCTGACGACACAACGTCTTTAATATCTGCCGTTTTCAGGCAACTTTCAGCCGCGGCTCTTCCCATGGTGAAATTCAAATTTACGGGCGTTTTTCCCGCAAATATGCATGCGTAGTTTGCTATTGCCGCGTATGCGCACGGAGGCATCGCAATGCCTATCCGCTTGTTCTTCGTTTTTTCTTTCAAAACTTTTGAAACGGCGAGCGAATATGCAAGCAATGTGGCGGCGCTGTAAGTTTTGTCTCCGCCTGTAAAATCGATTAAAATATCTTTTTCCCTGTTTATGAAAAGCCCCTTTGCGATGGCGTGGGCAAGAGTTTGCCTTAGCTCTTCCAAGCCCTCGAATTTGGCGTATCCCATATCGTAAACATAATCTTGCATCTTGCTTTTCAGTTTTAGGATTTTTTATGCAAAGTCAACATCTCTGTAAAAATAAAAGGCGCGCTAATGCGGCAAAAAAAAACGCGGCAGTTGCAAGCCGCGCTTTTCAAATTCAAGGCAAAAAATTCTCCTATTTTTGCATTCGCGGGAACAAAATTTCCTGCGGCGACAATTTTGAGCCCTGTAAGGAATTTCCCCACTCCAGCTCTCCATCGAATTTTTCCACGGCGTTTTTGCCGAGCAGGTTTAAGATTTTTTCGCTTATCTGCGGCATTACGGGCGCGAGAATTACGGCAGAGAGACGCAAGCCTTCCGCCATGTACGCCAAAGAGGTTTGAAGGCGGAGCTTGTCCTGCGCGTCTTCGCTCTTTGCGAGCTTCCAAGGCGCGCGTTGTTCTGCATAGCGGTTGATTGAGCGTATGAAAGCGAACGTTTTGTCAAGCGATGTGTGAAACTGCATCCCCTCATACATTTCCATTGCGGATTTTGAAGTTTCCGCCCAGGCGTCGCGCAATGTTTTTTCAGGCTCTTCGTCTATTTGCGACTGCGGGACAATCCCTTCGCAGTAGCGGTGCGACATATTGAGGGTGCGGCTTACGAGGTTGCCCAAGTCGTTGCCCAAATCGCTTGTGTATCTTGTTAGGAACTGGTCTGCCGAAAAGTCGCTGTCTTGACCTACATTCATTTCCCTCATCAAGAAGTAGCGGAAAGGATCGGTGCCGAATTGCGCGACCAAATCGAGGGGGTTTACAATGTTGCCGAGGCTCTTTGACATTTTTTCGCCGGATGAAAGCCACCAGCCGTGAACCAAAAGCGACTGCGGGATTTCTATATCGAGGGCTTTCAGCATTATGGGCCAGTAAACCGAGTGCGGCGGCACAAGTATGTCTTTGCCGATTACATGGAAGTTTGCGGGCCAGTTTTTTGCGAAATCGTCTGTTCCGTAGCCGACTGCCGAAATATAGTTTACGAGGGCGTCGAACCAGACGTATGTGACATAATCTTCGTCAAAGGGCAGGGGAATGCCCCATTCCAAGCGTTCTTTGGGGCGCGATATGCAAAGGTCGTTGAGCGGCTCTTTCAAAAATTCCAAGACCTGCTTTGCGCGGAAGCGCGGGAATATGAAATCTTCATGCCCTTTTATGTATTCAACGAGCCAATCCTGGTATTTGCCGATTTTAAAAAAGTAGTTTGATTCCGTGATTTCAACAACGTCCCCGAAAATTTCGGGCCATGTGCCGTCTTCGTTTTTGTCCTTTTCAAGCAAGAACTGCTCCTGCCTTGCGGAGTAGAAGCCCTTGTATTCCGCCTTGTATATTTCACCCTTGTCGAACAATTTTTGAAGCAGGGCCCTTACGACTTTTTTGTGGCGTTCTTCTGTTGTACGTATGTAGTCGTCGTTTGAAATGTTCAGGATTTTGCACAAATCGTGGAATTTTTCGGCTTGCTGGTTGCAAAACTCTATTGGTTCGATTCCTGCTTTGCGCGCGCTTTGCTGAACCTTTTGCCCATGCTCGTCAAGCCCTGTCAAAAAGTGGACGCTTTCGCCGCGCAGTCTTTTGTAGCGCGCAATCACGTCGGTTAGCACCTTTTCATATGCGTGCCCGAGGTGGGGGGAGCCGTTCGCATAATCTATTGCCGTTGTGATGTAAAAGTTTTTCATCTTGTGTGATATTTTTACAAATAGCTTAAAATGTCAATTTGCTTTAAAAAATTTTTAATTTTGCAAAACAGGCTGTCCCTTTGCGATTTTTGGACCCGCAAAGAGCATTGACGGATTTTGCAGGGCTTCGAGAATGTTCATTGAGTGCGCCCCGATTTTTTCGCATTGTCCGAGAATTTCTATAAACAGAATGCCGCCCCTTGCGCTCGCTGCCCCAAGCTCGATTTCGGCAATGACTTCCTTGCGGATTGACTTTCGGATTTTGTCGAGCATCGTGCGTGTTTTTATCGCGTTTTCCAAGTCTTCAGAAGTTATGTTTTGCTGCAAGAGCATTCGGTGGGCGAAGAGCAGGAACTTGTCGATTTCCTCGCAAAACTGCACGAATGCGGGCGATTGAAGCATATGGTCTTTGAACTGCTTGCGATAGCGTTTTCTCGCAAGCGTGATCAGGCGGTAGCAACAGTCGCTCATGTCTTCAAGCTCCGCAATGATTACCATGTTTTTTACGACTGTGTTTGTGCTTTGCTCGCTTAATTCGTGCGACGTGCATTGTATGAAGAAATTTGTGAGAGCGTAGGCGAGTTTGTCGCAGTCTTCCTCGATTTTGCGCAGTTCGTTTATCTGATCGCTCAAATCCTCATCGGGCTTTTGGAATATGTCGGTAAAGCCGTTAAACATTTTTGTGGACATTTCGGCGAGCTTTACGACTTCCTTTTGACCTTCAAAGAGGCAGAGTTCCCCCATTTCGTTGAAATGGTTTGAAAGATATTCGAGGTGTTCGTACGGAGTTGAGCTTTTTTCGTTCGGCTTGCTTTTTATTATGTAGCACACAAGCCTTTCAAGCTGGGGAACAAACCCCACCAAAACAAGTATGTTTATTGCGTTAAACATCGTGTGGAATAGGGCAAGCTTTTCAGTAAGCCCCGTAATCCTCAAAACTTCGACATTCCCCACGGCTTCCGCCGCCGCGCGGGAAGAGGAAAACCATCCGTTTACGATGTCGTTTACCATTCCCGTGAAGGGAGTAAATACAAAGAGCATCCAAATAACGCCGATTATGTTGAAGCACATGTGCGCGAATGCCGCGCGTTTGGCGTTTGTGTTTCCGCCCATCGAAGCCAAAATCGCGGTTGTTGTCGTCCCGATGTTTTCCCCGAGGACGATTGCGGCGGCGAGGTCGAAGTCAATCCAACCTTTCATTACCATGGTCATTGTGATTGCCATTGCAACCGCGGAAGCCTGCACAACAAGGGTTAGAATAACTCCGAAAAGCAGGAATATCAAAATTGAAAGAAAGCCGAGGTGGGAGTAGGATTTTATGAACTCCAGCATTTCGGGGTGCGCGTTTATATCGGGAACAGAGTCCTTCAAATACGACATCGCCATGAAAAGAAGCCCGAAGCCGACCAAAAACTCGCCGAAAGTTTTAATATTCTGCTTTTTTGCGGCGAAAACAACTATCATTCCAATGCCCACGATTGGCAGGGCTATCGAACTCAGGGAAAATGTAAACGCGAAATACGCGATAATCCACGCGGTGACTGTTGTGCCGAGGTTCGCGCCCATTATGACGCCGATTGCCTCGCGCAGCTTCAAAAGCCCCGCGTTGACAAAACTCACAACCATCACTGTCGTGGCTGACGAAGATTGAACCGCGGTTGTTACAAGAAGTCCCGAAAAAATGCCCTTGAAGCGGTTGCCGGTCATTGTGCGCATTATTGAGCGCAATCTTTCGCCGGCAATTTTTTGGAGGCTGTCGCTCATGAGCCTCATCCCGAAAAGAAACAGGCCAAGGCTGCCTATTATTTGAAATACTGTCTCCATCTTTATTGTGTTGTTAAAAAAATATTTGGGGCATCTTAAAGAATTGCCGGCGTTTGTAAATTTAAAAAGACCGTCGATTTTGCAAAATCGCGCAATTTGCTATTTTTCGTAAATCGTGGGGTCTTTTACTCCCGCGTCTGAAAACGCCTGCCTGCGTTCAAGGCACGTCGAACATTTGCCGCAGTGCAAGCTTCCGCCCTTGTAGCACGACCATGTGTCGGAAAAATCGACCCCCAGCTCCATTCCAAGCTTTACGATTTGGGACTTGTCGATATTTATGAACGGGCGCAAAAGCTCGATTTTGCGAGTGTCGGCTCTTCGTATGGCTTCCGCCATCGCGTCTGCAAATTCCGTGGTACAGTCGGGGTATAGAGCATGGTCGCCACTGTGGGCGGCATAGGCTATGCTGTCGCAACCGAGAGCCATAGCCCTTGCGGCGGCAATCGAAAGCATAATCATGTTTCTGTTTGGAACGACCGTCAAAGCTATGTTGCCGTTTGCGTATTCCCCATTCGGGACGTTCACTGATTTGTTTGTGAGCGCGCTGTCCCCGAAAATTGGATTTAAATTCGACAAGTCAACCAACTTGAAATTTACCCCAAGTTTTTGGCAGTTCTTCTTTGCAAATTCAAGCTCCTTTGAATGCCTTTGCCCATAGTTTATTGAAATGGCTTCAACGAGGGAATTTTCCCTCGCAAGCTTATAGAGGAGAACAGTGGAATCCAGACCGCCCGAATAAATTATGACACTTTTCATAAATAATACAAAAGATTGCAGATTTTATTCGGAGCTTCAACAATTTTTACAATCAAATTTACGCGGAAGCTTGGTTCGCTTTACCCCATAAAAGAAACACACAATCAAAACAACAAATGCCATTTCCCTTCAAGAGGGAATATTTTTCAGGGGGCGCAATTCTCAAAAAGGAAAGTACCAGAGTAAGCCCAAATAAACACTGCGTTCCCCCCCCTAAAAGGGAACGCCCCAGAGTAAACTCAATGGGGCGTTCTTTTATATATGATGGGGGGAGGAAATTTTTTATTATGCTTATTATAATCGCCTGATTTTTTAAAAAATCAAGAATAAAATTAAAAAATTTTCATTTTTATTCCGATGGAGACGAAATTTGCGGTTTTTCAGGGGGAGAAACGTGATTTTTTTCTCCGAACAAAGGCTGTATGTACTTTTCGGAAGCCAAGTCCCAAAAAACTTTCACAAACGCGGTAAGCGGAATTGCAAGGAGCATTCCCATAATGCCGCCGAGCGCGGTTCCCCAAAAGAATACCGAAAATATAATCAGCATCGGGCTTAATTTCGTGCGTTCGCCCATAATCCAAGGGGTCAGAATGTAGGCGTTTATAAGCTCTGTTATTACGAAAACCATAATCGTTGCGCAAAACAAAACGAAGCCTCCGCCGTCTTGGAAATACGATACAGGAAGCATCGCACTCAATCCTATTATCGAGCCGAGATATGGTATGATGTTTATGCAACCCGTGGTGAATCCTATGATAAACCCGAATTTTACGCCCGCAAGCATAAGTCCGAACCCCAGCAAAAGCCCCGTCAAGATTGCGATTAGTATTTGCCCGCGGAAGAATGTTATTATGATTTCCCCGAATTTGCTTACAAGAAAAATCAAGTCTTCCCTGACTTCGGGCTTCAAAAACGAAAGCTTTTTTTCGAGGTTTAAAGACGACATTTTGCTCTGCTCCGATATGAGCATGAAAAACAGGTAAATCGGAATGACCGCAAAAGCCGCAATCGCGCTTGAAACTGATATTATTACCGAACAGGCGGCTTGCACGCTTTTTAGCGATTTTGAAAGAATTGAAGATAAGTTTTCAGTCAAGTCCGCCGAAGATCCCGCAGTTTTGAAAGACTCTGAAATAGCATTTATCTTTTCAGACAGCATGGGATAGTCTTGCCTTATGTGCTCCATCAGGGTTTGAAGCCCCGAAGGAAGCGTCTGGACGAGAGCGATTATCTGCGAAATCGCCTTCGGCAGGACAATTACTCCGATTATCGTTATAACCAAAATCAAAACCGCAAACGTGGCGATGCACGCATACGTTCTGGACATCCTAAGCTTATTTGACAAAAGGTCTATAATAGGCTTTATTATGACCGATAAAATGGCGGAAATTGCAAGAGGCGCAAAAACAAGGATATATTTGTTTAAAAAGCTTCCGAAAATTTTTATTGAAAAGACTATGAATGCAAGCACTATGCAAACTGACATGCAGGTAATCGCATAGGTTGCCCATTTCTTTTGAGCGGGTGATAATTCCAAATCCAACATATTTATATATTTTCTATGAGTGATGTTATTCAAATACACGGGGCGCGTCAACACAATCTTAAAAATATAAACGTGGAAATTCCGCGCGGAAAGATTGTCACCATAACGGGCGTGAGCGGCTCGGGAAAATCATCGCTTGCGTTTGACACTGTTTATGCCGAGGGCTATCGCAAATATTTGGAAAGCCTTTCCGCCGACGTGCGCAGGGTTTTGGGCGCGATAGCAAAGCCCGACGTCGATTACATAAGGGGATTGCCGCCCGTGATTGCGGTCGAGCAAAACGTAAGCGCGGCGACAAATCCGCGCAGCACTCTCGCAACCGCGACCGAAATTGCCGACTACGCCCGCCTTGTCTGGTGCGTTGCGGGCGTCCAAAAATGCCCGTTCGACGGGGGAGAAATCAAGCGCAGAAGCCTCGACGAGTGCGTTGAGGAAATTTTGGCTTTCCCCGAAGGCGGAAAGCTTTATCTAATTGCCCCGTTTTTGGAGGGCAAGAAAACCGCCGCGGCGGCGGGAATTGAGGACCTTAAAAAGCGCGGCTGGCAGAGGGCGCGAATTAACGGAGAAATCGCGGAGCTTGACGGCGGGGAAGCATTGAAGCTTCTGAAAGCGGATAATAAAATAGACATTGTAATCGACCGCATAAAAGTTTCCGAAAACGCGAGAAGCCGAATTTCCGACTCTTTGGAGCTGGCTCTGAAAGAGGGGGCGGGCAAGGCTTTTGCGTACTGCGAATTTGGCGGCGAGGCATTTGAGAAAACGTTGAGCACCGCGCTTTCATGTTCGGTTTGCGGCAGGGTTTTCGACGACATTTCTCCGCGCAGTTTTTCCCACAACCATCCCGACGGGGCATGCCCGTCTTGCGGCGGCATCGGCAGGGTCATGAGTTTTGACGAGCGTCTTGTCGTTCCCGACGACACAAAGAGCGTTTACGGCGGTGCTTTGAAGCCGTATCGAATGGGGTCGAGGTATTTGATTTTACACAGATGCTCTCTTTTAAAGAAGCTTTCATTGCAATACCCGTTTGACCGAAAAGCTCCGTGGAAAGATCTGCCTCAGGACGTCCGCGATTTCATTCTCTACGGAGACAAGAACCGCCCGTTTGAAATCAGGCGCGGGCGTTCCAATAAAAAGGCGCAGACTCCGTATTATTTCCCGGGAGTGCTTGCGGAGCTTGACCATTACTATTCGCACGGGGCGAGCGACGCCATGACCGTGAAGCTCGGAGCATTTATGGTTTCAAGCGTGTGCAAGGATTGCAAAGGGGCGCGGTTGAATGCCCGAAGCCGAAATGTTTTCGTAAACGGCAAGTCGTATCCCGAATTTATGTCGATGTCGGTCGATGCCGCGCTTGAATTTGCAAAAAGCTTGAAAGGCGGCAGGTTTGACGCCATAAGCGAGGCTGTGAACGGGCTTAAAGAAAGACTTGATTTTCTAAACAGGGTCGGGCTTTCATATCTGCATTTGGACCGCGAATATTCGACCCTTTCAAATGGCGAAGCGAGAAGGGCGCGCCTTGCCGCCCAGCTTGGAATGGAGCTTGTGGGAGCTGCGTACGTTTTGGACGAGCCGACGATAGGGCTTCATCCTTCCGACAACGACAGGCTTATCGGCGCGATAAAAAATCTGCGCGACGGCGGTAATTCCGTAATTCTGGTCGAGCACGACGCCGACGCAATCAAGGCGAGCGACTACATCATAGAGCTTGGCCCGAAAGCGGGGTTTAGCGGCGGCGAGGTTGTCTTCAAAGGCTCTCTTTCAGAGTGCAGAAAATCAAAGTATTCGAGAACAGGGGCGTATCTTTCGGGCAGGGCACGAATTGAAAAATATTCGCCATCTCCCAAGCCCGACGGCAGAATTTTGCGGGTTAAAAATGCGAGGGAACACAACTTGAAAAACATTACGGTGGATTTCCCCGTAGGGCTTTTGACGGTTGTTTGCGGCGTAAGCGGATCCGGCAAGAGCACGCTCGTAAATGAAATTCTGGCAAATGAGGCGGCGCGGAAGCTAAACGGCGCAAAGCAACTTTGCGGGGCGCACGGAGGAATCGAGGGCTTGGAATATTTCGACAAGTGCGTGAGGGTTGACCAGTCTCCGATTGGGCGCACTCCGCGCTCTAATCCCGCGACATACACAAAACTGTTTGACAAGCTCCGCGAGCTGTTTGCGAAAACCCCCGCCGCGATTGCGCGCGGCTACAAGGCGTCTCGTTTCAGCTTTAACGTAAAAGGAGGGCGTTGCGAGCATTGCGGCGGCGACGGGGCGGTTGCTCTTGATATGCAGTTTTTGGGCGATATTTACGTAGAATGTCCCGCATGCAAAGGCAGGAGGTATAATCGCGAAACGCTTGAAGTAAAGTACAAGGGCTTGGATATTTCGCAAGTTTTGGAGCTTACTGTTGACGAGGCGGCGGAGCTTTTCCGCTCTCATTCGGACATCGTTTCAAAACTTAAAACTTTGCAGGATGTAGGTCTTGGATATGTGCGACTGGGGCAGTCCGCAAACACTCTTTCGGGCGGGGAAGCCCAGCGCATAAAGCTTTCTCTTGAACTTTCCAAGAGGCAAAACGGCAAAAATTTGTATATTTTGGACGAGCCTTCAACAGGGCTTCATTGGGACGACATTGAAAAGCTTATGACTTTGCTTTTCAAACTGCGCGATGCGGGAAATACCGTAATCGTCATCGAGCACCACCCTGATTTCATTCGCCTTGCAGACCATCTCGTGGAGCTTGGCCCTACGGGCGGAGAGCATGGCGGAAATCTCATATATTCGGGAAGCGTTGAAGGGCTTGCAAAACTCGACACCCCGACTTCAAAATATTTGTAAAAATCTAAAACAGATACAAAAAATGGCATCAGCTTTTTCCGATGCCATTTTTTTTGTATTTAATTTTAAAGAATTATTTTCTTCTTCTGTATGCTGCAAACGCAAGAGCCAAAGCTCCAAAAATCATTGCGTATGTGCTTGGTTCCGGAACATTGACCATAGACATATTTACAAATAGTGTATTGTTTAAAATTTGATAACCATTGTATACCATATCGCCGGTATTTGCAATTTTTATGATGCGATCCCAATCCCAAGCAACATTATTAAATGTGTTGTTTGTACCTTCAATAGATTGGGTAGATGAAAGAATTGCAAACCAATAATCGCCATCTTCTAAACCTGTCACATTGCTAAAATCAAGTTCAACAGCATTAGCTTGCATGCTTTTTACATATTGACCTTGAAAAATAGCCTTTGACTTATCTGCATTTTCAAGAGTATCTTTTTGAAATGCGTTTTCTGCTCCTAATAAGAATTTTAATTTGCCATTTTCTGCAATTTTAACTTCCCATCCATTAGAAAGAGAACCTGCATCTGCTGCAATAAAGTTGTTTTCAGCATCAAATCCGCCGAATTGAATATAACTTTCTACTGTTTCTCCTACTTTGCCAACATTTATTGATTGAGCTTTAACATTTGTGCCTGTTCCGTAAATTGTAAGAGAATTTTTCCCGGAATTGCTATAAAAATTACCAATATTTAGATCGTATATATTTGCCGATGCTCCATTGGAAAATGTTACACTTGCTTCTGAGGTTCCCGTTGCATTGATTCTTAATGTTTCACGTCCCCCTTCTTTTGATGCTTTCATTACTGCATTTGCACCACTAACAACAACATTTACCTTTTGATTATCTACAGTTGCACCAACATTCCACTGGCTTTTCATAAGAATTGTGCCATTATCAACATTTATAGTTGAACCTTCTACAGAACCAGAGAATTGCTCAAAAGTTGTGTTTAAAATACCGCCATTTGTTATATTAAAATTTGAATAACCGCCTGTACCCCAGTTAAATTTTGCAACGTCAAAAGTAGCACCATCTGAAACATTAAATTCCATTCGAGTATTTCCGAACATTGTGAAAGTGCCTGTATATGTTAGGCTTGCGTCTTCACCTGTAATATTCAATGTGGCATAATGGTCTTTCCAAGGAGATTCTGCAACTGTAACTGCAGTTGTAACATCAACAGTTATGCCATTATTAAAGATAACAGATCCATCATTTGTTGGAACAGATCCATTTTCCCATGTATCAGGATTTGTCCAGTTCCCACTAGAAATTGCTGTAAATTCTTCCGCATTGGCACTTAATGCCATAATGGAAGATATAGTCAATAACGAAATAATATTTTTCATAATAAAGTATAAAGATAAAAAACATCTAAGTCAAGAAATATTTTTATGGTATATGCATTCTTATATACCATAAACATTGGGAATAGTTTACGAGTCTTTAAGTAAATCGTGCAGCTTTTCATCTCTTGCCGATTAGTTTTGCCGTACTTTTATTTGTCAGCTAAATCAAAAATCACCATCCCCCCCTCTTCGTAAAATTTTTATAAATATCCTATTTTATTCCTTCTGATGTTGATAAAACAGATGTTTGCTTGTCGGCAAAAAAAAAGCGTTTTCCGAAGAAAACGCTTTCTGAAATAACTTTGCAAGATTAACGCTTTGAGAACTGGAAGCGTTTGCGCGCGCCGGGCTGACCTGACTTTTTACGTTCCTTTGCGCGTCCGTCGCGAGTGATGAGACCCGCTTTCTTGAGAACAGCCCTCAAGTTTGCGTCCATCTTTTCCAATGCGCGTGCCAAACCGTGGCTGATTGCGCCCGCCTGTCCGTTTGCGCCGCCGCCATTTACCTTGATTTTAGCGTCAACCGATGTAGCCAAACCCGTTACGACCAAAGGACGTGTTGCTTCCAATGCAAGTGCGTCTGTGAAGCAATATTCCGTCAAGGGTTTTCCGTTTACGGTCAAATTGCCCGAACCGTTTGTGAGGTTTACGCGGGCAACTGCCGTCTTGCGGCGGCCTACTGATACAAATACTTGTTTTTCGCTCATTGTATGTTCCTAAATTAGAAGTTGAATGGCTTGGGTTGCTGAGCCGCGTGCGGGTGTTCCGCGCCTGCGTAAACATGGAGCTTTTTGAGCATCGCGCTTGCAAGCTTGTTCTTCGGCATCATGCCGCGAACCGCATTTTCGATGATGAATTCAGGCTTGCGCTTGCGGAATTCGCTGAGGCTTACATATTTTTCGCCGCCGACATATCCCGTGTAGAACATATATTCTTTGTCGGTTTCCTTTTTGCCCGTAACGCGGATTTTTTCCGCATTGATTACGATAACATGATCTCCGCAGTCAACGTTTGGAGTATATGTTGGCTTATAGCGACCGCGCAGCACGTTCGCAATTTTTACGGCAAGACGACCAAGCACGAGGTCTTTTGCATCGACTACGTACCACTGCTTTTGTTCTTCTTTCTTGGCTACTGTTGTTTTCATTGTTAAAAGAAAAGTAGAGGAAATTACCTCTTTTTATCCTTTCGTCAAATACTTTTTTTGGTTTTTGTGCGTTTTATCGAAATTTCCGCTTAAAAAGCTCTTTTTTTTATCGAAAACTTCAATTTTTTTAATTTTCAAAATTTGCCGAAATTTGGCGCGTTTTGAAAATTTCCTACTTCCGAAGTTGTTTTGCGCGGCAATAAGACCGAGCTTCGCAAGTTCGGCAGCTTTCGTCCTTTCGGGATTTTTGCTGCGGCAAAGGCGAATTGCAATGCACTGCGAAAGATTGCCGATGCCCGCATTTTGCGCGTCCCGCAAATCGGAGTGGTGCCGTTTTCGGGATTTTAAGCAGATTTTTCTGCCGCCATAAGAGTTTGAGAAGGCTCTTTCAGGCGATGCGAAAAGCGCGAGGCCATTGCGCTTTTTGCACCAATACTTGCGTATTTATTGCGCTTTTTTGCGGTATTGGCCGCCTTTCTTTTGCAAAACGGCTAAGACCTGTTTTTTGGAAAGATTTTCGGCGTTTCCAAGCCGATTTCCATTCGGAAGCTTCGCATCAAGCCCCTTGTGGAAATTAGTTTGCGCGCGGGTTTGCGCGCATGTCAAATTCGATTTTTTCGGGGATTTTTGCCGCGTCTTTCGTCGAATAGGGCGCGAAGGACTTTACTTGTATGTATTGCCCTTCGGCGTCGTTTAAAGGACGCGCAATAATCTCAAATCTGTTTATGAAATGCCCCGACTTTGTCGCTTCAACTTCGATTGCAAGCGGAGTTTTTGCGACAGGCATTCCGTTAACGACGATTTCCGCTCCCGACGGAGTGCTGGAAACTGCTATCGTGCGCGTGTATTTTTGACCGTCGGCGGCGCATCCTGCAAGGACGAACGTCGCCAAAATCGGCAGAAACATTATGCGCAAAATTTTAGTCGTCATCTTCTTCTCCGTCTTCGGGAAGAGTATCAAGATAATCTTCCTTTTTGATGAGTTCGTTGAGTTCGTTTTTGTCTGAAAGTTCGATTTTCACAATCCAGCCAAGCCCTTCGGGGTCGCTGTTCAAGAGTTCCGGAAAAGCTTCGAGTTGTTCGTTTACGGCAATTACCCTGCCGCTTACCGGCATATAGACTTCGCATGAAGCGTTTTCGGATTCAATGTGCGCGAAAGCTTCGCCTTTTTTGAAAAAAGCATTGTCTTCGGGTGTGGTTATATTTGAAATATCGCCCAAAGTTTCCTGCGCATAATCGCTGATTCCGACAGTTCCTATGCCGTCTTCGTCAATTTCGAGCCACTCGTGGTCCTGTGTAAATCTTTTCATATTTTTGCGATTGCCTTGCGGAAATCCGCGGGGAATTCAAAAAAGCGAATGCTTTTTTCGTTATGCGCGCGACAATCTTTTTTTGCAATTTTTTTACTATCGCAAATTGCTCTTTTTCTTTCAACTATTTTTTTATAAATTTTTTATCTAATATCCCCAGGAGCCTTTTACAAAAATTATGCGCATGTCCAAATTCGGAATGGGGAATGTCGTTATGGACGTCACGCGGCATATTCTTTCGGGGGACAGGCAGTTGTGGCACTTGTCGGCTTTTATCGCGCACGGAGTCTTGCGGTTCAGGCGTTTTGCGTTTAGTGGAGCTGCTATATTTTTAGCCCTGAAAAGCGCGGAGGGTATGTCATGTTCGATTTTGTTTTCTCCGCAGACAATGAAAATCTTTTTTGCGCCGAAGGCGGTAGCGGCAATTCGGTTGCCGTTTGCGTCGATGTTTACGATTGCCCCGTCGGAGGAAATTGCGTTTGCGCTCGTGATGTAGCAGGGCGCGGCGTTTTCATCGTTTAAAATTCCGTCGTATTTTTCCTGCCAGTGCCAGATTGTTTTGCCGCGGTTTTGCAAGGCGTTAAACCAGCCGAGCTCTTGGATTGTCATAGAGCCGCCGATTCCCACGCAGTCTTTGCCGATTTCATTTAAAACGTATTTAAGGGCTTCTTCGCCGCTTTCAAAAAATTCCGCCGAAAAGCCTTTTTTTCTGAAATTTTCAAGTGCTGTTTTTGTCAATTCCTGCATATTGCCAAGATTGGGTTTTGCGTTTGTTTTTTCAATTTAAATTTTCAGAAAATTTTTGATTATTTGCGTTCCACAGTCGCACATTATGCTTTCGGGATGAAACTGCAAGCCGCGCGTTTTTGAATTTTTTACGCGTACGGCGGCGATTTGCCCGAATGAGTCGAGCGCGGTGATTTCCAGCTCCTTCGGGAAATCTTTTTGCGAAACCGTCCATGAGTGGTAATGCCCGATTTTGGCAGTTTCCGAAACGCCTTCAAAAATTTCGTCTTTGGGGGAAGAAAACGATATTCCGCTTTGAACCCCGTGGAGCGGAGCAATGTTTTCAAGTTTTGCCCCGAAGCATCTGCATATTGCCTGATGCCCGAGGCAGACGCCTAAAATCGGGATTTTTCCGTTAAATTTCAATATGAAATCCATAAGCCCCCCCGCCTCTTCGGGAAGCCCCGGTCCCGGAGATATTATCGCCCTTGAAAATCTGCCGATTTCTTCGCCGAGAAGTTCGTCGTTTTTTACGATTTTAAATTGCGCGTTTTGCTCTTCAAGAATTTGAGCCAAATTTTGCGTGAATGAATCGTAATTGTCTATTATAAGCGTGCTTCCCATCAGTCAAAGATTATGTTTTCGACGTTAGTTCCCACATCGTCATGCGGGTCGAGCATTGAGTTTATGAAGACGGCTCTTTCGTAGTTTTTTATGTCGGGTATTGAAATATCCCGCACTTCAAGAATGCCGTCTTTTATGAGCTTTTGGCGTTTTGTGCCGTTTAAAAGAAAGGTTTTTGGCGTGTAAAACTTTCCGTTTTTTTTGAACGCGATGTTTGCGTATGAGGAGTCGCAGACTTTCCCGTTTTTGCAGATTATGACATCTGAGGCTGCGCCTTTTTGCGAGAGCGCGAAATCCAAAGGCGCGCGGTTTGCGCTTTTGTGGGAATACTTAGCACCCTTTAAATTTACGATTTTTAGCGAGGATATTTTTTTGGGAGAGTAGGGCAAGACCTCGATTTTTTCGATTTTGTCGGAATAAAGCACCCTTATTTTAAAGAGCCCGCAAGGATTTTCATCTGATAATTTCTGCAAATTCGGAAACTCCAAGCCCGATTCGGGATAAAACTTTGCGAGGGTTTTTTGAAATCTTTTGCGGTGGGCTTCCAAGTTGAAAATTTCTCCGTTTTTTAGCTTTATTGTTTCCAAAAAAACATTCTTTTCGCAGGGTATGTAGATTTTTTCAATCGCCTCTTCGTATTCGGATTTTGCCGAGCTTTGGCTTGTTATGCCGCCGCCGCTTCTGAAAAACAGCTTTCCTTTTTCTTGTTCGATAAACCTTATCGCAACCGCGCTGTCCAAATTTTCGCCGTCGAACATCCCGAAAATTCCCGTGTAAAAGTTGCGGTTTTCTCCTTCCGCTTTTTTGAGGATTTCAACCGTCTTTGTTTTGGGCGCTCCACTTATCGAGCCTGCGGGCAGCATAGGTTTTATGATTTCGCTGAATTTCTTTTTGCAGATATTGCCACAAATTTCCGAGCTTGTTTGCAGAAGGTTCAGCGCGCCGAGCCGCTTTATTTCTTCCGCGTATCTGAATTTGTTCAGGCGGACGCCGGTTGCCGCAAAATTTAAGTCGTTTCGGATTAAATCAACTATCGTGTTGTGTTCTCGGATTTCCTTTTCGCTGTTTTCAAGGTTTTTTGCGGAATTTTTTTCGGAGAGGCTCGCCGTGCCTTTCATCGGATTTGAAAAAATTTTCCCATCATTTGTTTTTACGAAAGTTTCAGGCGAAAACGACAGGAATTTGCCCGAAACAAACAAGATGTATTTCGCCTGCGCGCTCTCAAAAATTTCGCGAAGGGACGCTTCCGAAAAAATCGGAGTTTTTATGGTAAGATTCGCAAGAAACGAATCTCCGCGCATGATAGATTCTTTTACCGCATCGAACTTTTTTTGATAGCTTTTAAAGCTTATTGGTATTGGGTGTATTTGGGGAAATTTAAAATGGCAGGCGCGCGGGGCATAGTTTGAAAACTTGCCGACTTTGAATTTTACGCGCGTATTTTCAAAGTCTTTTTCCTCCAAAAATATTGCATTTTTAAGCTCGTAGTCGAACGCGAAGAAGAACGGGCGTTTTTTCTCAAAGCATTTGTCGGCTTTTTCAAAGGCGCATTGTGCTGATATAAACATGTCTTCCGATTACTTGAAATAAATGTCGGGGCGGCGGTCGGAGAGTACGGGGATTTTTTCCCGCGCGATTTTGGGTTTTTCAAAATCGATGTCGGCAATTTGCAAATCTTCGGCGTCTTTTTTGCATTCGCAGAGAGCGTCGCCAAAAGGGTCTATTATTGCGGAAGAGCCGCAGTACTCTATTTTGTTAGAGCCGAAATTTTCAACTCCGACCTGGTTTACGCACGCCAAAAAGCATTGGCATTCTATTGCCCTTGCGCGCACCAGTGTGCGGAGCTGCCCCATGCGCGGGTGCGGCCACGCGGTGGAAACGACTATCAAATCCGCTTTTTTTTGCGCGATGTTTACGAACATTTCGGGGAAGCGCAAGTCATAGCATACGGCAAAGCCAATGTTTGCAAACGGCATCTTTTTTACGGCGATGGAATTTCCGCATGAGATATGCCTGTCTTCATGAAATACCCCGAAGAGGTGTATTTTGTCGTAGCTTGCGAGAATTTCGCCGTCGGGAGAGGCAAAAATCATTCTGTTTGACGGTTTTGACGAATTTTCTTCAAGATGCGGCACTGTCCCCGCAAGGAAAATTTTGTTTTCTTTTGCGATTTCCAAAAAATCGCGCACAAAGTTTCTGCCGCCTGCGATTGCTTTTTTGTTTTCGCCGTAGTTGAAGCCGCTTGCGAACATTTCAGGCAGGATTGCAAATTCCGCGCCACGGGATTTTGCTTTTTTTACGGCTTCGCAAGCTCTCTTCAAATTTTCGTCGAAGCGCGATTGTTCGACATGCATTTGCACCAGTGCAATCTTCATAAAAATTTTATTTTTTTGATGTTTGCGCATCCGCCGAGTTCGCGGATTTTTTTCAAAATTATTCTCTCTTGGAACATAAGCTCCTGCTTTGCGGTCGAATTGAAAGTCCTTACATACAAAATATTTGCGCCGAGGTCGGAAGGCTCGCTCATTCCCAGGAAACGCTGCGGGACAATGTTTGCCCAGTTTTCAATTACGGATTTTATGGGGCTTGAGGAGGAGAGCTTCAAGTCAAGCAGAATTTTGTCAATCGACTCCCGTGGGGATTGCGGGGCTTTGCCGAGATTGCGCCCGCTTGCAAGACCCCTGAACGCGCTTAAAATTCCGTCGCTGTCTTCTTCAAATAGGGGCATTTCTTTTAAGGTGTTTTTGCAGGAAATAGATGCCGTTTATGGCGATTGAGTGGTATATTTCCCCGCTTTCAATCATCGCGTCAAGTTTTGACGGGTCAACTTCCATGACCTCGATTTCTTCATTCGCGTCCCAGTTTACGGGATGCAGCTTTCGGCATCCTTCGGCGATGACTACATGGGCTTTGTTGTTTTGGATTGCGGGGTTGGGTGAAAACGACGCCGCAAGCTTCGCGCTTTTTGCTACGTATCCCGTTTCCTCTTCAAGTTCTCTGAGCGCGGCTTTTACGGGATCTTCGCCTTTTTCGATTACTCCGCCTGAAAGCTCCCATGAATTGCGCTTTACACCGAATCTGAACTGGTTTACCAGCACGATTTTGCCTTCTTCGGTTATTGCGGCAACCTGCACCCAGTCGTTTGTTTTGCACACATAGAAATTGCCCTCGCGTCCGTCGGGATGGGCGAAATGTTCGTCCCAAACCTTAAAGACCTTGCAGTCGGCTATTTCTCTTTCGCCTAAAAGCTTCCATTCTTTTGGTTTAGGCATTTTTAAGGAATGATTATTTCTTGCCCGATTTTAAGCCTGCGCGAATCCTTGTCGGGATTGGCTTTTTCTATGTCCGATACGTTAACGCCGTATTTCTTTGCGATGATTGAAAAATTTTCGCCCGCTTTCACCTTGTGGATTTTGCCGCTTGGAGTCGGAGTTGCGGCGGCGGATGTTTCTTCCTTGCCTGACGGTTTCGCGGCGGCAGTTTTTGGCGTGCGCACTCCTCTTGACGCGAGTTCGCCTATCGCTTCCTGATTTTTTGCGATTAGATTGCGGTTATTGGTTATTTCAATGCTTAGGGCGTTTATTGCGTTTTGAACTTGCTTTGAAACAGCGTTGGCGTTTATCGCGCCCGCCGCTTTCGTGGCTTCAATCTGCTCAAACGCGCTTGTTATTTTGTCGTTTAAAGCTTTTAATTCCTTTTGCAAATTTGAGCTTTCTTCAAGCGACTTGGAGAGTGTTGCGAGGTTTTCCTTAATCTCTCCCGCCTTGTTTGCCGACGCGACTGCAAATCCGAGCGCGACAAGCCCCATGACAATTCCCAAAAGTCCCGCCGCCAGCGGCAAATATGTTTTCAATGTGGAATTTTCCTGAAAATCCTCTTCCATAAATACTCTGCTTTTTTTGAATTTTTATAATATTATGGGCTTGTTTTGCGCAAGTTCAATATTATTCTTCGTCCAATTTCGGGGAAGTTTTCGCCGCCTTTTTTTCTGAAGTCTTTTTTGCTTTCGGCGCGCGCTTTTCAAATTCAAACCCGATGTCTCCCCCTTCTTTCAGAATAAGGTAGGCGGAGAATTTTTTGCCGGTTCTCTTGGATACGAAGTCTTCTATGAGCGGAGTTTTTCCCGTTTCGGCGAGGGCTTGCACTTCTTCGCGCTTGATTGAGTGCGAAAGCATGTTGCGCCAAATCTTGAAAGAGCATTCCTTTTCTTTGTCGAGCGAATTGGAGCATACATATTGCGAAGTTGTTTCAAGCATCATGCCGTCTTGGCATTGGCAGTAGCCTAGAGCCGCTTTCGGGCATCTTGAAACAGCTTCAGCCTTTGACAAATCTTCGTTTTTTGAGCCTGCACCGCTTTCTGTATTGTCGGAATTTGCCGCTCCGAACTGGAATTTTACCTTGAAGTCGTCGTCGAGTCTCAGGAATGCGGAATAGGGCTTGCCCTGCTTGCTTTTAAAGCCGTCGAGGGGACCTATGATTTTCTTTGCCAAAAGCTCTTCAACTTCCTCTTTCGACATCTTGCGGTTGCCCATTGTCTTGTATATGATGAGCTTGTCGTCCTGCGAGCGGTACGCGCGGAAAGTTTCCATCATGTTTTTGCCGTCGGAAGGGGAGACTATGTTTGTTTCTTTCTTTTCGGAATCTTCTTCCGAGAAAGCTTTTGTGCGTTCTACGATATTCGTTGCCATTTCGGATATACCCGTCATGAAATCTTTTCTGGAAAGTTCGTTTTTTTCTATGAGGCGCAATTTATATTCCCATTCGCCTGTCATCGCGGGGCTTGTGAGGTCTTCAACCCCGACCGCCTTCAAGAATGAGATTAAGCTTTCAGCTTTGTTTGTCGGTACAAGCTCGCGTTTTTGGCGTTCGATGAACTGGTGCATGACGAGGGTGTCTATTATTTGCGCGCGGGTTGCGGGAGTTCCCAGTCCCTTTTCTTTCATTGCTTCCGCAAGCTCGTCGTCTTCAAGAAGCTTGCCCGCGCCTTCCATTGCGGAAAGCAGGGTGGCTTCGGTGTAGCGGGCGGGAGGTTTTGTAGCCTCTTCTTTTGTTTGCGCATCTAAAATTTTTGCGTTTTCGCCGTCTTTTAATTCGGGCAGAGTCGCGCTTTCCTCGTCGTCCTGCTTTTCGGGATTTGCCGCGCCTTTTTCGTAAACTTCAAGCCAGCCCTGAAATTTCAAAATCTTGCCTTCGGTCTTGAAATAATGCCCCGCGGCGACTGACGTCCTTTGTGTGACGTCGAAAATTGCGTCGGGGTAGAATGCGGCGATGAACCTGCGCGCAATCATGTCGTAAATCTTCAATTCGTCGGCGTTTAGCTTTGAAGAGTTAACGCCTGTCGGAATGATTGCAAAGTGGTCGCTGACCTGGGCGTTGTTAAAAATTCTTTTTGTGGCTTTTTGCACATAGCCTTCTTCTGCCGCTTTTTTGCCGAAAACGCCGTATTTGCCGTCAAGGCGGTTCAGGGTGTCGATGCAGACTCCGCGATAGTCTTCGGGAAGCGCGCGGGAGTCCGTGCGCGGATAAGTCACCATTTTATGCTTTTCGTAGAGCGACTGGGTTATGGAAAGCGTGCGTGCGGCGGAGAATGAAAAGCGGTTGTTTGCCTCGCGCTGTAAGGTTGTGAGGTCGTAAAGTTTGGGCGCAATTTGTTTTGATTGGGTCTTCTTTTCCGAAACTTCGGCAAACGGGGCGTTTTTTACCTCTTCAAGAATTTTTTTCGCCGCTTCTTCGTCCCAAATCCTGTCTGCCGCGTCGCCCGAAGCTTTGTCTTTCGCCTTAAAGTCGGGCTTTTGGTAAGTTCCAGAATACTCGCCGTTTTCAATGCCGAATTTTGCCGTTATTTTCCAATACGGCTTGGGCTTGAAGTTCGCGATTTCGCGCTCTCTTTCGACAATCATGGCAAGCGTGGGCGTCTGAACCCTTCCGACGCTTGCGACCGCCTTTTGGCGCGCCCCGAACATTCGGGAAGTGATTGCGCGCGTGCCATTTATTCCGACAATCCAGTCGGATTCGCTGCGGCACCGCGCGGCGTCTTGAAGCGACACCATTTCTT
The DNA here is from genome assembly GCF_033971905.1 of Intestinicryptomonas porci. Classification (NCBI taxonomy): domain Bacteria; kingdom Pseudomonadati; phylum Verrucomicrobiota; class Opitutia; order Opitutales; family Intestinicryptomonadaceae; genus Intestinicryptomonas; species Intestinicryptomonas porci. The sequence goes on from NZ_JALBUT010000001.1 coordinate 283,910, forward strand.
CCTGACTGCGAAGAGAGGCGAACGCCTGCCTTATCGATTCGGGCGTCATGCTCGACATCCAGAGCCTTTGGCGCGGAAGCTTGCATTTTGCCGCCTCGTAAATGTAAGTAAAGATGAGTTCGCCCTCTCTGCCCGCGTCGCAGGCGTTTATGATGCCGTCCAAGTCTTTGCGCCCCATGAGCTTTTTGAGTTCGGCGAATTTTTTCTTCGTCTTTTCAATGGGCTTAGGGGTGAACTTTTCAGGCAGTATCGGAAGGTTTGCGAGAGACCAGCGGGCGTACTTCTTGTCGATATCGGCAGGCATTGGCAATTCTATCAAATGCCCGAGCGCAGACGATATTACGAACTCTTCGTTTTCGTAATAGTCGCCATTTTTTTTCGCCTTTCCGAGCGTGCGGGCAATATCCGCCGCAACGCTCGGCTTTTCCGCTATGACAAGCTTCTTCATCTTTGTAAAAAGGGCTTATTTCTTGATAAATTCGGGAAGAATTGTATCGAGATTGCCCAGGAGTTCGCGCATTGTTTCGGGCGTTTCGTCGCCCATGTTTGAAATGCGGAAAGTCTTGCCCTTGATTTTGCCGTAGCCGCAGTTGAACATCATGTTGAAGCGTTTTTTAAGCTCTTCGTTGACCGCGGCTATGTCGATATCGAGATTGTTCTTGAAGCAGTTCAAGGTTATTGAGCCGTACTTTTCTTCGGGGAACAATTCAAAGCCGTATCCGTAGCCCCATTCGCGGACAATCTTGTTGTTTTCCAAATGGCGGGCATAGCGTTTTTCAAGACCTTCGTTCTTGATGTCTTCAAGCTTGCTTTCGAGGGCGTAAATCAAAGAGATTACGGGAGTTGACGGAGTCTGGTTCTTTTCCCAGAATTTTTGGAATTCCAAAAAGTCGAAATAGTAGCCTCTGCCTTCGGTTTTCTTTGCCCTTTCCATGGCTTTTTGCGAAACGGAGAGGAACGCCAAGCCCGGGGGGATTGCCATCGCCTTCTGGCAGCCTGCCATCATTACGTCGATGCCGAGTTCGTCTTTTTTTATCGGCATGCCCGAAAAAGAGCTTACCGTGTCGATAATGGAGACAACGTCGGGGAATTCGCGGATTACTTCCATGAGAGCCTTGATGTCGCTCATCGTGCCTGTGGAAGTTTCGTTGTGTATGATGGTTATGGCGTCGAATTTGCCTGTTGAAAGGGCTTTTCTGACCGCTTCGGGATCAACGGGCTTGCCCCAGTCGAACTGCAGCATTTCGGCGTTCAACCCGCAGCGTTTCGACACGTCGTACCACTTGTCGGAAAACGCACCGTTGCCGCAGTTTAGAACTCCCTTTTGAACGACATTGCGCAAAGAGCCTTCCATAACGCCCCAAGAGCTTGATGTGCTCAAATAGACGGGGTCTTTTGTGTAAAACAAGTTCTGCAAGTCGGGCATAATTCTGCCGACCAATGCGGAAAAATCCTTGCTGCGGTGGCCGACAATGGCTTGCGACATTGCCTTGTATGTTTTTTCCGACACTTCAATCGGACCTGGTATGAATAGTTTGTAAGCCATATCTTTATTTGTTAGGTTAAATTATTGCAGAGCGTTTTGGGATTTTATTATCTTTGAATTGTGTTCGGCAAGCGTTATTGTGCTTGGAACCCACGCTTTCGCTTCTTCCGGGGTCATCATCGCAAACGACATTAAAACCAAGAGGTCTCCCTTTTGCCCCATGTGCGCGGCGGCTCCTCTTAGCGATATTGTTTTGGAGCCTGCGGGGGCGGGGATTGCGTAAGTTTCGAATCTCTTGCCGTTTGTTATGTTGCCTACGAGGATTTTTTCCCCGTACATAAGCCCGACCTTCTTCATAAGAAGCTCGTCTATGGCAAGAGAGCCTTCATAATCTTTTATGGCGTCGGTGGTTTCGGCGCGCAAGATTTTCGATTTTAAAATCTGAACCAACATTTTTAGGCGATGATTGACAATAAATAAAGCAATCTACTCAATACTTATAAAATACATAGTCAAGAACTAAAAAAAACTTTAATTCGGGGCGGGGCGGCGGCTTGGTTTTTGCAGGAGTTAAAAACTTGACTTTTGCCGTCGTTTGACTTAATTTTTACGGGTTTTTTGCAGTAAAATGAATAATTTATATTTTAAAAATCCCAAATTGTTTGCAATTTCAACCCTGCTCAAAGCGATTACCTGGGCGGGGCTTTTGGTCGCAATAGCCTATGCTTCTTATGAGATGTTTTATCTGAAAAACGAATTGATTCATGCGGAAAACCATTTCATTGAAAATTTGCAGGTTGCGGTTTGCGCTTTCGCTTGCGCGGTGTTTTTCGCTGGGGCTTTGCTTAACGGCGAAAAGGCTAAGATGATACCTATGTTTTTTGCGGTTTTGGCTTTTGCGTTCATTTTCAGAGAAGTCGATTTCGAGCGTCTTGATGTTCCGGAAATTGTTAAAACTCTGTGTGCGGGCAAGGGCAGGAACATAATAATGGCAGTCTTGTTTGTTTCGGTGTTTACGGGGGCGTTTTTGAAATTCAAATTCTATTTGGGGGCGGCTTTAAAATTTTTGAGGACGAAGGTTTTTGTTTTGGGCGTTTTGGCTGCCTTGACCTTGCTTGCTTCCGACATTGTTGAAAGATCGTCTTTTGTTCCAAATCACGAGTTTTGGGAAGAGTCGGTTGAGCTTGTAGGCTATACGCTCTTTTTGATTTCCGCGATAGTTTATCTTCCAAGACCTATCGAAGAGTAGTTTATATCAAAACAATTTGTCTTAATGGAAATTGCGGGGCTGTTTCAGTTCCGCATTTTTTTTGCAAGTTATCGGCGGCAGTCTTATTTTTTTGTCTTTTAAATTCGGCAATTTGTATTTTCTGTTTTTGCGAGAGTAAAAAAAACTTCGCCTTTTCAGGCGAAGTTTTTTGTTTTCGTTTTTGTTTACGATTTACTTTGCGACGTTTGCGACGTTTTCGGCAGTCAAGCCGAAGTGCTTGTAAATTTCGCTTCCGTCTGCCGAGAAACCGAAATCGTCGGTACATACGAATTTCTTTGCGTACTTGCCCCAAGAAAGGCTTACGCCTGCTTCTACCGCCGTCCTGTTTTGGCAGGAGCTTGGCAATACGCTTTCCTTGTATTCCGCGCTCTGGCGTTCAAAGGCTTCCATGCAGGGCATTGAAACAACGCGCGTGCCGTAGCCGAGAGAATCCGCCGCTTTGAGCGCAAGCAGAAGCTCTGAGCCTGTCGCGATGATGATTCTTTCGAGAGGCTGGGTTTCCTTGCGTGCGATGTACGCACCCTTCAATACGCCTTCGCGGCGCGTTTGTACAGGAATTTCGTTAATCATCGGCAAGTCTTGGCGCGACAAGATGAGTGCGGTTGAACCGTTTTGGCGCGAGAATGCGTGGGCGTACGCACCTGCCGCTTCTTCGCTGTCGGCGGGTCTTACAACGTCAAGGCGCGGTATGCTGCGCAGAATGCTTACAAGTTCCACGGGCTGGTGTGTCGGGCCGTCCATGCCAACGCCGATTGAGTCGTGCGTAAATATGTACTGGACAGGCAGATTTGCGAGTGCCGCAACGCGGATTGAGCCCATCATGTAGCCTGCGAATGTAAGGAATGTCGCGCAAGACGGCGTGAAGAGCCCATAGTAGCAGATGCCGTTTGTGATTGCGCCCATTGCGTGTTCGCGGATGCCGTAGTAGATGTTTCTTCCTTGCGGGCATTCGGGCGAGAAGTCGCCGCCTTCCTTGATATAGTTCTTTGTGGAGCCGTAAAGGTCGGCAGAACCCGAAACAATGTTGGGCATTTTCTTTGCCAATGAATTTAAGATTGTTCCGCCCGAAACGCGGGACGCGCTCTTGTCGGTGTTCGGGAATTCTGGAATGAATGTCAAAAGCTTTTTGGGGTCTGCAAAGACTTCTTTCTTGTTTAAGCATTCTTCCAATTCCTGCGCCTTTTCAGGATTTGCAAGCTTCCATGACGCGAACGACTTTTCCCATGCCTTGCGTTTGCGCGCGCGCTTTTTGGCAAGCTTTGCAAAATAGTCGTATGTGGCTTGGCTTACATGGAATTTTTCGGAGGGAAGCCCCAAAGACGCTTTTGCGGCGTCCGCAAATTTTGCTCCGCCTTCGCCGTGCCCCTTGTTTGTGCCTTGGACTTCGGCAATGCCCTTTGCTATTACGGTCTTAAATATTACGAGCTTTGGCTTGCCGTTTTCGCGCTTGATTGCCTTTTTGAGGGTTGCTTTCACTGCGTCCAAGTTGTGTCCGTCAGCAGTGAAGACTTCAAAGCCGTACGCCTGGTAGCGTTTTGCGGTGTCTTCGCTTTGCGATTTGCTTGCGGCGGCGTCCAAAGTGACGTCGTTTGAGTCGTATATCAAAATGAGATTGTCGAGCTTGTAGTGCCCTGCGATTGCGCTTGCCTCTGAAGAAATGCCTTCCTGGAAGCAGCCGTCGCCCGCCAAGCAGAACACTTTGTGGTCGATGATTTTTTCTGATTCAGTGTTGAAGCGTCCCTGCGCCATTTTTTCGGAAATAGCCATGCCGACTGCGTTTGCGATGCCCTGTCCGAGCGGGCCGCTTGTCGCTTCAACTCCCGGAGTTTCTCCGAATTCGGGGTGCCCCGGCGTTTTTGAACCCATGAGGCGGAAGTTTGCCACGTCTTCAATCGAAAGGTCAAAACCCGACATGTGAAGCCATGAATATAGGAACATGCTTCCGTGCCCGCCGCTCAAAACAAATCTGTCGCGATTTAGCCAATTTGTCTTTTTCGGGTCTATGTTTAAAATTTCGCCGAACAGAACCGCGCCTATTTCCGCGCATCCCAAAGGCAGTCCCAAGTGCCCTGAATTTCTTGCAGTAATTGCGTCGATGGCAAGCCCTCTTGCTTCGTTTGCCGCATTTTGTAGAACTTCTTTATCTGTCATTTTCTTTGATTCCTTTTATATGAATGTAAAATAAACTGATTTATTACAAATATTTTGCTTTTGTTTTCAAGGTTAAAAAAAACATAAAACAGGTTTATAGTAAAGTTGCGCAGGGCATTTTTGTTTCCCGTGATGGTCTTGGAAGTCAAAAAGCGGTTTTTGTCAATAAGTGGCGCGTTTTTTGGGGAGGGTGGGGGAGCATTTTTTTCATTTCTGTGGAAAATTTTTTCGATTTTCATAAAAATAAAAAAAATTTTTGAGGGCTTTAATTTTTACAAAAATGAAGTTTTGGGCTTGTCAATAACTTTATAACAACTGTTGTTTGGATTTGCAACTAACTGAAAATCAAATACATTTTTATGAAGCTTTTTTTGAAAATACGGATTTAAAGCCTTTAACTGTTATGCGGCGATGCCAAACTGCCTAAAATCAAGGAGTACGGGAGCGGCGGCTCCAAAAAAATCTTGGCAAGCATTTTTTTGAAAAAATTTTTGACAAGGGCATTGTCAATAACTTGTTGAAAAGTTATTCTTGAAAAAATTTTTTAATTGTAAAATAGTCCTTGTCATTGAGGCGCGGAAAAACTTTAAACCGAACTTGTTTGATTTTACAAAAACGCTTCTTTTGATTTTTACAACTTGTTTAACCCTGAATTCGCCCGCTCTTGGCTTCCGCAGTTCCAAAAAGCGCATTTTTTGCATAAGGAATTGAAAATAATGATCTTGCAAAATAGCCTTTCTTTCGCGGATTTTGCCCGATAATTTGGGCGGCGGACGGATAAATCTCCAATTTTCATATGCCAGACAATTTAAAAAGCACAGTTGACGCAGCCATTTGGGATGTCGCGAAATCCACGATATCCTCTTCGATGGCGTCCGACACTTTTGAGTCCTGGTTCGCTCCCGTGGAATGCGTAGGCGTCGAGGACGGCGTTTTAAAGCTCAATGCGGGAACGGATTTTGCGGCCGACTGGGTGAGGGATAATTATGCGGACATCATTTCAAGGCATCTTTGCCTTGCGGCGGGAATGAACGTGAATTTCGAAATCGTTGCGTCTTCTCCGATGGCGGATTTTAGCGAAGAGCGCCGCGAAGTTTTGGGAACGCGCGTACGCGCCGTAAAAGAGCATGTGCCGCCGCCTTCAATCATTCCGCACAACACTTTTGAAAACTTTGTCGTGGGCGACGGAAACTCCCTTGCTCACGCGATGGCGCTCGCGGTTGCAAAGGCTCCCGGAAGCGCGTTCAACCCTCTTTGCATATACGCTCCCACGGGGCTGGGGAAGACGCACTTAATGCACGCCGTCGCGCATTTCATCTTCAAAAATTCACCTGAAAAGCGCATAGTTTACATATCTTCCGAACGCTTCTTTAACGAGTATATTGCCGCAATGAAAGAGGGCGATTATGTTTCGTTTAGAAGGCGCTACCGCGATATTGATGTCCTCATGATTGACGACATACAGTTCTTTTCGGGAAAAAAGCGTTTGCAGGAGGAATTTTTCCATACGTTTAACGAGCTTTTCAACTCCTGCAAGCAGATTATAATTTCAAGCGACCGCCCCGTTTCTGAAATTCAGGACATCGAGGCGCGTTTGGTTTCCCGCTTTGAATGGGGAATGTCGGTTGACATTCAGCCGCCCGACTACGAAACCCGCCTTGCAATTCTCGCAAAAAAGGCGTCGGCGCATCCCGTGAACATTCCGATGGAAGTCTTGGACTTGATTGCGCGCAGGGTCACGGGGAATGTCCGCAGAATGGAAGGCGCGCTTACGAGAGTAATCGGCTACGCTTCGGTCGTGTCGGCTTCAAATTGTTTGAGTGTGGAGCTTGCGCAAAAGCTTTTGGAGGACTTCTTTAAGCATGAGGAAGTTTCAGACCAGATTACCATAGCGCAAATTCAGGAAACCGTTGCCAAATTTTACAAGGTGGAAGTCGCAGACATTTTGGGTTCGAGGCGCACAATGGGCATTGCCTTGGCGCGCCAGGTTGCGATGTTTGCGTCGCGAAAGCTCACAAAGCACTCCCTTGAAGAAATAGGCAAGAGCTTCGGTGGCAGAACGCACGGAACGGTAGTTCACGCAATCTCTTCAATCTCGGATTCCATGGAAACCGACGAGGATATGGCGCGCTCCGTGAAATTTATTTTTAAGGAGCTTGGCTCCGATGTTGCACGTTGAATTTTGGCGGACTTTCGAGTCCGCTTTTTTTTGGTGGATTTTGGCATTTTCCTTATTTTATTGACCAAATGGCGTTTTTTATGCAAAATAAAATGTTATGAAAAATGTTAAATTTGCTTTCTTTGCAGTTTTATCTGCGCTTTTACTTTTCGGATGTTTGGGCGGCGGTGATTTTGAGAATTCCAAAACCGAAAAAAATTCTGGCGCGGAAGAGGCGGGTTTTGAAAATGCGATGAAAATCGGCGGCGATGAAATCGCGGTTGTGGACGGAATATCTTCGCTCGGCTCAAAAAAGGTGGAAATAAAAGAAGGCAAGGTAAACGGAAGCGACCTTGCAATGCGCGAACTCGGAACCCATTCGCTCGGGCTTATGTCGGAAGGCTCGGATTTCTCCAATTTGGCTATTGTGAGAGGTTTTGACGACAGCAAGTGCGTTGTTTTGCAAATAGGAGACACTTTAAATTGCGACGAGCTTGTCGTCGGCGAAAGGGGAAAGGAAACCGCCCTCACTCTCGTTGGCGACGGCATAAATATAAATATTGACGACGAATTTTCGCTGAGGGGAGAAAAGACCGCGCTTGAATTTGTGTCGGACGCGGTTGGAATTTCCACAATCAGGGCTAAATCGGTCGGAGCTTTCGAGGGGAGCCTCATAATAGACATAAGTATGCACCATTCATTCAAGGGGTTTGAGCGCAAGTACATATTAATTGCCGCAAAAAACGACTGGACAAAACAGCTTGGCGACTTGTCGGATTTGGACAAAAATCCCAAAATAAAAATACTTAAAAAGCACCGCGACGACGATGTGAAGCTCTATGTTTCAGCCGAAGGCGAACTTGTACTGACCTTCGTTATGGGCGGGGAGTAGTTTTTTGTCTGCATCGGATGCTTTTCGTTTGCCGCCCGCAATTCAAAAAAAGCGGATTTTAGATTTATTTTTGTTGAAATCGCCAATTTTTTAGGCATTTTATTTATGTTTTTATGAGCGGAAAAACACGAGTTAGATTTGCACCCAGCCCAACGGGCTTTTTTCATATCGGCAGCGCAAGGACTGCGCTCTTCAACTGGCTTTATGCGCGCCACACAGGCGGAACGTTTGTTCTTAGAATTGAAGATACCGACAAGGAGCGCAACAGCCAGGCGTTTTTGGACGTTATAATGGACAGCATGCGCTGGCTTGGTCTCGACTGGGACGAAGGCCCTGAAGTCGGTGGAAACTATGGTCCGTATTTCCAGAGCCGGCGCGACGACATTTATTTGCAGTATCTCGAAATTCTCCGCAAAAAGGGCAGGGCGTACGACAAGGACGGCGCGGTGTTTTTCAAAGTGTCGGGTGAAAAGCAGGTTTTGCACGATGCCGTTTACGGCGATGTTGAACGCTTGGAAGAAAAAGACTTCCCGATTTTCCGCTCGAACGGGACTCCCGTTTTCCATTTTGTGAATGTCGTTGACGACATTTGCATGGAAATCACCAACGTAATAAGGGGTCAAGACCACTTGACCAACACCAATAAGCACATAGAGCTTTTCAAGGCGTTTGACGCTCCGATGCCGCAATTTGCCCACATTCCGCTAATCTTGAAAAGCGAAGGCTCCGGCAAAATGAGCAAGCGCGACAGAGGGGCTTTAATCGAAGAATACCAGCAAAAGCTCTTTCTTCCCGAAGCCGTGCGCAATTATCTTTGCTTGCTTGGCTGGAATCCAAAAAACGGCAAGGAAATAATGCCGATAGACGAAATCATTTCGCTTTTCGATTTCAAGGGCATAGTCCATTCCAACGCCCGTTTTGACGAAAAGAAAATGGCGCACTTCAACATGGAGCATATCCGCGCCCTGCCAATCGAAAAGTTTTCCGAACTCGCCTGCAAGGCGATGGAAAATTCGGGGGTAAATCTCGCAGGTGGCAAGGATTACATCGAGCGCGTGTTTAAGCTTGCGCAGCCGAAAGCGGCGTCAATGGAAACTTTTGCAAGCCTTGTCTCGTACTTTTTCACGGAGGACTTTGCCTTTGACGAAGCCGCGAAAGAGCGCGTTTTCAAAAAGGGAAACGCGATTGAAAGAATGAGGGGTGCAGTTGAAATTCTTTCAACTGTTCCGAGTTTTGACGGCGATTCAATTCACGCGGCGTTTGAGAAAAAGGCAGAGGAGCTTGGCATTAAATTCACTGAATTTTTCCCGCCGCTTCGTTTTGCCATATCAGGCGTTGCAAGCGGACCCGACTTGATGCCCATGCTTGAAGTTTTGGGGCGCGAAAAGGTTGTGGCGAGACTTAAAAAATATCTTGAAAACGCGTAGTCATTCTGCGCGTTTTTTTGAAGCCGTTTAATTTAAAAATTTAAGGAGATACATATGAGCGATTCAATCAAACACGAGTGCGGCATTGCGATGGTGAGGCTTTTGAAGCCTTTGTCTTACTATCAAGAAAAATACGGCACGCCCCTTTACGGTTTTAACAAGCTTTTCCTTTTGATGGAAAAACAGCACAACCGCGGGCAGGACGGCGCGGGAATTGGCGCGGTCAAGCTGAACGTGCCTGCGGGCAAGCCGTTTATGGCGCGCGAAAGAAGCACAAAGAGCAACGCTTTATCGCAAATTTTCGGCGAACAGCTTGAAAAATACAACAAAATGGTAAAAGACGGCATTATTCATCCCGAATTCCCGTCAACTGCCAAAGACAATTTCGACTATTGCGCGGAACTTTTAATCGGGCATTTGCGCTACGGCACAAGCGGTACTAACCACGACAAGACGCTTTGTCATCCGTTCTTCCGCAAAAGTACATGGCCGTCGCGCAACCTTATGCTTGTGGGCAACTTCAACATCACAAACGCCGACGCCCTCAACAAAAAGCTCGTCGAACGCGGCACGCACCCGATTTTCAGCTCAGACACCCAGTCGATTATGGAAGAAATCTGCTACCATCTCGACATCGAGCATTCTGAAATCTACCGCAAGCTTCGCGACGAAGGGCTTGGAGGCGAAGATGTTTTGCGTGTGATGGCTGAGCGACTCAATCCTGTTGACATCGTGCGCAAGGCCGCGCTCGACTGGGACGGCGGCTACACAATCGCGGGGCTTTTGGGCAACGGAGATGCCTTTGTTTTGCGCGACCGAAACGGAATCCGCCCGTGCTTTTATCTTCAAAACGACGAGTTGATTGCGTTTGCTTCGGAACGCGTTGCGCTAATGACGATTTTTGACGAAACCGCCGAGGACATAAAAGAGCTTGCTCCTGGGCATGTGTTTGTCATTAAGGGAGACGGCTCAGTAAGGGACGAAGAATATGTTTCAGCAGGCGAAAAGAAATCATGCTCGTTTGAGCGCATATATTTTTCCCGCGGCAACGACCCTGAAATCTACAAGGAAAGAAAGGCACTCGGCGCGGCTCTCGTTCCGCAAATCATAAAGAGCGTAGGCAACGATTTTTCAAAGAGCGTTTTCAGCTACATTCCAAACACTGCCGAAATGGCGTATTACGGAATGATGCACGAATTGCGCGTCCAGAGGCGCAAGGACGTAAAAGACGAAATTTTGAAAATCGTAAATTCGGGAAAAACAATCACGGGCGAAGATTTGGACAAGCTCATTCTCGACAACTGGCCCCGCGGGGAAAAGGTTGTGCATAAAGACATCAAACTGCGCACCTTCATCTCGTCTGAAAAAGACAGAATGCAAATGGCGTCGCACGTTTACGACATAACATACGACGTAGTGCGCCCCGAAGACGCTCTGGTCTGCCTTGACGACTCCATTGTACGCGGCACTACTTTGCGCCAGCAGATTTTGAGGATACTCAGCCGCATAAATCCGCGCAAAATCGTGATAGTTTCCACAGCCCCGCAAATCCGCTATCCCGACTGCTACGGCATCGATATGAGCGAGCTTGGTAAATTCATAGCTTTCCAAGCTGCCGTTGAGCTTTGCAAGGAAAGCGGCAACAAGGAGCTTTTGCTTGAAGTTTACCAGCAGTGTTGCGCGCAGGCTGACAAAGATCCGAAAGATATGAAAAACTATGTGAAGCGCATTTACGACTGCTTTACGACAGAGCAAATTTCAAAGAAAATCGCAGAGCTCGTATATCCGCCGAACGTCTCCTGGAAAGGCGAGCTTGAAACGGTTTTCCTGTCAATCGAAGATTTGCACAAGGCGGTAAAAAGCTCTTCGGGCGACTGGTTCTTCTCAGGCGACTATCCCACACCGGGAGGCTACAAGGTTTTGAACCGCGCCTACATAAATTACTTCGAGCATAAAGAGGGGCGTTCATACTAAAACACGACGGGTTTTGAAAAAGCTTGCGATAGTTTTGCCGATATTTTCGTTCGCGCTTTTTTGCGCGTTGGCGTTTGTGTTGGGGGCTGTCGCGGGCTTTTTTTGCGTCTTGTCGCTTAAAGGCGGAGTTTGCGAAGTCCCTGCGCAGTCATCTCCCTCTTTTGTGGCAGATTTTTTAAGCGACAATAGCCGCAAAAGTGAAAAATTTTCCGCAAGCGGCTTCAAGGGGGAACTGTCGAAAATCTTGTATCGGGATTTTTGCGAAAAGGGAGTGTCTGTCGGGGAAATTTTGTTTGCCCCCGATTTTGAGTTAGACGGCGAAACTCTCAAAGTTTCAATCGCCGTAAATTCTCCGATTTCGATTTTCAGCTCCTGCCGCCGCCTGTCGTTTTATTTCAAAATTTCAGGCGGGTGGTTTGTCTTGTCTGACGCCCGCTTGGCGGGTGCGAAAATTCCCCTGCCGATTGCAAAAATAATCCTAAAAAACGCGGTGGGAAAATATTTGGAATGCCCCTTGCTAAGGGATGCCGCAAACAGGCTGTCAAGCTGCAAGGTTCATGCTGAAAACGGATTTTTGATTTTGGAAAAATGAAAATTTTGATTGCGGCAGTTTTGTTTTTTTCGCCCCTGCTTTCTTTTGCGGAGGGCGGAGAATTTTCTTTGGAAAAACGCCTTGACGAGGAAATTGCAAAGAGTGCCGCCAATAATTTTGATGGCAAGCTGCCGGAGGGCGATAAATTGTTTTATTCCGAAAGCTCGAAGTCGGCGTTTATCGTGTTTTCAAAAAATTTGGAGCTTCGCAATTTCGGCTTTGCGCTTGTGGGCAAGGCGGAGCGGGCGATAGAGGAGATGTTTGGCGGCGTTGAAAAATTCAAAACACCGATAGAAATTCATTTTTTGCCTGAAATCGAAGCGGATTTTGAGGGCGATTTTTTGGAGACTTCGAGGTTTAAATTTGACGTTGTATTGTCCGTAAAATGCTCAAAAAATCTGCCGCTTGACAAATTTTACGAGCGCATCGCAAACATATATTTGCGCGCTTGGGCGGCGGAATTTGGGAGTAAAAAAAGCCATCCCTATTGGATTGAGCTTGCGCTCAGGGCTATGATTGCGCGCCAAATCGCAGAATTTGCCCCGATTGAGCTTGCCCGCCATTTGAAAAATACTGGCGCGGATAAAATGTCGGACGTGTTCAATTATTCTCCAAAGGCAGGCGGAGACATTTTGAAAATGGAGGCGTCTTCTTATTTTTCCCTTTTGGCATTGCGTTCTCTTTGCGGCGGCAATTCAAAGGCTTGGTTTGAAATGCTGAAATATTTTGTTTTAAACGGCGTTCCGTCGGGGGAATATTTGATATCGCGCTTCGGCTCTGACTATAACGACAAGTTTTTAGCCGCAGTTTATGGCGAGATATATGCGCGTCTTTCGGGCGTAAAAGACTTTAAGTCTTCAGATTCCGACGCCGCGTATTTCTTTATGGTGCAAAAAATGCGAAAGGGCGAGCCTGTCGAAATCATTGCGGGAGATGATATTTTTGCGCGCAGGGACGAAATAAAAAGGGAAATTTCAAAGCGCATAACAGAAATCAAGGTAGAGCTTCCGTGGACAAATCCGATATATTTCAATGCGATGGTATCCATTGGCAGAATGTATGACAGCGCGTTGGAAGATGATGAAAATTCTTTCAAATCAAATATGTTGGACGCAATTTCAGAATTGAAGAAAGCAAGGAGTTTGTCTCAGCGGGCTTCCGAGCTTTTAAAGTGAGCGTTAAAAATCGACATTCCGCAGTCGCCGCAGTTAAAGCGTATTTTTAGCGAAGCCTCCCCGCTTTTAAGAATCAGCGGCTCCACAAGGCTTTTCGGGAATTTTCCTTCTTTTTTACACATTCCAAGTTCGCGCAAAATACAGTGTTTCGTGCGCATCAGCTCTTTTTCGGAAATGTCGGCAGCGTTGCATTCAAGCGCGGGTTCTTCTATTTTTACGCCGCATTTTTTGTAGAAATCCTCCGCTTTTTTGTTCGAGACGTTTGCTCTGTAATCGGCGTCGAAAAATTCTTTTTTTATCGCGGAAAATTTTGGGGGAATGCGTTTTACTTTGCGTTTTAATTCGTGCAGGCTTGCGATTTTTTCTTCGAGAGCTTTTAGCAAGGTCCGCCTGAATTCGTTTATTTCCGAGGCTTTTAAAAACGGCGCGCTTTTTGCAGAAAATTTCAAGCTTATGACTTCAAAATTCGTGCCTCCCGATTTTTGCAGGCTTGCGGAAATTCTTTCACTTGCGGCGTCGAAATTTTGCGCGGGTTCGGTTTCGCCTTTATTTATTTTTACTTCCGAATAAGAATTTGTCGGAGGGTGAGAAAATGAAATTTTATATTCCGACGGCGTTTCCGAAAACTCGGCGTTGATTCCGATTTTTCGCGAGCATTCTCCCGATATTTGCGCTTCAAATGCCACACTTTTGTTGCGCCAAATTTCAGCCCCCCTGCATGCGGGGCAGTTTGACGCGCATTTTATTTTTCCGTTTTTTGAAAAGTTTACGAGTGTCCCGAAAATTCGCCCGTCAGGGTTTTTTATTAAAATTCCGTCCCCGTTTTGAAGCTCTTTTGAATTTGTTTCAAATCCGCCTTTAATAGTATTTTCAACTTTGCCTATAAATTCGCCTTTCGATTTCGGGGTGTCGAAGCTTGCGCATTTTTCGGACGTGTCTTTCAGGAAATATTCGCAAAAGCCGCGGTTGAAAGTCTTTGAAGGATTGGGTTCAAACGGGAAACGGCTTCTGCCGAAGCTTGCGCGGCAAAGCCCGTTTTTTTCAATTTCCGCGTCCAAAATTCTGCGGTAGTATGCCGTTATGTTTTTTACATAATCCAAATCTTTAAGCCTGCCTTCTATCTTGAAGGAGCTTGCGCCCGCTTTAAGCATTTCTCCGACCGACTTTGAGCGGTTCATGTCTTTTAGCGACAGAAAGTGAGCGTCTTTTGAAACTATTTTGCCGTTAAAATCTTCAAGCAAGTAGGGCATTCTGCAAGGCTGGGCGCATTCGCCGCGGTTTCCGCTTCTGCCGCCGATTGCGTGGCTTAGGTAGCATTGCCCGCTGTATGAAACGCACAATGCGCCGTGGACAAAGCATTCGATTCTTGCTTTTACGCTTTTTGCGATGTTTTCAATTTCTTTTAGCGAAAGCTCGCGCGCCAACACCAAAGTGTCAAAGCCAGCGTCTTCGAGAAACTTTGCCTTTTCGGGAGTGCGGATATTGCACTGGGTGCTTGCATGGAGTTCTATCGGCGGAAGCTCTCCGTTCATAAGCCCCATGTCTTGAATTATAAGCGCGTCCGCGCCTGATTCATAAGCTTTGAAGGCGGTTTCGCGCGCCTTTTCGACTTCTCCGTCAAATAAAATCGTGTTTAGCGTTATGTAAACTCTCGCGCCGAAAAGATGGGCGAAATCCGCGGACTTTTTGATTGCGTCAAAAGAGTTTCCCGCAAGGCTTCTCGCCCCGAAGGAGCTTGCGCCCATGTAAACCGCGTCCGCGCCCGCCTTGATTGCGGCTATTGCGCATTCCGCATTTTTTGCGGGGCTTAAAAGCTCTATGATTCGGCGGTCTCTCATCAGGCGATTTCAAACATAATGTCGGACCATTCACCCATTATCGCGGTATCGGACGATTTTATTTTCGCGCCGCCCATTTCCAAAAACTTGCGCTTAACCTCGTCGTTTTCAGATGCCAGTATCCCGCTTAAAACCAAAATACCGCCGCTTTTTACCGCGCCGATTAACTCTTTTGAGTATATTTGCAAGATGTCGGCTTGTATGTTTGCAAGCAGAATGTCGCAGGTTTTGCCTTTTAGCCCGTCGTCTATTCCGGCTTCCGAAAATTCAACGCCGCCGTTTGGCACATTGTTTATCTTTGCGTTTTCTTCGCTTAAGCGCACCGCTTCGGGGTCTTTGTCAAAGCCGTAAACCTTGCCGACTCCCAAGAGCTTCGCGCTAAGGGCGAGTATGCCCGAGCCGCATCCCGCGTCGATTAGAAACACACTTTCGGGGTTTTCGGTTTTTTTCAGGAAATCAAGCATTCTGATTGCGCAGAGGCGGGTTGTCGGGTGGTCTCCCGTGCCGAAAGCGAGCCCTGCGTCGAAATAAAATGCCTTGCCGCCTTCGGGCAAAATGTATTTTTCCTTTTCCCAGACGGGCACCCAGTGGAGATTTTCATGCCGCCATGAGGTCAGATATTTTTTGTACTCGTTTTGCCAGTCGCAGTCGAAAATTTCTTCAACATCAAAATTTTCGGGAAGGGTTTTAAACTCTTTTCTGATTTGCTTGTAGGCGGGGGCGGCTTCTTCCAAATTGTCGAAGTACCCGACGAGTTTCGGAGGGGTTGCGTCGTTTGCTTTTTCTATGGACCATGAGGAAGTTTCCAGCTCGCAGAGGAAGTCTTCGAGACGGTCGGGCATATTGTAGTCGATATTTACGGAAATTTTAACCATGCTTAGATTGAAGTTTAAATTAGGATTGTCGTAAAGGGTTAAATGCCGAAAAATTCGCGTGCGTTTTTAGTCGAAATTTCTGCGATTTCTTCAATCGAAATTCCGAAAAGCTCCGCGGACTTTTGGGCGATGAACGGAATGTAGCTTGGCTCGTTTGGCTTTCCGCGCATCGGAACGGGCGCAAGATACGGGCAGTCTGTTTCAAACATAATTTTTGAAAGCCCCTGCGCAAGCATTGATTCGCGCATTTGCTCCGCGTTCTTATAGGTTATTATTCCCGTGAAAGAGGCTCTGCCGCCGCGCGAATTAAGCATTTCAAGCTGGCTTGCCGTGCCACTGAAACAGTGGAAAACAACCTTTCCCCAGTCAAATCCGCTTTCGTCTATGATTTTAATCGCCTCTTCGACCGCGCTTCTTGCGTGGACGCATACGGGAAGCCCCGCGTTTTTTGCGATTTCAAGCTGCGCCTTAAAAAGCCTTTCCTGGCGCGACTTCATTTTTTCAAACTCTTCCCGCGAACCTTCAAACTTGTAAAAATCAAGCCCGATTTCCCCAATCGATACGGGCGGCATATCGCTTTTTAGAAAGTCTTTTGCGCTTTCCAAAAACTCTTCGTCGCCGTCTTCGATTTCCGTGGGGTGTATGCCCATCTGCCAGAAAACACAGCCCTTGTGCTCTCTTGCGATTTTTGAAAAATTCTGCCAGTCGCATTTTCTTGCCGAGCATGTTATGATGCGGGTTACGTTTGCGTCTTTTGCGCGTTTTATCGCGCTTTCCAATTCTCCTGTTGTTTGGAAGGCGTCAAGATGCGCGTGGGTGTCGATAAATTCCATAAAATTTACTTTGTTAAAAAATAAATATTTGCAGATTATCTTTTTGTTGCGATAAAAATTTTTAGGAACTTGCAATTTTAATTGGCAAATGGTTTTATTTTGGAAATTAAAAAAGTAATTTTTATGGAAAACGTTATTATCATCGGAAGCGGCTGCGCGGGAATGAGCGCGGCAATTTACACTGCGCGCGGCGGGCTGAGCCCCCTTGTAATCGAAGGCTTGCAGCCCGGCGGGCAGATAACCACCACGAGCGAAGTGGAAAATTTCCCGGGCTTTCCCGACGGCATAGACGGCTTCGGGCTTGTTTGGAACATGCGCACCCAGGCTGAAAAATTCGGGGCAAAGATTTTGAACGCGGTTGTTGAAAGTGTCGATTTCTCATCCGAAACAAAAAAGATTTTTTGCTCCGGAAACCAAGTCTTCGAGGCTAAAAAAGTCATAATAGCAACGGGGGCGTCCGCGCGACTTACGGGGGCGAAAAACGAAAAAGAGCTTTTCGGCGGCAAGGGCGTTTCGACTTGCGCAACTTGCGACGGCGCGTTTTACCGCGGCAAGGACGTGGTTGTTGTCGGCGGCGGAGACTCTGCATGCGAAGAGGCGGTTTTTCTGACGCGCTTTGCAAATTCCGTGAAGCTGATACACCGCAGGGGAGAGTTGAGGGCGTCCAAAATAATGGCAGACCGCCTTCTAAAAAACGAAAAAATCGCGCCTGTTTGGGACAGCGTTGTAAAGGAAGTTTTGGTTGGCGATGACGGCAAGTGCGCGGGGATTTTGGTTGA
The DNA here is from genome assembly GCF_033971905.1 of Intestinicryptomonas porci. NCBI lineage: Bacteria > Pseudomonadati > Verrucomicrobiota > Opitutia > Opitutales > Intestinicryptomonadaceae > Intestinicryptomonas > Intestinicryptomonas porci. The sequence goes on from NZ_JALBUT010000001.1 coordinate 301,360, forward strand.
AAACGTAAAAGATAATTCCGTTTCCAAAATAGACTGCCAAGGCGTTTTTGTCGCAATAGGGCACAAGCCGAATACGGACGTTTTCAAAGGCAAAATAGACATGGACGAGGAAGGCTATATCATTCCCGCGCAAAATTCGCTTGTCCGCACGAACGTTGAAAATGTGTTTGTCGCGGGGGATTGCTCCGACAAGCATTTCAGGCAGGCAATCACCGCTTCTGCGATGGGCGCAATGGCGGGCATTGAAGTTTCGCGATAGCGCATTTTCGTATTTTAACGCTGAAAAATCCGCATGCCTTGCGCGCTTTCATGGTGCGTATTTGCAGTGCGGATTTTTTATTATTTTTTTTGTTGACAAAGTTAGACGCATCTAACATTTTGTTTTTCGTTTTTAATTTATGAAGGTTGAAACTTGCAAATTGTCGGAGTCCAAAGAGGATTGTCTCGAAGCGGTTTTTGTTCTGTCGGAAAAAACGGGCAATGCCAGAATTTCCGACATCGCAAAAAAATTGAACATCCGCAAGGCGAGCGTTGCGCAGTCTATGAGGGTTTTGAGAAGCGAGGGCTATGTGTGTTTTGAAGACTACGCCCCGATAGCCTTGACACCCAAGGGCAGAAAGATTGCGGCGTCGGTTTTTGAAGCCCATAGAGCGATATCGAAATTTTTGTCTTTGCATCTCGGCGTGGAGCGCGAAGCCGCGGAGCTTACCGCCTGCAAAATGGAGCATGCGTTTACTCCCGATTTGAAGCGCAGGTTTGTTGCCTACATAAATTCCCTGCCGCTTCCGGATTTGGAAAATTCTTAAAAATTTTTTTAGACTGAAAATTAGACAAGCCTAACATTAAAATGAAAAATAAAATGAAATACATCGCGGCGGTTTCAGCCGCATCGACCATAACTTTTTCCGCTTTCGCTGCTGATGCAAACGCGGAAAATGAAAAGCCTCAGGGCTGGTGGGAACGCGAAAGCCTGGTTTTGGAAGAAGCCACGAACAGACTTCTTCCAGATTCGGGCTTTACCCCCATTTTGAATTGGATGGGCGAAACATGGAGCAACCTTTCGGGCGGCTTAAAGCACGGCACGACTTTCGACAGCCTCATAACTTTCGGGTTTGAGCAGGACATCGAAAAGCTTTCAGGCGTTAAAAACTCGGGCAGAATAGGGCTTACCGCCTACTATTACGCGCAGTCGGGCAATTTTGAAAACTATCTTTCGGGAATGAGTGTGGCGTCAAACATCTTTTCAAGCAATATGACAAGGGTGTTTGAAGTTTATTACGCTAACGAATTTGAAACCGGTGTCGGCAATTTCGCGTTCCGCATCGGGCAGCTTGCCGCCGACGAAGACTTTATGGGTTTGGATTATGCCGACGTATTCTTAAATTCAAGCTTCGGCGCAATTCCCGTAAACGCGGACTTGGGTTTGGCAAACGGCAGAATGGCTTTTTCGCAGTACAGCCTCGCGACTTTTGGCGCGACAGCCGAATATGCCTATGAAGACTTCTCGATAAAGCTTGGTCTTTACAACGGCGATGCGGGCGATGATGTTGCTTCCAACCACGGGTTTGACTACAAATTGCACGATGTCGCGTTCTGGTACGCTCTCTCTTACAACTACTCGATTGCGGGTTTGGGCGGAACGGTCGTTTTCGGCGGCAATTTGCACACGGGCGAATTTGAGGATTTGAGAAACGGCGGCACTGCCACCAATTTCTACTCTTTCTATTTGGCAATCCAGCAGGACTTGCTCTGCGACGACGAAGGCAACCCCGTTTTGGGCGCATTCTGCCGCTTGGCTTACTCTCCGTCTTCGGAAATCGCGACTTACTCGAAGTACATCGACGCTGGATTAAACTGGTTTGCCCCGTGTAAGAGCCGTCCCGACGATATTTTGGCTCTCGGCGTATCCGCCGTAAACACAACCAAAAACGCCCGCAATTATGCGGAAGCGGAAGGCGAACGCCTCGGCAAATACGAAACTTGTGTTGAGCTTACATACAGGTGTCAGGTCACAAAGTCTTTCTCGGTTCAGCCCGACTTGCAGATGTATTTCTATCCCGAAAGCCGCAGCGGAGACCGCCAGACATCGCTGGTATTTGGTGCGCGTGCCGAACTCAATTTTTGATTAGTGTTGTTAGAAAGGTGTCCGCAATGGCAGACTTGGCGTTGCGGACGCCTAAATTTCTTGAAAGGATTATTATTTATGCCACTTACGTTTTGCGACAGCGGAATAACCGTGGAAATTATGGCAATGAGAATGGAGGCTTCCGAAAAGCGGAGGCTTGAAAATCTCGGCTTTGTGATTGGCAGAAAGCTTACTCCCCTGATAGACAGGGGCGGCGTCATGCTTGTGGCTCTCGGTAGTTCGAGGGTTGCTTTGAACAAGTCGGTGGCTCAGAAAATTTTGGTTAAGTGATATGGAAAAATTATTATCTGAATTTAGCCCGAACGAATCGGGTCGGGTTGTTAAAATTTTGGGAGGAGGCCGTTTGCGCCGCAGAATTTTTGATATGGGCATAACGCCAGACACCGAAATTCTGATGCGCAAGTCCGCTCCATTGGGCGATCCCATAGAAGTTTCGCTGCGCGGATATGAATTGTCGCTACGCAAGGCGGAAGCGTCTTTAATTAAAATGAGGGTTGAAAAATGAAATTTGCAATCGCAGGAAATCCCAACTGTGGCAAGACCACTTTGTTTAACGCGCTGACAGGTGCATCCGCGCATGTCGGCAACTGGCCGGGCGTCACGGTGGATAAAAAGGAGGGCGTCTATAAAAAAGGCGGTTTCAGGGCGGAAATAATCGACCTTCCCGGCATTTATTCGCTTTCACCGTATTCTCCGGAAGAAGTAATCGCAAGCAATTACATCTTAAACGAAAATCCCGACCTTATCATAAATATTGTCGACGCCACGAATTTGGAGCGCAACATATATTTGACAACGCAGCTTTTGGAAAGCGATTGCCCGATTGTAGTCGCTCTCAACATGACTGACGTTGCGCACAGGGACGGGATAAAAATAGACGTCCGCCGCCTTGAAGAGGAGCTTGGCGTAAGCGTGGTTGAAATTTGCGCACTGAAAAAGAGCGGGATTGAAAAGCTCATGGATACGGCCGCAAAAGAGGCTAAAAAGCCCCGCTTGGGGAAATCGGTTTTGGAGGAATCTGAAATTTCATGCTGTTTTGAAAAGATATGCAGCTTTGCAAAAGATGCAAGGCACGCCAAATTCAGAGCCGTCAAAGCCCTGGAAGGGGACGCCAAAAATTCGGGGCTTTCGCAGGACGCACTTTTGGGCATTGAAAAAATAAAAAATGAAATATCCCTTCCGTCCGAATTTGATTCCGATTTTGAAGCGGCTGTCGCAAATTGGAGATATTCGTATATTTCAAAAAAAATATCCCCATGCATAAAGCGCAAGTCGGCTTCGGAAGCCTTGACCATTTCCGACAAAATAGACAGATTTTTGACGGGAAAAATATTGGGGCTTCCGATTTTCTTTGCACTGATGTTTTTTGTCTTCCACCTTACGTTTAGCGAAGACTTGTTCTTCCTCGCGTCTTTGGGAATTTTGGAAGAGCCTTTGATGAGCCCCGGGGTTTATCTGCTTGGACTTACCGAAATCTTCACGGAATGGCTTACGGGGATTGTTTCTTCGGGGCTTGACGTTGTCAAGGCCGCCGAATGGGTAAAGGGCATGATGTGCGACGGTCTTCTTGCGGGCGTCGGAGCCGTCTTGAGTTTTATGCCGCAGATTATGATGCTTTTCATGTTCCTTTATATTTTGGAAGACACGGGCTACATGGCGAGGGCGGCTTTCTTGATGGACAGGTTCTTGCGCAGGTTCGGGCTTTCGGGCAAGGCGTTTTTGCCTCTTTTGATGTGCTTCGGCTGCCTTGTTCCCGCAATAATGGGGTCGCGCACTCTTGAAAACGACAAGGAGCGCAAACTTATGATAATGCTTGCTCCCTTCTTTTCCTGCGGGGCCAAACTGCCGATTTGGAGCATGTTTGCAATGGCGATATTCCCTTCAAATGCCGACATTGCGATATTTTCAATATACATGATTGGCATCATTACCGCCATTATAGCCGCAATCATTCTCAAAAAGACGGTGTTTAAGGGGGACGCTTCCGTATTTATCATGGAGCTTCCGCCGTACCACCTTCCGCTCATAAAGAACATCGCTTTGAATGTATGGGAAAAGCTGAAAATCTATATTGCGAGGGCTGCCACAATTATCGCCGCGGCGACTGTCGTGATTTGGTTTTTGTCGTCTTTCTCTTTCGGGTTTAGCATGGTCGAAACCAATTCAAACGAAAGCATATTGGGCGTTTTGGGCTCGTTTTTGCAGCCCTTGTTCATACCGCTTGGATTTGCGAGCGGAGACATAGGCTGGAAAGCGGTTGTTGCAATCCTTACGGGATTGATTGCAAAGGAAATGGTTGTTTCCACAATGGGCGTCTTGTATAACCCGAACATCGAAGGCGACGCTCTGGAAGACGACGCTGCAAGCTCCGCTCTCGCCGCGACTATTGTCGCGACATTCTCTCCCGCCGCCGCGGTTGCGTTTATGGCGTTCAACCTTTTGAGCGTTCCGTGCATGGCGGCAGTTGCTACCGCAAACGCCGAGTTTAAAAGCGCGAAGTGGACATGGGCTACCATCGCATTTTGGATTGCGACGGCTTGGGTTGTGTCGTTTGTGATTTACCAAATTGGCTCGCTTTTGGGATATTAAGATGGATGCGTTCGTAAATGTGCTGGCATTTATATTTGCGGTGTCGCTGGTTGTTTTTTCGCTCTGGTTCAACATACGAAGGGTGAAAAAAAACGGCGGCTGCGGATGTTGCACGGGCAAATGCTCATGCAAGCATGATTGCAAATGTAAACATAAATAAACAGAAATAGAGAGGGGGCGGATATCCGCCCCCTTTTTTTTTAATTCTTGAATTTTGACCGCAGGGTTTTTAACGCCTGCGCGTGTATTTGGCAAATCCGCGCCTCGCTTACGTCAAACTCTTCGGCGATGTCGGCAAGCTTCTTTTCCTTGAAATAATAGCTTTCGATTATCTTGCGCTGTTTTTCGGGAAGGTTTAAGAGCTTTTGTTTCAGCATTATCGAAAGCTCCTGCTTTTCGATTTTTTGAATGGCGGTAAGCGCGTTTTCGTCGGGGATTACGTCGCTTAAATCGCGCGCTTCGCCGTCTTTTGTAGAGTCGTCGTTAAGTGATATGAAAGAGATGTTTTGTGTGCGGCGCATTACTTTCGTGTACTGCTTGCGCGAAAGTCCCATCGCATTTCTCAGTTCGTCGTCGGTTGCGTTCCTGCCGAGCTTGTCTTCCAAGTCTTCGCGGGCGTGGCTTATTCTCTTTGCGTCCTGCCTTGCCGAGCGCGGCATGTAGTCGAGCTTGCGAAGTTCATCCATAATTGCGCCCCTTATTCTCATCGAAGCGTACGCCACGAAGCTTTTGCTCTTTTGCGGATTAAGCTTTGTTGCCGCGTCCACAAGCCCGCTCACTCCCGCGGAGTGCAATTCGTCGATGTCGGCGTGGTTTGGCAGGCGGGTGCGGATTGAATTAAGGGCTTTGTCAACGAGAGGGTAATGTTCCGCGACAAGTTTTCTTTGCAAATTGTTTAAAGGGGCGTTTGGCTGTTTTTTTGTTTTCATGTTTTTGCGTTGGTTTGTTTTTTTATTACAGGTATGAAATATTTTTCTTTATGATGTATTAGAAAGCGTTTTTTTCATTTTGTTCCTAAAAAACATAAATATCTTGCCTTTGGACGGAACAAACTGTTTATTTTTTCCGCATATAGCCGTATTAAACGTATGTTTTGAAAATGTCCCAAGATTTCGACAGCAATTTAGATAGCGATACAATAAAAAGGCGCGAAAGAATGCGCTTTTTGAAGAAAATTTTGCGCCCCATGCCGCGCAAGTCAAACATGCACCGCTATCCGATTTTGAAGTACTTTGCCGAAACCGCGCGAAAGCGGACTTATCTTTGGGAGTTTCGCAGAAGGAATGTTCTTGCGGGTATTTGGGTAGGGTGGATTGTTGCGCTTATACCCATTTATTCCATGCAAATGCTGGTCGCTTTCTTAATAAGCATTCCGGCGAGGGCGAACTGTATTATCGCGATGGCTTTGCAGTGGGTTACCAACCCGATAACAATTCCGTTTATCTTGTACGGGCAGTATTCTCTCGGGGATTTTATTTTGCGGACGCTTGGCATATCGGAGCTAAAAGAGGACTTCGGGAAAATATTGTCAGAACAGGGTTTTTACGAGGTTTTGGACAGGCTTGCGAACGCAGAGGTCGTCATTCACGTACTTGCCGCGACTTTGGGCGGAGGTTTTATAATAGCCTTGCTTTGCGCGTTGATAAATACATGGATTTATCTTTTGCTTGCCAAGCCGCCCGCAAATTCTGTAAAAAAATAATCGGTTTTATCTCTTTCGGAATTTTTTTAATGGTACGTTTTTTGCGCAATTTTTTGTTTTTTTGCATGGCGGTTGCATTGTGCGCCGTTTGCGTTTTTGCCGCGGACAGGGAGAGCTCTTACTCTTCTCAAAAATATGAAACCCGCCCAAAGGTTTTGCTTGGCATTGATGTTTTGGAGCGTCTCGGCTTTGAGCCTTTGTTCGGCAAAAGAATAGGGCTTTTGACCAATCCCGCGGGGGTAAATTCGATGGGGATTTCAACCGTTGACGTTTTAAGGCGGGCTCGCGGCGTGAATTTGGTCGCGCTTTTCGGACCCGAACACGGGATATACGGCAACGAAAAGGCGGAGGTTCCCGTGCTTGATAAAATCGACGCCCGCACGGGGTTGCCCGTATATTCGTTATACGGAAAGTACCGCAAGCCAACTGCTCAGATGTTAAGCAAAATCGACGCGCTTGTCATAGACTTGCAGGATGTCGGCGCGCGTTCTTACACTTATGCAAGCTGTATGCTTCTTGCAATGGAGGCTTGCTTCGAGGCGGGTAAGGAAGTGATTGTTTTGGATAGACCCAATCCTCTTGGGGGCTTGAAAGTTGATGGCCCTATGCTCGACATGGAATTTAAAAGCTATGTCGGCATGTTTCCCGCGCCTTATGTTCACGGGCTTACGATGGGGGAAATCGCGTCGATGGCAAAGGGGACGCAGGGCTGGCTTGGCGTATCTGAAAAAATACGCAAGCGCGGCAATTTGCGGATTATAAAAATGTCGGGCTGGAGAAGAAGCATGCTTTGGGCTGACACGGGTCTTAGGTGGGTTCCGACAAGCCCCGCAATCCCGACTTCCGCCGCGGCGTTCGGCTATTCCATTACAGGGCTTGGCGCACAGCTTGGCGAGTTCAGGCACGGCTACGGCTCAAATTATCCGTTCAGATTTTTGACTTTCAAGGGAAAGAGCGCGCGCGAAGTTTGTTCGAGGCTTAAAGCGTACGGCATTCGCGGATTGGATTTTAAAGTGGTTAAAAACAATTTGGGGCAAGAGGGGGTTTATGTGCTTATTACTGATTTTAATTCCCTTCGCCCGACGGAGCTTAGCTTTTACATGATGAAGCTTGCCTGCGAGCTTTCGCGCGGCAATCCTTTTTATTCCGCAAAGAACAGCGCGCAGTTATTGTACAACAAGCATGTCGGCTCAAAAGAGTGGTGGAATGAAATTTACACAAAAGGCGCGAGGGCGAATGTCGGCAGATTTGTTGAAAAGTGGGCGGCGGACGCAAAAAAATTTCAGGAAAAAAGCTCTAAATTTTGGTTGTACAAATAGCCTGTTTTGTGCAATACTTTAAACACAATTTTTTTTAATAAACAAACAGGAGTTCTTTTTATGGCTAAAATATATTTGGGTTTGGACGCAAGCACTCAGTCGATGTCGGCTCTTGCGGTTGATGCAGTTAGCGGCGAAGTGGTTTATTCCAAAAACGTGAATTTCGGCGCGGATTTGCCTTGGTACAATTCCCCGTCAGGATATTTGAAAAACGAAGATCCTTCCGTTGTCCATGCGGACCCCATGATGTGGCTTGACTCTTTGGACATGCTGTTTGAAAGGATGAAAGCTGACGGTTTTGACTTTGCGTCGGTTGCGGCGGTTTCGGGTTCGGGGCAGCAGCACGGCAGCGTGTATTTAAACTCCTCTTTCTTTAAAGCCGTTGAAAATTTGGATTCGTCCAAAACACTGGCGGAGCAGTTGAAACCCTCTTTAAGCAGGGCGACTTCCCCCATTTGGATGGACACTTCCACAACTCTTGAATGCAGGGAGATGGCGGAAGCTCTCGGCGGTAACGCGGAGCTTTCGCGCATAACGGGAAGCGGAGCAATCGAGCGTTTCACCGGCTCTCAAATCCGCAAATTCGCAAAGCAGGAGCCTGAAAATTACGCCGACACAGCCCGCATACATTTGGTAAGCTCCTATTTATGCTCCGTTTTGGCGGGCAGGGATTGCGCCATTGATTTCGGCGACGGCGCGGGCATGAATATGTTAAATCTATCCACTTTGAAGTGGGACGGCAAAATCGTCTCTTTCTTGGCGGACAATCTCGCGGAAAAGTTGCCCGAAGTGAAGGCGAGCGCAAACATCGGCGGCAAAATTTCAAAATACTTTGTCGAAAAATACGGGTTTAACGCAGAGGCAGACATAGTTTTGTTTACGGGCGACAATCCGTCAAGTCTCGTCGGAGTCGGCGCAATGGCCGACGCAACTGCCGCAATAAGCCTCGGCACGAGCGACACTTTCTTTGCCTCCATGAAAGACTTGGCGACCGACCCCGACATGTGCGGGCACGTCTTCGGCAATCCCGCAGGCGGATTTATGAGCCTTATTTGTTTTAGAAACGGATCCCTTGCCCGCGAGCATTTGAAGGCGGATTTGGGTGTTGACTGGACTTTCTTTGACAAGACTTCATTTGAAAGCACAAAAGTCGGCTGTGGCGAAAATATGTTCATTCCCTTCTATGGCGATGAAATCGCCCCGCGCGTAAATTCCGATTCTCCGCGTTTGAAGGGAACTGCTGATTTTGAAAGCTTGAAAGACAAGGCTTCGGCAGTTCGCGCGCTGGTTGAAGGGCAGTTTATGAATATGAAACTGCGCTCCGATTGGATGAGCTCAAAGCCGTCCCGCATACGCCTTACGGGTGGTGCGAGCAAAAGCGACGGAATGGCGAGGGTTGCCGCAGACGTGTTTAATGCCACAATCGAGCGTATGAAAGTCGGCAATTCCGCTGCATTGGGCGCGGCGTTGCGCGCGGCAAATGCAAGCGGAGGTTTCTCTTGGAGCGACTTGGCGGAAAAATTCTGCAAGTCCGACGCATCGAAAACGGTTGAGCCGATTGCTGAAAATGTCGCAGTTTATGCCGAAAAAATCGGCAAATTCGCAAAGTTTATAGAAGCCGAATACAAAAGGGCGTAGTTTTTCGGAAAAACCTCTTTGTATGAGAATTCAAAAATATTTGTCGCAATGCGGAGTTTGTTCGCGGCGCGAAGCTGAAAAGCGGATTTTGGAAGGGCGCGTTAGCTTAAACGGCGCGCCCGCCGAAATCGGCGCGGACGTAAACCCCGAAAAAGACAGGGTGGTGGTTGACGGCAAGGCGGTAAAGGGCATCGTCGAAGAAAAAGTCGTTCTTGCGATGAATAAGCCCGTCGGCTATCTTTGCACCAACGAAGACCGGTTTGACGGAAAGACTGTTTTTGAGCTTTTGCGCGAGCCGTATTCTGAAATGAAGCTTTTTTGTGTCGGCAGGCTCGACAAAAATTCGCAGGGGCTTTTGATTTTGACAAATGACGGAGAGCTTGCGAATTTTATCACCCATCCGTCAAATGGCGTAGTGAAACGCTACCGTATTTTGCTGAACCGCGATTTTGACAAGACGCTCATTCCCGTGCTTTTGGACGGCGTAATGCACGACGGCGAAAAGCTTAGGGCATTGCGCATCTCAACCCTTGCAAACAAGGACGCTCCTCTGTATTCAAGAAGGCTTGAAGTATGGCTGAACCAGGGCAGGAAGCGCGAAATACGCAGAATGTTCGAGGCTGTCGGATACTTTGTGAAAGAGCTTGTGCGCTTTCAAATAGGCAAGTACGAACTTCGCCGCATTTCCGAGGGTTCGTACAAAAAACTTCAGCAAAAAGATATTGATAAATTGAAGTCCAATCCGCAATAATACGTTCTTTTATTTGTTATGAAAAGCCAAATGGACAGCGTTGAAGATTGCATAAAAGATTTTGCGCAAGGCAAAATCGTGATAATCGTTGACGACGAAAACCGCGAAAACGAAGGCGACATGATTCTTTCGGCAGAGCTTGCCACTCCCGAAACGGTAAACTGCATGCTGCGCTATGCCCGCGGGTTATTGTGTGCCCCGACGACATCGGAACGCTTGAACCAAATAGGCATAGAAGACATGGTAAAGGTAAACCGCGACCCGAAAGGTACGGCATATACCGTCACTTTGGACGCCGCAAGCGGCGTCACAACAGGCATAAGCGCGGCGGACAGGGCGAGAGCGTTGAATTTAATGGCAGATTTCAGCGTGGGAAGCGAAGCCTTTGTAAGCCCCGGGCATATCCAGCCTTTGAGGGCGAGGGCGGGCGGTGTTCTCGAGCGCGGGGGGCATACGGAAGCGAGCGTGGACTTGGCGCGCCTTGCGGGTTTGAAGCCTTGTTGCGCCATTTGCGAGATTATGAACGACGACGGCACCATGGCGCGCCTTCCGGACTTAATCGAATTTAAGAAAAAGCACGGCATGAAGCTTATGAGCGTTGCGGATTTAATAGAATACCGCCTGCGCCACGAGCATTTAATGGAGCGCACTTTCGAGCGCAAAATAAAAACCCGTTTCGGCGAATTTAATTTTGTGGGCTTGAAATCCAAGGATACAAAGCGCATCCATTACGCGCTTGTAAAGGGAGATTTGTCGAAAGCGCAATCGCCCCTTGTGAGGGTTCATTCAGAAAATATTTTGTGCGACATTTTTGCCGACACTTCTTTTAGTTCGGGTTCGGGATCTTTTGAAGGCGCGATGAGGCTGATTGAAAAAGAGGGTGTCGGCGCGCTTGTATATGTAAGCCTTGCAGACGGCGGAATAGACGCCTATTCTGGTGAGCCGATAAAGCCTACCGTCCGCGACTACGGCGTGGGTTCGCAAATCTTGCGCGAGCTTGGCGTTTCAAAGATGAGGCTGCTCACCACCCATTTGGGCTTGCACAAACTGCCCGACGGATACGGGCTTGAAATTACGGGAGAAATTAAAATATGAGTTTAGACAGAGGATCAAAGCCGAAATTCGACGCGAGCGGATACCGCTTCGGCATAGTCGCCGCGCGCTTTAACGAAGAGCTTGTGAATGCCCTTTTGGACGATGTATTGGCGACGATTTTTTGCGCGGGCGTCTCCGCGGAGAACATAAAAGTTGTGCGCGTACCCGGTTCGGGTGAGCTTCCGCACATGGCGAATTTGATGGCGTCAAGCGGGGATTTTGACGCGGTTATCGCGTTGGGGGTCGTCATTGCGGGCGAAACTCCGCACCACATGATAATCGGCAATTCAACGGCGGTTGCGCTACAAAGCGTGTCGCTTTCCTCCCAAGTTCCGATTGTGAATGGAATTGTGGTTGCCGAAACCCAAAAGCAGGCGGAGGACCGCACGATAGGCTCTATAAAAAGGGGAGTTGAGTTTGCGGAAGTTGCGCTCGAAATGGCTTGGCTTACCGATTCTTTTTTGGCTGAATACGACGAGGATTGATTTATGCAGGAAGAATTCTTGGATATCGAGGAACTTAAAATGAGCGCGCGCCGCGAAAATCGTGCGGCGGCAGTGCAGTATATTTATATGTGCGACATCTCAAAAGAGCCGCACACTCCCGAATATTTGTCGGCTTTCTTTGCCGAAAAAAAGCGCGATAGAAGTTTCTATGCATTTTCCGAAGAGCTTATCGCAGGAGTTTTCTCTCATTTGAAAAGCATCGACAAAGAAATCGGAAATGCCGCCGAAAACTGGTCGATTGAAAGAATTTGCAAGGTCGATTTGGCAATTATGCGCGTTGCGGCATTCGAGCTTATGTTCAGACCCGACATTCCGTCGGCAGTATCGATAAACGAGGCGATTGACCTTTCAAAAATGTTCTCAAACGCAGATTCCAAGCGTTTTGTAAACGGCGTTTTGGACAAAATCAAGGCTCATGCGTGCTTGAAGGACGCGACTATAAAATTTGTGAAATAGCGCGCGATGTTTTCGATTTTCAAAAAGTTCAAGGACGGGCTTAAAAAAACCGCGCAGGGCGCGCTCGGCGGAATTTTGGATTTATTTTCCAAGAAAATTTCCGAAAGCGACATAGATTTTATCGAAGAAACTCTCTACGGCGCAGACTTCGGTTGGGACACGACAAGCGACATAACAGAAGCTATCAGAAACGCCTATAAACGCGAAAAGGAACTGCGCGGCAAGGACGCGGCTCAAATCGGAAGCGATGTGCTTTCGAGAATTTTGGAGGGTTCGGAAGGGGAGCTTAAAATAGCGCAAAACGCGCCGACAGTAATTTGCCTTGTCGGCGTGAACGGCTCTGGCAAAACCACAACCGCGGCAAAGCTCGCAAGCCTCATAAAAAAGTCGGGAAAGAGCGTCGTGCTTGGCGCGTGCGACACTTTCAGGGCGGCGGCAAACGAGCAGATAAAAACTTGGGCGGAGCGTCTTGATGTCGATTTGGTTGCAAGCTCCCACGGCGCGGATTCCGCGGCAGTCGCGTGGGACGCTTTTCAGGCGGCGAAATCAAGAGGGGCGGATTTTCTCATCTTGGACACCGCCGGCAGGCTCCACAACAAGGAAAATTTGATGAACGAACTTGCAAAAATCCGCAGGGTTTTGGAAAAGAACGACCCGACAGCCCCGCAAAATTCGATAATCGTGGTTGACGGCAGTCTCGGCTCAAACAGCATAGAGCAGGCAAAGGCTTTCGACAAGGCTTTTAAATTAAGCGCAATGATAATAACAAAACTCGACGGCACCTCAAAGGGGGGCGCGCTCGCGGGAATTTACAGGCAGTTAAAACTTCCCATTTTATACGTCGGCTTGGGCGAACGGGCGGAAGACCTGCAAAAATTCGACGTCAAGGCGTATTGCAATTCAATTTTCGGCTTGGACGAAAATTAAGAAATTTTCCGCGCAAAATTTTCTAAAAATCTTTTAATAAAAACGGCTTCGGTGAATTTTCTCCGAAGCCGTTTTTTTTGCGCGGGCGGGAGAAAAATTTTTCAAAAAAATGCAAAAAGTTTGTGAGAAAAATTTTTAATATGCCAATATATACATGAAGGGAATTTGTGTAAAAATTTCTTGCAATTTGGATTCTGATAACAAAAAATATAAATATGAAAAAGGTTTTGATATTTCTTTCAGTTGCGGTTTTGCCATTTTTATGCGGATTAAATGACTATTTGGGCAAAAATTTGTCTGGGAAGGATTTTTCGGGCAAGAATTTAAGCAACGCGAATCTAAGCGGTGCGGATCTAAGTGGCGTGAAGCTTCACAAAGCGGATCTAAGCAACGCGAATCTAAGCGGTGCGGATCTAAGTGACGCGTTTCTATACGAAGCGAATCTAAGTAACGCGAATCTAATAGGCGCGGATCTAAGCGGGGCGTTTCTACACGTCGCGAATCTAAGTGGCGCGCATCTAAGCAACGCTAATCTAAGTGGTGCGCATTTAAGCGAAGCGAAAGGTTTTACAAAAGATCAGCTGTGTTCAACCGCGAGCTACAAGAATAAAAAACTATACGAAATAAATTTTTCGGGTTTTGATTTGAGCGGTTTGGACTTTTCTGGGCAAAATCTAAGTGGCGCGAATCTACGCAAAGCGAATCTAAGCGGCATGGATCTAAGCGGCGCGGATCTATGCTTTGCGAATTTAAGTGGAGCAAAAGGCTTTACAAAAGAGCAGCTGTATTCTACAGCGAGCTACAAGGACAAGAAGTTATGCGGGATAAATTTTAAGGGCCTTGATTTGAGTGGCTTGGATTTTTCGGGTCAAAATTTAAACAATGCGAATTTAAGCAATGCGAATCTAAGTGGCGCGAATTTGAGTAATGCGTTTCTAAACGGTGCTAAGCTACGTGGCGCGAATTTAAATAATGCCGATCTGCGCAGTGTGGATCTAAACCACGCGGTTCTACTCCACGCGGATTTGAGAGGCGCGAAACTTGACGGCGTAAAGAATGCCGATTTCTCGGGGGCGATTTTGAAATAGCTTTTTTTGCATAAAAAACAAAGCGCGCGGGCAGGGAGAACTTTTTTTTCATCCGCGCGTTTTTTTCGGGTTTGTTCGGCGGGAAATTGCCTTTTAGGCAAGGTGTTTTTTAGTGTCTTTTTGTCGGAAAAATTTTCTTTGTCGGGAAATGCCGCGCTTTTACAAAATGTTTGACTAATGCGCTGCGGGGCGGTAGTTTTAGTCAAAATTTTTTAAAATGAAAACAAGCATCGTAAGAGTCGAACTGAGCGGCAGAAGCTACGATATTTACATCGCAAGCGGCGCCTTTGATTTGGCGGTTTCCGCGGCGAAGGACAGGCTTTCAAGACGCAATCCCGTTGCTTTTGTAAGCGAGGAGAACATTTGGGGCAAATTTGTGAATTTCGACAATCCCGATTTTGAAAACTGCGCAAAAATTATTGTCGAAAACGGAGAGGGCGCAAAATGCTTTCGAAATCTCGAAAGAATTTGCAGGGAGCTTGCGCAGCGCAATGTCGATAGAAGCGGCGCGGTTTTTGCCGTAGGCGGCGGCGTTGTCGGCGACTTGGCGGGCTTTTCCGCGGCGTCTTACATGCGCGGCATTGATTTTTACCAAGTGCCGACTACACTTCTTGCGATGGTCGATTCTTCCGTCGGCGGCAAGACGGGCATAAACATTCCCGAAGGCAAAAATTTGGTCGGGGCGTTCCATCAGCCCAAGGCGGTTTTTATCGACACTTCGTTTTTAAAAACTCTGCCCGCGCGAGAATTTTCGGCGGGAATGGCGGAAGTCATAAAATATGGGCTTTTGGGCGACAAGTCGTTTTTCGGGTTCTTGGAAAATTTGAAAGAGCCGCTTTCCGCTTCGCATCCCGAAATCGGGAACGTAATTGCGCACTGTTGCAAGATGAAGGCTAAAATTGTTTCTAATGATGAGCGCGAAACTTCTAAGGACGGCGGCAGGGCTCTTTTAAATCTTGGGCATACGTTCGCGCATGCAATCGAAAACACTGCGGGCTACGGGCATTATTTGCATGGCGAGGCGGTGGGGCTTGGGATGCTGCTCGCGGCGAGGATGTCCGAAAAGTTGGGAATGCTCTCCGAAGAGGAAACTTCCCGAATCAGGCGCATTTTGGAAATTTACGATTTGCCTGTAAAATTCCGCGAGCCGATTTCCTCAGACCTTTTGATTGAAGCCGGCAGGCGCGACAAAAAGGCGATGTCGGGCAAGTCGAGGTATGTCTTGATGAACGGGATTGGCACGAGCGTTGTTGTTCCCGGCATAGAAGAATCTTTGGCGCGGGAAATTTTTGAAACTGCGATGGGCTGATGTTTCTTTGCGACGCCCATTGCCATTTGCCTTCTTCCGAATTTGACGAATTTTCGGGAGAGTTGGCGGTTTGCGCGGCTTGTGCAAGTTCTGCGGACATGCCGAGGCTTGCGGCGTTCAAAAAAGCGTTTCCAAAGAATGTTTTTGCGGCGTTCGGAGTTCATCCGAAATATTTGGGCGGATTTAACAAAGATATATTTGCCTCATTTTTGGATAATGCCGACGCCGTGGGGGAAATCGGTTTTGACAAGCATTCAAGTTTCGATTTGGCGTTTCAGAGGGATTGTTTTGAGATTCAGGCGGGCGCGGCAATTTCAAGAAATCTGCCTGTAATAATCCACGAAGTCGGGCATTGGAATGAGCTTGAATTATCTCTTAAACGCTTGCGTCCCAAGCGGTTTTTAATCCATGCGGCGAAGTGTTCGGCAGAGCTTGTGAAGAAGTTTGAGAAGATGGGCGGATGGTTTTCTTTCGGAGAGAGGGAGCTTAAATTGAAATCTGGCAGGGACGCTCTTGCGGCGGCGGGCAAAAATCGAATTCTTCTTGAAAGCGATTCCTTCCCAAGCATTGAAAAGATGGAAAAAACTTATTTTCTCGCGTCAGAAATTTTGAATTTGAAAGAGGTTGAACTTTGCCGTTTAATAGGGGAAAATTTTTCGGAATTTTTTAAAAATGGATAGATTTTCGAGAACAGAGGTTTTGTACGGCGCGGAATTTTTGGAGCGTCTGCGCAATGCCAAGTTTTTGGTTTGCGGCGCGGGGGCTGTCGGCGGATTTGCGATAGAGGCTTTGGCTCGTACTGGCGCGCAAAATTTTGTCATAGTTGACGGCGATTCTTTTGACATTACCAACATAAACCGCCAGCTTGGCGCGCTTTCTTCGACGGTGGGGCAAAAAAAAGCGGAAGTTTGGAAGCGCAGAATTTTGGAAATAAATCCTTTGGCAAAAGTTGAAACTGCCGATTTTTTTATTGATGAAAGCACCGCGCCCCGTCTTTTGGATTGCGGATGCGACGTGCTTTTGGACGCAATCGACACGGTTAAACCCAAGTTCGAGCTTTTAAAGGAAGCCGTGTCAAGAGGCATGAAAATCGTTTCGAGCATGGGGGCTGCGCGGCGCAAAAATCCTGAAATGGTAAAGTGCGCAAAACTTATGAAAACGAGCGTCTGCCCGATTGCCTCTTCAATAAGGAAGTCTTTTAGAAAAATGAATTTAAAGCCGGGTTTCATGTGCGTTTATTCCGACGAAGCAATCGGGGCGTCAACCCATGTTTCAAGCGGCGGCGCGGATTCCCAAAAGATTGTCGGAAGCGGAGCGGTTGTAACGGGCGTTTTCGGGCTTATGCTTGCAAATCTCGCAATGAAGGAAATTTTATGATTTACGACAGGGAATATTTTAACAGGGCTCCGAAGAAATCCGCCCGCGAATTTTTTGGCAATATGGGGGCGGTGAAATTTCTTATATTGGCAAACATAGCGTTCTTTTTGCTCGATTTGATAATCCGCAATTTTACGGGAAGCGATGTTTTGGCGAGGTATTTCGCCCTCTCTCTTGCCAATTTGTCGGACGGCAAGGTTTGGACGCTTTTTACATATTCGCTTTTGCATGAGGGGTTTCTGCACATTGGCGTAAACTGCCTCGTGCTTTACTTTGCGGGGTCTGCCCTTGAGCTTAAAGTTGGGGCGGCGCGGACGTTATTTATATACGCTGCGTCTGTTTTGGGAGGAGCTGTTATATTTTTGCTGTCTGATTTGATAGGGCATGAGAGCCTTTTAATAGGCGCGTCGGGAGGCGCAATAGGATTGCTTTCGGCGTTTCTTATGATGTCAAAAAACGAGGTTATGACTTTTATAATTTTCGTCTTCCCTGTCAGAATAAGGGCTTGGACAATGCTTAAATTTATGTCGGCATTTGAGTTTTTTGGCTTTATATTTTTCGAGCTTGCGCCTTTTTCAAGGGGCGGCATAGGTTTTTCAGCCCATTTGGGCGGCATTGCCGCGGGTTGTCTTTGCGCTGTTTTGATGTCGGAAAACAGGTCGGAATTTTTCAAGATTTCTAATTTTAAGTTTCCCAAAAAGCGTTCCATGGGCATGGCGTCTGACTATAAATTCAAGGTGGATATTTCTTCTGAGGAAAATCTGCGCGCGGAAGTTGACAGAATTTTGGATAAGGTCAACCGCTACGGGTTTTACAGCCTTACCGATGAGGAAAAGGAAATTTTAAGCGAGGCTAACAAACGCATGTAAAAATTAAAAAACTGTTAGACATTCCGCTTTTTTGGTGTTAATTTTAATATTTGAAATGATGAAAGGGAACTATTTTTACATGAGATTTTTAAGAATTTTTGCGGCACTTCTGCTATTGGCTTATGGCGGGGTGTC
Organism: Intestinicryptomonas porci; assembly: GCF_033971905.1. Lineage (NCBI taxonomy): Bacteria > Pseudomonadati > Verrucomicrobiota > Opitutia > Opitutales > Intestinicryptomonadaceae > Intestinicryptomonas > Intestinicryptomonas porci. Next base: position 319,267 of record NZ_JALBUT010000001.1, read on the forward strand.
GTTTGCTTCGGACGCCGCAGGTCAAAAAGAGGAAAGCCCCGTTTTGGTCGAGGCGGATCCGTCTTTGCTTGTTGCGTCCCCGAAGATGAGGGGGGAATCGCGCAACTTCATATTTTGTTTGGAAAACGGTCATTACCTTAAGAAAAGCCTCGACAAGCTCGACATGAAAAAGCTTGTGAGGGAATACATGTCTTCCCTCGATTTCATGAAGATGTTTTTTCTTGAAAGCGACGTCGATTTCTACACGGAAAGGCTTGCGCCCATCTTGCCGCAGCTGTTGCGCCAGGGCGTGATTTTGCCTGCCAATAAAATTTACCACGAAACGTTTGTGCCGCGCGCGAAGGCGAGGTTGGAATGGATAAAAAAGCGCATGGAAGAGCCTTTCGACTTTTCTAATGACGAAACTTTCAGACCCGACCGAAGCAAGGCTGAATGGCCCAAGAATATGGCGGAAGCCGACGAGCTTTGGCAAAAGCGCATAAAATTCGACGTTCTAAGCCAAATCATCGGCTACGATAATTCAGACGAGCAGATTGTATCTGAAATCGACGAAGATGCGGTTCGCAAGGTTGAAGACGCGGGCGATGAATTGAAAAACGACGCTCCAAAGACTTTTGAAGAAAAGCTCAAAAAAGCGAAGGAGGAAGTCTTGAAGCGCTATGAAAATCTCATCTCCAACATGACAAAGGACGATGCGACGGAAATTCAGGAATTTTTCTTAAACGCCATTTCAAACATTTATGACCCGCATACGTCTTTCCTTTCGGAGTATGCCCTTGAAGAGTTCGATATTTCAGTCCGCAACGCCCTTGTCGGCATAGGCGCGGTGCTTTCGGAAAAGGACGGCTATTGCAGCGTTGTCGAGCTTATGCCCGGGGGGCCCGCCGAAAAGAGCAAAAAAATAGAGCCCGGCGACAAGATTGTGGGTGTAGGGCAGTCCGCCGATGAAATCGAGGATGTCGTCGGCAAGAAGCTTCGCAACACAGTTCGCCTCATAAGGGGCAAAGAAGGCTCGAAAGTCTATTTGCAGATAGAGCCGAAGGGAAACCCGGGTGTCAGGAAAATCGTGGTTTTGCAGCGCGAAAAAATACAGCTTACCGAAAAGCTTGCCCGCGCCTGCGTTTACGAACTTCCCGTAGGCGATAAAACAGTTCCGATAGGCGTGATAGACCTTCCTGCGTTTTACGGGGAATCCGATGGCGCAGACGGAGTGAAGGGCTTTTCGACGACGCACGATGTAGAGGAGCTGATTTTAAAGCTTAAAGAGCGCAACGTTAAGGGCATCATTTTGGACTTGCGCAAAAACGGCGGCGGTTTTTTGAACGAAGCCGTCGATCTTGCGGGGCTTTTTATCCGAACGGGGCCTGTTTTGCAGGTCGGCGACCGCTCGGGCAGGGTTGTGCAGATGAGAGACGACGACCCTAAGGTCGTTTGGGACGGACCAATGATTGTGCTTGTCAGCCGCCTTTCGGCTTCCGCCGCCGAAATTGTCGCCGGAGCTTTGAAAAACCACGAAAGGGCGATAATCGTCGGCGACAAGTCAACTTTCGGCAAAGGTTCCGTGCAGATGGTTTACCATTTGGCGAATTTCGACAAATCGCACAAGAGCGCGGCAAAAATCACCATTCAAAAATGGTATCAGCCGAACGGAGAATCAATACAGTTAAAAGGCATTCATTCCGACATCGCATTGCCATCAACTTTGGAGCATCTCGACTTGGGAGAAGACAAGCGTGAAAATGCCTTGGATTGGGACGAAATCGATCCTGCTTCAATACGCGCGGGATACGGGTACGGCATGGGCGAGGGTGGCGCAAAGCTGCTTTCCACTCTTTCCGAAAAGTCGGAAAAAAGGCGCGAAAGTCTGGACGAATTCAAATTCTTGAACGAAAGGATTGGCTGGTTTAAATCGCGCGTGGAGAAGAAGGATTGGAGTTTGAATTTGGACGCGCGCGAAAAGCAGTTAAAAGACGACGAAGCGTTTGCGGACAAGATGAATGAGCGTCAGAAAGAGCTTGCGAAGTCCAACTTCAAAAAAGAGGAAATCCTTTTGGACAGTGCCATTGCCAAGAAAAAAATGCAGGAGGAAAGCTCCGCCTCGCAAGACAATTCCTCAGAAAATGGCGTTGAAGAAAAAAATCCGCAAGGCGAAAATACAGAGTCTGCGGCGGGCGGAAAAGCCGAATCCTCTTCATCGGGTGAAAAATCAGCTAATCCGCCTTCTGAAAAGCATAATTCAAAGGGCAAGTCCAAGAAAGACGACGTTCCCGAGTTTGACGTCTCCATGCGCGAAGCTTTGCGCATCATGGGCGATTGGCTCGAATTTGAAAATTCCGCGAAAAAAAATTAATTCCGAAAAACAAGTATTTTTTATTTTTTTAATCTTCGAATTTGCCGATAAAATTTAAAAATGTGTGCAAATTCGAACAAGATCATATTTGAATAAAAAATATGCGTTATAATTTGGGAATAGATGCGGGATCTACAACTGTAAAACTTTTGGTTTCCGAGGGACGAAAAACCCTTTATTCCTCTTATTCGCGCCACAATGCCGATGTGGCGCGCTGCTTGTCGGGGGAGCTTGAAAAGCTTGCGGGCGTTTTCCCCGACGCTTCGTTTGGCGTGTGCCTTACGGGCTCTGCGGGCATGGGAGTCGCGGAGCGTTGCGGCTTTAAGTTCATTCAGGAATTGGTTGCGGAAAGTTTGGCGGTAAAAACTTTGGGTTTTGAAAATGCCACTTTAATCGATATCGGAGGAGAGGACGCCAAAATGATTTTCTTCTCTTCGGGGCGTTCCCCCGACATAAGGATGAACGGCGTTTGCGCGGGTGGCACAGGAGCGTTTTTGGACCAGATGGCGTCCTTGCTTGGAATAGACGCGGGCAAAATGGGCGAACTTGCGTTGAAAGCCAAGCGTGTTTATCCGATAGCCTCCCGATGCGGAGTTTTTGCAAAGACTGACATACAAAATTTGGCAAGCCGCAGGATTTCGCTTGAAGACATTTCAGCAAGCGTGTTTCACGCTGTTGCCTTGCAGTGCGCGGGGTCTTTGGCAAGGGCTACCGACTTGGTTGCTCCCGTGTTGTGTGTAGGGGGGCCTCTCACTTTTTTGAGGGCTTTGAGGAAGGCGTTTTCAGATGTCTTGGAAGTTTCGGAAGGCGAAATGCTGCTTCCAGAAAACTCCGAAACGTTTGCGGCAATGGGGGCCGCATGCGCGGCGGAGCGGGAAGGCTCTCTTTCTGCGGCGGAAATTTTGGAGCGTGTCGAAAAATCGAATTTTAAAAGCGCGAAAAAAAGCTTGGAGCCTCTTTTTAAAAACCCTCGGGAGTTTGAAAATTGGAAACGCTCTTTGAGGGTAAAGAAAATCCCTTCGAGGGAAATAAAAAACGGGGAACATTTGCAAGTATTTGTCGGCATTGATTCAGGCTCCACCACGACGAAGCTTGCGGTTGTGGACGAGGATTTGAATTTGGTTTTTTGCAGGTACGGTTCAAATTCGGGAATGCCTCTCGAAATTGCGGGAAAGTTTATGGGCGAATTTTTCGCGCTCGCAAAATCAAAGGGCGCGTCGGTTGAAATCCTTTCTTCCGCCTCGACGGGCTACGGGGAAGATTTAATCCGCGCGGCGTTCAATTTGGACTGCGGAATTGTTGAGACAATGGCGCACTTGCAGGCGGCAATGTGGATAGACGAAAGCGTATCTTTCGTTTTGGACATCGGCGGGCAGGACATGAAATCGATATTTGTTGAAAACAAGGCGGTAAAAAACGTGGAGCTTAACGAATCCTGCTCGTCGGGGTGCGGCTCATTTTTGCAGAGTTTCGCGTCGATGATGAATTTGGATTTGGACGAATTTGCCCGCCTTGCGTGTCTTTCGCAAAATCCTTGCGACTTGGGGACGCGTTGCACGGTATTCATGAATTCCAAGGTGAAGGAGGCGTTGAAAGAGCAGTCGGGTGCGGGCGACATCGCGGCGGGGCTTGCAATTTCTGTCGTTAAAAACTGCCTTTTCAAGGTGCTGAAAATTTCAAACATGGAAAGGCTTGGCGATAATATTGTCGTGCAGGGCGGAACTTTTAAAAATCTTGCGGTTTTGCGTGCCCTTGAAGTTCTTTCAGGCAAAAAAATATCGACTTGCGACCGCCCCGAGCTTATGGGAGCGATGGGAGCCGCCTTGTATGCGCGCTCCCTCTTCAAAAAAGGCGGCGAAAGCTCCATTTGCCCGAATGTTGATTTTTCAAAAATAAGCAGGAAAAATTTGGAATGCAGGGGATGCGCAAACCGTTGCAACGTAATCCGATTCTCTTTTGAAAACGGGAACGTAAGTTATGCAGGCAACAAGTGCGAACGTTTTTTCCATTCCGCGGCGAATGCAAAAACGCGCGGAGAGGACGGCGTTTTGCTGCGCTATAAAATGCTTTTTGAAAACAGCGGAAATTCCGAAACCCTTGAAAAAATAGGAATTCCCCGCGCCTTGAACATTTACGAGAACTATCCGTTTTGGGCGGAGCTTTTCAGGGGGTGCGGCTTTGACTTGGTTTTGTCGGGAGAATCTACATCGTCCCTTGCGGCAAAAGGCGTTTCGTTTCTGATGTCGGACAATTTGTGCTTCCCCGCGAAGCTTGCGCACGGGCATATTTTGGATTTGGTTGAGAGGGGTTGCAAACGGATATTTTTCCCGATGGTCGCAAAAGAGGCGGGCGAGGGCAAAGGCTCTTCTAATTCTTTCAACTGCCCCGTCGTAACGGGCTATCCGAATGTCGTTAAAAATTCAATGGAGCTTCAATCGCGTTTCGGCGTTGAGTTTGACTATCCCGTCATCTCTTTTGAATCGCGGAAAAGCTTGGAAAAGTCGTGTTGGAGCTATTTTAAGGGTTTGGGGGTCGGCAGGAGGCGTTTTTTGGCGTCGCTTGAAAACGCCCTTAAAAAGAGGGAAGATTTCAGGCGCAATTCAAGTTTGGCGCAAATGAAGATTTTGGAAAAGGGCGTAAAATCGCGAAAGCCTGTTCTCGTTTTTACGGGCAGACCTTACCATTGCGACCCACTGATAAACCAGAAGGCATCTCAAATCGCCGCAGATTTGGGTGCGGACGTTGTTTCGGACGACGCTTTTCTTTTTGAAAGCGAAGCTGATTTGGACAGTGTAAACTACATTCCGCAGTGGACGTACCCGAACCGCGTCATGAGGGCGGCTATCGCCGTGGCAAAGCTTCCGAAGAATGTCGCGCTCGTCCAGCTCAATTCTTTCGGGTGCGGACCCGACTCATTTTTGATGGACGAGGCGTCAGAAGTTTTGCATGCGGCGGGCAAAAATCTGACGGTGATAAGGGTTGACGAAATTTCAAGCACGGGGTCGATAAGATTGCGCCTGCGTTCTCTGATAGAGTCGCTAAAACTTTTCGGGGGTTCTTCCGATGGAGCTTTAAAACCTTACAAACCCTACAACCTTTCGTACGAAAAAATAGACAGGGAAAAAACGATTGTCGTTCCTTTCGTAAACGATATAATTTCCCCCATCATTCCCGCGATGGCAAAAGCGATGGGCTACAAGGCGGTATGTCTGCCGCCTCCCGACTCGGAATCTGTCGGCGAGGGGCTGAAATACGGGCATAACGAAGTTTGCTATCCTGCCACCGTCATTGTCGGCGACATCATAAAATTTCTAAAAAAAGAGGGGCGCAAAGCTTCCGATTACGTCGTCGCAATCACGCAGACAGGCGGGCAGTGCAGGGCGACAAACTATCTTGCGCTCATAAAAAACGCGATGAGGCTTGCGGGGTTTCCTGATGTCAAAATCGTTTCCGTAAATTTTGGCAAGACCTTTAAAAATTCCCAGCCCGCCTTTAAGACGGGAATAATAAAAAGCGTCAAGCTTTCGCTTTTGTGCATCGCTTTTACTGACGCCGTATCTGAAATGTACCATGCCATGCGCGTGCGCGAGGCGGTTTCGGGAAGCGCGAAGCATATTGCGGATTCCGTTATAAACAGGGCAGTGTCTCTTTTTGAGAAATGCGACGCCAAGGGGATTTTCCGCCTTCTTAAAGAAGCCGTGGACGCTTTCAACAGAATAGTCGTAAAGTTCGAAAACACCCGCAAAATAGGCTTCATAGGGGAAATTTACTTAAAGTACAATTCTTTCTCGCATTGCAATTTGGCGGATTGGATTTCCGAGAGGGGCGTTGAGGTTGTGCGCCCTCCGCTTAAAAATTTTGTGATGCAGACGTTTGTAAACGAAAAGGCAAACGAAAGTTTCGGAATATCAGAGCGGGGATTTTTTAGCAGGATATTGTCGCCCGCGGCGTTTTCTTACATGAATTCGTTTCTTGCCCGCGCGGAAAAAATAATGTCCCAATTCAAATATTTCCATAGAAGCCCGACGATTTTTGAGATGGCATCTGACGCGGAGAAAATTTTGCGCCTTTCAAACCAGTTCGGGGAAGGCTGGCTTATTGCCGCTGAAATTGCCGAATTTGCAAAGCGCGGAATAAACGACGTAGTGTGCGTACAGCCATTCGGGTGCATCGCAAACCATATCGTTGCAAAGGGCATCGAGCGCAAGGTAAAGAAAATGTTTCCGCACATGAACATTCTGTTCTTGGACATAGATTCGAGCGTTGCGCCCGTAAACTTGCAAAACCGCCTGATGTTTTTGATAGACGAAAATTTAAAGTACGCCCAAAAAGCCGACGCCTAATTTTCGTTTTCGGAGTTTTCGGGAGGCTCGGGAAATTTTTGATAAATCGGATTTTGGCTTATTAAAAGCTCTTCCCAGAGTTCAAACGGGTCGAACTGCGATATTGACTCCAAGTCTGCGGGAATGACAAGCCATGTGCCTTCGGCTATTTCAGTATTTAGCTGGTTTTCTTCCCATCCCGAGTATCCGACGAATGCCGCGGCTTTTGCCGACGGATTTTTTGAAAGCATCTTTTCCGCTTTTTCCGCGGTAAGCCCGAACGAAAAGTCGTTTATTCCATCCTGTCCGTCGGTCCAAACCGCGATTGAAACCCTGTTCTTTGCGACGGGGCCGCCGTCGAAAACTTCCACCTGCGAGAGTATGGGATATTTCAAAAACTCATCGTCTATCTCTCCAAGCGTCTTTTCAAGCGGCAAATTTATGATTACCCCGATGGAGCCTTCTTTTGTGTCTTCAAGAAGCAAGATTACGCTTTCCTCAAAAACGGGATCCTCAAATGAAGGAGAGGCGATTAAAAAACTCCAGCTTCTGTCTTCGTAGTTTTTCTTCATAGGTCAAAGCTTAATGATTTCGATGCCCGATTCCTTGAAAATGTCGAAAACGAGAGGGTCGTTGTGGTAGTCGTGCAGATATTTTACGGATTTTACGCCTGCCGCCGCCAGAATTTTGGCGCAGTTTATGCACGGGAAATGCGTGATGTATGCGGTCGAGCCGTTTACGCTGACACCGCGCCTTGCCGCGTCTGAAATGGCATTTTGTTCGGCATGCACGGTTGCCTGCTCATGCCCGTCGCGCACGCAAGACTTGTGAGCGGCTCCCGCCAGAAAACCGTTGTACCCCGCGGCGATAATCCTGTTTTTATGCTCTCCGCCGCTAACCAAAACGCAGCCGACATTAAGCCTTTCGCAGGACGAGCGCGAGGCTATTAAAATTGCCGTTGACATAAAGTATTCGTCCCAAGACGGGCGGTTTGGCAAATTTGAAATCGCTTTTTCGATGTCGATAATCATACGGTTTGTGTTTTCAAAAAAATCCATAATTTGTCTTTCAATTTAACTCCTGCCTTTTTTCCGTCAATTTTATTATTAAAATTTTGGCTTGCTCCAAAATATCGGGGGCATAAATGACAATCGGTTTCATAAAAAACTTGAAAAAACCGAGAGCCGATACATCATTATTCATAATGAAGAGTACAAAAAAAGCCTATAATTTTTTCTCGTGGACCGAAACTGTTTTGGTGTTGGCAATACTTGTGTTCGTGACGGCAATACTTGTGCCGTCCGCGCTTTACATTCGCTCTTCTTCCCGCGCGAAAATGATAGAAGCCCAGCTTGGCGCGATTTCAAAGGCAGGCAGGACTTTCATTCTTGAAAACGGAGTCCGCCGCGTGAGTTGCCAGACTTTGGTGCGCCAAAATTTAATATCGGAGCCGACTATTTTCTACGGCGAAGATTATAAAGATTTGGTGATAGATTCTTCGGGCGGCAAGCTTTCCGTAAAAACAAAAAACGGCAAGACAATATCGGTAAACTATTAAGAATGCCTTGATGTTTGCGGAAATCCGCGAAAGCGCATTTTCGGCATATGAAATTTATCAACAAAAAAGCCCGCAAACGCTCTTGTTTGCAGGCTTTTTTAAATGGTGGAGATGGAGGGAGTCGAACCCTCGTCCTAAAAACTTTCGGATATACCGTCTACAACGCGTAGTTTTGATTTAAATTCGTCTTTCCGTTAGGCCAAAACTGCCGCGAAAAAACTATCGAACAGAAATTAGCGGCTTGAAACCCTGCCCGAACAGCCCAAGCCTCTTTACCCGATGTCGACGCCGGGTTTCCCGTATCGGGTGTCAGGGAGCCGACGTGCCGCGTCAATTAGGCGGCAATAGCGTATTCTTCGCCATTTATAGTGTTTTTGACACATTTTTACAGAGCCAAGTGTCGTCTCTGGCGTGCAAGCATAAACTACGATTTTCAGTCGAATTCCAAAGACATCCCCTTGTTGTTCAACTTAAAATTTTGTTTATTATTTTGTAATCTTCGGAATTTTATTCGTATTATCAAGTAAAATTTTTAGATTTAAGGCATTCTTATTTTTTGAAATCTAAATTATTTCTATTGACTCATTCGATTGAGGCGGTTAGTTTCTTTTGCGTTTAATCCTGATAAATTTTTATGAATATTAAAATTGCACTATTTTCTTTGTCATCGCTTTTGCTTGCGGCGGGTTTTTTGCATGCGCAAAAGCAGGTATATCAATCTCAGTTCGAGCGTTCTGCCGTTGATGACAATAAGATGAAGTTAAACCGCGACAAGGAGCCGAAGATTGACGATTCTTTCAAACCACTTTTTAACGGCAAGAATTTGAACGGCTGGCATCAGGCGACGGGAACTGCCAAATTTTTTGCAAAGGACGGGGAGATTATCGGAATTGGCAATAACGATAAAGATGTCCCCAATTCTTTTTTAGCGACAGACAAGACATACACGAATTTCATTTTGTCTCTCGAATTCAAGTGGGGTGAACATCTCGGCAATTCGGGTGTCATGATTTGCGCGGGGATGGACGGCAAGGGCTTGGTTGCGGGCCCTCAAATCGAGATAGAAACCAATCCCGAACGAGCATGGACGGGCGGAGTTTACGGGGAGAGGTGCGGCGCGTGGAAGTATTCGCTTTCGCGCAAGGAGCATGACGCCGCCCGCGCCGCCGTCTCTGAGTTTAGAGACTGGAACAGGCTTGTGATAAAATGCGACAATGAGAGAATCCTGACATGGGTAAACGGTGTTCCCTGCGCTAATTTGGACTGGCCGCAGGGTGCTTTCAATATTCTCGACGGCGGATTTATCGCCTTGCAGGTCCATGCCGGCGGCGCAAGCGAAATCCGTTTTAGAAACATTTTGATAAAAGAGCTTCCCGTAAAGAGCGTGTTTCAAAAAAAGTTTCGCAAGGGCGCGGTGGCTGATGAAAACATGAAGCTTAACAGCGACAAAGAGCCGAATTTGTCGGCGGGCGGGTTTAAGAAAATTTTTGACGGCAAGACGCTGAAAGGCTGGCGCAAGGTGAGCGGAACCGCCGAATGGAGCGTTGAAGACGGAGCGATAAAGGGCGTTGGCAACAACGATAAAAACGTGTTCAACTCCTTTCTCGCGACCGAGAAAAATTACAAAAATTTCATTCTTACATTTAAGTACAAATGGGGAGAGCCTCTTGGCAATTCGGGCGTGATGGTAAGGGCGGCTCTCGACGAAAAGGTTTCGGCAAAGGAAAGAGAATTGAAGGGGGACGCGGTGAAAGGCCCTCAAATCGAGATAGAAACCAATCCCGAGCGCGCGTGGACGGGCGGAGTTTACGGGGAGAGGTGTGGCGCGTGGAAATATTCGCTTTCTCGTAAAGAGCATGACGCCGCCCGAGCCGCGGTTTCCGAATTCAGGGATTGGAACAGAATGACGATTATGTGCAGGGGAGACTCGATAAAAACATGGGTAAACGGTGTTCCCTGCGCGAATTTGGACTGGAACAATTCTTGGTTTGACGCTTCAAACGGCGGATTTATCGCCTTTCAAGTTCATGCGGGCGGCGTGAGTCGGATATTCATAAAAGATGTCAAAATCAAGGAGCTTAGATAATTTTTGGGATACGGGTAGAGGCATTAAAAAAATCTTGCCAAAAATACAAAAAAATCTTATTCTTTTCCCAAAATAATAAAAAATTAACAATGCTTACATTATCGGAAGAAATAGTTTTGCTTGCCATCGACGAACGCGCAGGGGCTCTTATGCTTCTGCCAGAGCGTTCGCTTGATTTTGCCTTGTCGGGCGCAATGATGATTGAGCTTTCCATGCGCGGAAAAATCGCAACCGTTGACGATGTGTTTTTGAAAGTCTTAAACAGGGACTCCACGGGCGACAAAATTTTGGACGAAGCTCTTTCGCTGATACCAAGCTCTCCGCACCTGACTATCGAAAACGCGCTTGCCCGCATCGCGAGAAAAGGCGAGGCGTGGGTTTCTAAAACATTTCAAAGCCTTGTCGAAAAAGATGTTTTGGAAAAGAAGGAATCTCATTTTTTGTGGCTTGTGCGCGAAAGCTCTTTCCACGTCAAAGACCACAAACTTTTGGACGGATTGCGCCTCCACATTCGCGATGTAATTATAAATGAAAGCATTGAGCCTGACACTCGCGAAATCGCATTGATTTCGCTTATGGACGCTTGCAAAATAAGTTTTACGATTTTTAGCGATGACGAGCTTGCGAAGTATTCGGAACGGTTTGAGGAAATCACGAAAAAAGACCCTATTGCAAGAGCTGTTTCGTTTGCAATTTCCGAAATCGAAAACGCGATTTTGGAGGTCATTGCCTTTACGGGCGTATGAGTTTAAGGCTGATTTTTTAACGAAATCGCGGAGATTGTGCCGCGATTTTTTGTTTTGGTTTTGATTGTTGCAAAACTGTTTTCTTTTGGCATCATACTTAAAATATTTTTTATGAAGGCTTATATTTATACGCTTGGGTGCAGGGTAAACCAGTCTGAATCAATGATGATTGCAGATTCTCTTGCAAGCTTGGGCGTGGAAATTTCAAGCGCGCCCGAAGATGCTGATTTGATGGTTGTCAATTCCTGCGCGCTAACCGAATCGGCTGAGGCTAAAACTCGCAGGGCTATAAAGGATTTCAGGCGCAAAAATCCAAATGCAAAAATTTGCGCAACGGGTTGCTACGCACAGACAAATGCGGAATCTCTGCGCGAGGTTGGCGTTGGGCTGATAGTTTCAAACGCGAGAAAAAGCGATGTTCCGCGCCTTGCGTATGAATTTGCTTTGTCGGGTAGGGCGGAGCAGTCCGAATATTTTAATTCCCAAAATGCAGAAGCCCGTTTTTTGGAAAAGTTGAATTACAGTCAAAAAGACTTGGGCTTTTTGGGCGACACTCCCGTTTCAGACCGCGCGAACTTAAAAATTCAGGACGGTTGCGACAATGCCTGCGCGTATTGCATAATACCGAGGGCAAGGGGGCTTCCGCGCTCGCGGAGCGTTGAAGATATTGTAAAAGACGCGGAAAATCTTGTATCGAGGGGCGTTGCGGAAATTATTTTAACAGGCATAAACCTATCCAAATTTTCGGGTTCTTTGGCGTCCCTTGCAAACCGCATAAATTCCATTCAAGGCATAAAGAGAATTGCGTTTGGCAGCATTGAGCCTCCCGTTAAGGAAGTCGAGATATTGTGCGCCATGATGAAAGACTCTTCGCACAAACTCGCCCGCCATTTCCACATATCGCTTCAAAGCGCGTGTTCCAAGACGCTTAAAAATATGGGGCGCAAGTATGGCGTCGGAGATTTTTTCGGCATGGTTGACTTTATCAAAAGCGCAGATGAAAACATAGGAATCGGAACTGACGTGATTTGCGGCTTTCCTGAGGAGAGCGAAGAGGATTTTGAGGAAACTTTTGAAAACATCAAGAAATCAAAGCTTAATTTCTTGCATGTCTTCACCTATTCTCCAAGACCCGGAACTTTGGCGGCGTTAAAGCCCCAAGTTCCCATGCCAATCCGTAAGAGGCGTTCTGACGCCCTTAGAGTCTTGGGCGAAACTTTGAAGCGCAAGTTTTTTGAAAGCCAGGAGGGGCGCGAAGAATTTGTGCTTTTGGAAAACCAACTGCCAAGCGGAGTTTATTTGGGATATGCCTCAAACTATGTCCAAACGGCAGTTAAAATCGGCAAGTCGGGGTTGAAAAACCAAATGTGCAGGGTGAAAATAGGCACTCCCATCGGTTCGGGGCGCGTAAAAGCGGAGTTTTTGGAGCTTGTTTGACGCTTTTTGGCGTTTTTTGCAAAAATCTTAAAATAAAAGTGTTGCCCCGCGCACGCATTTTCGCAAAATATTAAGGAATATATTTTTATTTGTATGTTATCTAAAATTTTCAAACTTTTTGCAGGCAACCATTATAAACGCTTTTACAGAAAAGCCCGTCCCGTCGTGGCCAAAATAAACAAGATAGAAGAGGGCTACCGGTCTTTGACGGACGATGAGTTGAAGGCGAAAACGTCGGAATTTATGGCGCGCATAGCGGCGGGGGAAACGACCGACATGCTTTTGCCGGAGGCTTTTGCCGCCGTCAAAAACGCCGCGCGCAGGCTTTGCGGCAAGAAAATAACCGTTTGCGGGCATGAACTTACTTGGGACATGGTTCATTACGATGTCCAGCTAATCGGCGGCATCGCCCTGCACCAAAACATGATTGCGGAAATGGCTACGGGCGAAGGCAAGACGCTCGTTGCGACGCTTCCGCTTTATTTGAACGCGCTTACAGGCAAAAACTGCCATCTTGTAACCGTCAACGAATACCTCGCGCGTCGCGACTCCGAATGGATGGGCTATCTTTACCGCTTTTTGGGGCTTACCGTTGACTGGATTTACAACATGCAGGATACCGAAAGCAAAAAGCGCGCTTACAAGGCGAACATTACTTACGGAACTGCGAGCGAGTTCGGTTTCGACTATTTGCGCGACAACGGCATGGCAAGCGACGCCGAAAGCCAGGTTCAAAACGGGCACTTCTATTGCATCGTTGACGAAGTTGACTCCGTTTTGATTGACGAGGCGCGTACGCCGCTCATTATTTCAGGGCCCGTACAGGAAAATCGCGAGGCCCCGTTTATCCGTTTAAAGCCTTTGGTTGAAGAGGTTGTCCGCCACCAGACAAAGCTTTGCAACAAGCTTGCCTCCGACGCCAAGGAAGAATTCGACAAAACGGGGGATTTGAGCGAAGAAAGCGTTTTGAAGCTTTGGCAGGTAAAGATGGGAATGCCGAAAAACCGCACTCTCCGCCAGCTGATGGAGCACGGCGTGGCTCGCAAAAAGCTCGACAAGTTCGACATGGAAATGGCGTCCGATTTCCGCAAGGAAGACCGCTTCAAGTTTAAGGAAGAGCTTTACTATGTAATCGACGAAAAACAGCACCAGTCCGACCTTACCGAAACCGGCAGAAACTTGATTTCCCCCGACAATCCCGACGCTTTCGTAATGCCCGATCTTGCCACGATTTTTGTGGACATTGATTCGCGCAAGGACTTGTCTCCCGAAAAGAAGCAGGAATTGAAGCTCGCTGCTGAAAATGATTTGATAAGGGTTTCGGAGGAAATCCACTGCATAAGCCAGCTTGTCCGCGCGTATTCTATTTATGAAAAGGACGTTGAGTACGTTGTCCAAGACGGCAAAGTCCATATTGTGGACCAGAACACGGGGCGCATAATGTACGGCAGGCGTTGGAGTGAAGGTTTGCACCAGGCGGTGGAAGCAAAGGAAGGCGTGGAAATCGAAAAGGAGACTAAGACATACGCCACAATCACAATCCAAAACTATTTCCGCCTTTACTCGAAGCTTGCGGGCATGACGGGCACTGCCGAAACCGAGGCGCAGGAATTTCACGATATTTACGCGCTTAACGTCATGGCAATCCCTACAAACAAGCCGTGCCGCCGCAAGGATTTTAACGACGTGTTCTTTAAGACGCGCCGCGAAAAATACAATGCCGCAATCGCCGAAATCGAAGCGGCGTACAAGCGCGGTCAGCCCGTTCTTGTCGGCACGGCGTCTGTTGAAGCGAGCGAGCTTTTAAGCAGAATGTTGCGCCGCACAAAAATCCCCCACAATGTTTTGAATGCCAAAAACCACGCGCAGGAAGCCGAAATTGTCGCGCAGGCAGGGCAGAGGGGCGCGGTCACAATCGCAACCAACATGGCGGGCAGAGGTACCGACATCAAGCTTGGCGAGGGCGTAAACGAGCTTGGAGGGCTGTATGTCTTGGGTACGGAACGCCACGAGTCGCGCCGAATCGACCGTCAGTTGCGCGGCAGATGCGCGCGCCAGGGCGACAACGGCGCGTCCAAGTTCTTGATTTCTCTTGAAGACGACTTGATGCGCCTTTTTGCCGGTTCTCCCATGGCAAAAATCCTCGACAAAACATTCAAAGAGGGCGAGCCATTGGAACACCCGATAATAAACCGCTCAATCGAGCGCGCGCAAAAGACCGTCGAAGGTCAAAATTATTCAATCCGCAAACGACTTTTGCAGTATGACGATGTTTTGAACAAACAGCGCGAAGTCATTTACGGGCTTAGAAACGACACCATAACTTCTGAAGAGCCGCGCAAAATCGTCTTTGAGCTTATAGAAGAGGAAATCGAAGAGCGCATTGCATCTTTCTATTCGGGAAAAGACAGCGACAACACAGCGGAAGTGGAGTCTCTTTGCAGCTGGGTTACGAGCAGGTTTCCCATTATGCTTTCTGCCGATGAATTGAAGGGGCTGGACGACAAACAGATGCTCGATGCGATATTAAACAAGGTGAAAGCCCTGTATAAAATTCGCGAGGAAGTTGAAAATCCCGAAACATTAAAGCTGATAGAACGCTATGTTCTAATGCGCTCTTTCGACAAAAACTGGCAGGACCACTTAACGGAAATGGAAGACTTGCGAAAAAGCGTCGGTTTGCGCTCCTACGGGCAGAAAGATCCCTTGAACGAATATAAGAGCGAAGCCTACAAATATTTTGAACGCCTGCTTTCAAAAATCCGAAACGATTTGTGTCTCGGCATTTTCCGAAGCGCGTCGAGCCTTGAAGCCTTGCAGGAAATTATCGCAAGGGCAAGCGGCGAAGTTCTCGCAGTCCATGCAAAGGAAGACGAAGAACCCGCGAAAAAGAAGGACGACATAACGCTCCCCGACGTCAAAATCGAGCCTGACGAAATGCCGCGCATAGGCAGAAACGAAATGGTTACGATTTGCAAGGGGTCGGAAACCCAAACGCTGAAATTCAAGAAGGCTGAAAACTTGATTCGCAACGAGGGTTGGCGCATAAAGGAATTTTAATTTTTGCATTGGGGCGCGGAAAAAACGCGCCTCTTTTTTGAATATGTCGGGAAAATTTTTTCCAATTCTTCTCCTGCTTTTCGGATTTGCGCTTTACGCAATGTCCTTTGAGCCGTTTTGCGCGGCGGAAGGGGCGTATGTCTTTTCCGCTTTTTTGCTCTGGGCGGCGCATTCGTGGAAGTCGTCAAACAGATTGTGGAAAGTTGCCTCATTTGCGGGAGCTTGGGCTTCGTGGATTTTGCTTTTGGCGTGGCTTAGGTTTGTTTATCCGCCTTCGGGATATTTTTTCATGGTTGGGCTGTCGGCGATAGTGGCTCTCTTCTTTTGGGTATGGCTTTTGGCTCTTAAAAAGTTTACGCCTCTTCCCTATGAAAGCTTCTTAAAAAGAATTTCAAAAATCTTGTTTCTGGCAGGGTTTTGGGTTGCGCTTGAATGGATTAGGTCGTTTGTGTTTACGGGATTTCCGTGGCTGTTGCTTGCGCACAGCCAGTGGCAAAGGCCCGCAATAATTCAGCCGGCGTCAATCGGCGGGGCTTATTTGGTTTCGTTTGTTTTGATATTCTTCGGGCTTTCGCTTGGAATGTACGGATGCAGAATTTGGGCTTGGCACAAGTCGAAGCTTGCGGGGGAAAGAGTTGACCGCTTCGGCAAATTCACCCCCGAATTTTACGTCGGCTGCGGATTTGTGATGGCGAGTTTGTATATGTACATTGGGGATATGCCTAAATCGCAAAACGCCGAAAAAGTTTTCAGGGTAGGAATGGTTCAAACGGATTTTGCCGGAATTTTGAACTGGGACTTGTCGCTTGCGCAGGGCAATTTGGACGTTCTTAAAAAGCTGACTCTTTCGCTTAAAGGCGCGAATGTGGATATTGTTGCATGGAGCGAGTCTGCGACGCCCCCGATGTGGCCTGTCATCGGCACAAAGGGGATAAAAGAGTGGTGTGAAAGCGTCTCGAAAGAGGTAAACGCACCGATAATAATGGGAAACGGCGCATATTTTAACGAAGGCGGTAAAGTGTCGTCTTACAACGCGGCTTTTTATGTTTCCGAAAAAAACGGCTTGGACGAGAATTTTTACGCAAAACAAAAGCTTGTCCCTTTCGGGGAGTATCTGCCGTCATGGTGCTTTTTCCTGAAAGAGGCGGTTGTCCCCGTGGGCGGAATGACGGCGGGGCAAAAAAGCGTTGTTTTTAATTGCGACATAAAAGGAAAAATCCGCAAAATCTCCCCGATAATCTGCTATGAAGACATTTTTCCGCAAATAGCCCGCGGCGCTGTCAAGGCAGGGGCTGAAATTCTGTATGTCTGCACAAACGATTCCTGGTACGGGCGCGAGGGCGGGGCGTGGCAGCACGCGGCGCATTCGGCTTTTCAGGCGGCAAGTTTCAGAAAACCCCTCATAAGGGCGTCTGTAAACGGGTTAAGCGGAGTCTTCGACCAGTACGGCAGGCTCGTGCCAACATTTGCAATCCGTAATGGCGAAGGCGGAATTTACGACGCCAAGGGAGTTGCCGCAAAGCCTTTTGAAATCATGAACGAGGAGGGCGAGCTTTTGGACGCGGGGACGCTTAAAAAAGCCAGCGGCAATCCTCTTTTAAATGATGAAAACTCTATATATTTCAGGGGTGCGGGCTATGCCGACTTGGTGTCTTACAAAAATTTTGACGGCGTCGAAACTTTTTATGCGAAATACGGCGATTGGTTTCCGATTGCCTGTTTTGGTTATTCGATAATTTTTCTGATTTTTTGCAAAAAGAGCTTGACGAAGCCGAAAGATTATTGAAAATAGCAAACTTTAATAATTTCTACGCGGGCGTAGTTTAGTGGTAGAACCTCTGTTTTCCAAGCAGATTGTGTCAGTTCGATTCTGTCCGCCCGCACCAATTTCTCTTAGTCCGAAACCGATTCGGGCAACAGCAAAGGAATAATCGTGAGCAACCCTCTAATTATGCTTGGTTTGCCAAAGGGCAGCCTAGAAGAATCTACAATCAGCCTTTTTGGCAGGGCAGGCTGGAAAATTTCCAAAAGTTCCCGTTCCTACAAGCCCTCTATCGATGACCCTGAACTTGACGGTCGTTTCGTGCGCGCGCAAGAAATAAGCCGCTATGTCGAACTCGGCTTCTTTGACTGCGGCTTGACGGGCTACGACTGGATTATCGAAAACAACAGCGATGTCGTGGAAGTTTGCGATTTGATTTACAGCAAGGCAACCGCGCTTAAATCCCGCTGGGTTTTGTGCGTCAAGGAAGACAGCGAAATCAAGTCTGTTGAAGACTTGAACGGCAAGCGTGTGGCGACGGAACTTGTAAATTTCACAAAAAGGTATTTGCAGGAAAAGGGCGTAAACGCGGAAGTTGAATTTTCATGGGGCGCGACGGAAGTGAAAGTTCCCGATTTGGTTGACGCAATCGCCGACATTACCGAAACAGGCTCTTCCATCAAGGCGAACAATTTGCGCATTATCGACACGATGCTTTACACAAACACAAAGCTAATCGCAAATAAGACCGCTTGGGAAAATCCCGAAAAACGCCGTAAGATTGAATCTATTGCAATGCTCTTGCAGGCGGCGCTTTCAGCGGCAAGCAAGGTGGGTTTGAAGATGAATTTGCCAAAGTCGAGCTTAAACCGCATTATTGGCGCGCTTCCCGCATTGCGCACACCGACAATTTCCCAGCTTTCAGACCCTGCATGGGTTGCCGTTGAAACTATTGTAGATGAAAAAACCGTGCGCGAAATTATCCCGACTTTGAAAGAAAACGGCGCAGAAGGCATCGTGGAATATTCCTTGAACAAGGTTGTTCCCTGATTTTTTAACAAGTTTGTATTTTATTAAAGCCCGCAATTTGCGGGCTTTTTTTGTTTTGGGTGTGGACGTTTGGGCATACGGGTTATTTTGCGCGTTTTTTGTTTACAATATGCGCGTCTTGTTTAACTTTTTCAGAATGGATTTTGATTTGCCTGATATTAGGGAAAATGTTCCGCTTAAAAATTTCACCACTTGGAAAATCGGCGGAAATGCGAGGCTTTTTATCGAGGCGAAATCTGCGGAAGTCCCGAAAATTTTATCTTGGGCAAATTCAAACGGAATAAAAGCGCATATTTTGGGAGCGGGCTCAAACGTGCTGATAAAAGATTCGGGCATCGACGGTCTTGTGGTTCGCTTGAAAGACGGTGTTTCGTCTGTCAAAATTTCCGAAAAAACCGCGTTTGCCCCCGCTGGGGTGCGCTTGGCGCAGTTTGTAAATTTTCTTGCGAAAAACGGGATTTCAGGCTTTGAATTTCTTGCGGGAATACCCGGGACAATCGGCGGAGCGGCATTTATGAACGCAGGAATCGGCGGAGAAAACAAGCGCGAAATTTCAGACGTTTTTGATGGTGGAATTTTGTGCAATTTAAAAGGCGAAGTTTTTGAAGTCGGGGCGGATTTCATGGAATTTTCGCACCGACATTCTGTTTTGCACCATTCAAGCCATGTTCTGCTTTCAGCAAAATTCAGGCTTGAAGAGAAATCTTCGCCCGAAGAAATTTTGAAAAAAATTAGAAAAACCGCGAAGGAGCGGGCGGCGCGAGAGCCTAAAAACAGGAAAAACGCGGGCAGTGTTTTCAAGGCGTGCGGCGGAGTTCCCGCGGGGCTTTTGATTGACAGGGCGGGTCTTAAAGGATGCAAAATCGGGGCGGCGCAAATAAGCCGCGTACACGCGAACTGGATTGAAAATTTGGGCGGCGCGACTTCAAGCGACGTGGAAGCCCTCATAAAATTCGCAAAGGAAAAGGTTTTTGAAAAATTCGGGGTTCTCCTTGAAGAGGAAGTGCGGATTTTGGGCTAAGGCTTCGCGAATTTTCTAACTTCGATTTTCTTTATGAAAACGGGATTTGACGATTGGCGCAGATAAATTCCGAATACCGTGCGGTTCGCATTGATGGGCGTCTCTAAAATGATTTTAAAAGTGTCGCTTCTTCTTTCAGGTAGCGGGGGAATTGAAACTTCCTTGTATTTTACGCATTTGTTTTTTGCGTCGAACACGCTTACGGCAAGGAACATTTCAGATGATATTTCGCGGAGGTAATCTATGCAAAAATTTATTTCATAGACTTCTTCGGGAGCAAGTTTCAGGCTTTTGAAAAATTCAAAGTGGAATGCGTTTGAAACTTTAAGCGCAAAATCATTTCCGTTTTTTTCGATTTTAAGTTCGGGCTTGTCTGACGGAATGTATTTTATGATAAAATCATTGCCTAATGCGTTTTCAAGGTCGTTTGCCCCGATGAAATTTTCGGGGGAGAAATCAAACACAAGTTCCGATTTGCTTTCAGACGCTTTTTTTAGCGCGTTGAAATTTTCTGAAAGCGATTTGATTTTTTCAATTTCTAATGGCGTGGCGTTTTTTAGGGCGGACATTAAAAGCTCTCCGCAAGGCGGCGAAAACGACCTTTCTTTTGCGTTTCTTGGAGAATTTTTGAATAAGGCGGATTTCTTTTTTGCGAGAATTTCAAATTTTGAAGAAGCATTTTTTGATTTTTCCAACGCACCGATTATTTCGGAGGATTTGGCGTTTTTGAATTTTAGAAAGAACAGCTCTTTTTTTGCGAAGTAGTCTTCCACAAATGCTTTTGTCTTTTCAAATTCAAGGCGAAGCTCCGCAACTTTCATTTTTGTTTCGGGAAGTTTTGCATCGGCCTCAGCGTTTTGAAGGGAAGATTCCATTTTTTTCAAAATGTCGGGGGGAAAAAGCTCCGCAACCGTGTCGCGCATAAAAAGCCCGAGCCACTTCGGGGAATCTGTACGGTTTGCCCATGCGGATTTTGCGGCGTCGAAAAATTCCATTGCGGCTCCGCCCGCTCCTTGGTAATAGTTTATGAAATATTCGAGCCTTAGCTCGCGGCAACTTTTCTCCGAGCCATTTAAGACTTTTTGAATTGCCCAGTATTTAAAGGAGTCGTAAGCCCAAACGGGATTTAGCTCCGCAAAGTAGCAGTTAAATCCCAGATTTTTTGCGATTCTTATAAACTCTATTTCAAATTCCTCGACGGGGCGCGGAACGAAATATGGCGCGCCGTATATGTAAGAGCAAATTCCGCGGACTTTCGAGCCGTCATTGGCATAAGACTTTAAAATGCCGATGGTTTCGTTTTTGAAATTTTCGTCGAAGAAGTTTGCGCTGTCGATGCAAAGGAAAGGGGCAATGTTTTTTTCAAGCGGAAAATCGGGATGGCGCAGGGTCGGTAGATACGCAATAAGACCTATGAATTTGTCGGGATTTGATTTTTTTATTTTTTTTGCGACTTCGTTTGCGAACGAATAGTACGCATTTGAAATGGAATCCACGCCCGATATGAACCTGTCTTCTGCTTCGATGTCATAGGGGATTGAAATGTCAAAATTCAAGGAGTCATTTATTCCTATTGAAAAAGAGTTTGCCTGTGGATTTTTTGCGAAAATTTTTTCGGCTTTCTCTGCCGCAAAATCGGCGGCGTTTTCGGCGTTAAACTTTGGCTGTAGATATTTTCTTGAAGCGTATTTTTTTAGCGTCGGCTTAAATTCGGGAAATTCGCGCATGTCCTCAGGCGTGAATATGTTTGAGAGATTATGTGAAAAACCTCTCAAAACCGCGTCGTTTCCGTTGAGCCTCGCAAAAATTTTCGCCTCGCTTGAAAGGTTTTCGGGGTACAATGAAATTGAGGCAAACCCGTGCGCGTAAATCCTTTCGCCACTTTTTATTTTTGCGTTTTTGGGCGGGAGCTTTGTTCCGATTTCATCGTTTGGGGCGTAAAATTCAAAGCCGAGCTCGCGCAGAAAATCTCCCGCGGCGTTTACAGGACTTGACGAATAGAGGATTTTTATTCTGCCGTTTCGGGTTGAAACAACGTTTGTTCTCGTGTTTTCATGGCTGAAAAAGGAGAGCTTTTTTGCGTCGGGAAGCCTTGAAAGCGAAACGGACTTGTATAAGAATGCGTCTTTGGGGTTTCGGGTCGTAAAAAAATCCGTTTTTGGGAACGCCTTTTTCAGGTGCTTTAAAATTAAATTTGCGGCGTCAATTTCCTGTCCGCTTGGATTTTGCGGCAAGGCTATCGCCACTTTTTTATATTCGCAGTCCTTAAACGAAAAGTCTTTTTGGCGCGGAAACGCATGCAAATGCAATGCGAGAAGCGGAACGGTCAAAACCGCCGCCAAAAGTTTCTTTGCGTTGTTTGCCAAAAAGAGTTTCAATACTTTTTATGTTTTATAAAAACCGCGCATATTCAAGCCTTAAAATCAAATGTTGACTATGTTTGGCAAATTGGCGATATTATTATCAACTTAAAACGGAATTTATTTATGTCAAACTACGCGGAAATCAGGGAAAAATTCGAGAAGTCGGGGCAGGGGCATGTCTTTAAATATTGGGGCGGGTTGACGGACTCGCAAAAATCGCGCCTGCTCTCGCAGCTTGAAGAGGTCGATTTGGAGGAAATCGCGCATTTAAATGAAACGCTGCTCTTTGCAAACAAGACGGAATCGCAAGTGGACTTTTCAAGGCTTGAACCTGCTCCGTATGTGAAATATTCCGAAAACAAGGAAGCCGACCCTGTGTGGCAAAAGGCAAAGTCGGTCGGTGAAGAGGCTATAAGGGCGGGCAAGCTTGCGGCGTTTGTCGTTGCAGGCGGGCAGGGTACGAGGCTTGGGTATGACGCGCCGAAGGGAACTCTCCCCATAAGCCCTGTCAAGCATAAGCCATTCTTTCAAATATTTGCCGAAAAAATAAGATGCGCGCAGGAAAAATACGGGGTTGAAATTCCGTTCATGGTTATGACAAGCATCATCAACCATACCCAAATATGCGATTTCTTCAAGTCAAACGCCTGCTTTGGGCTGAATCCCGAAAAGGTCGTATTTTTTAAGCAGGGTTTCATTCCTTCCGTGGATAAGTTCGGCAAGATAATTCTTTCGGATAAGGGAGAAATCGCCCTTGCCCCGAACGGGCATGGCGGGTGCCTTAGGGCGATGGTCAGAAGCGGCGCGATTGCAAAGCTTAAAGAGCTAGGAGTTGAATATATAAGCTACTTTCAGGTGGACAATCCCCTCGTCAACATCATCGACCCGTATTTCTTGGGCTTTCACATACTGGGCAATTCCGAAATGTCGTCCAAGATGATACCCAAGGCGTATCCCCTTGAAAAGGTCGGGCATTTCTGCATTTATAACGGCAAGCTATGCGTGATTGAATATTCCGATTTGCCTGCGTCTTATCAAGAGATGCGCGATGAAAACGGGGGGCTTAAATTTGTCGCGGGAAGCGTTGCCATACATATTTTGAATGTTGACTTTGTAGAGGCGAAAGGCGCGGACGATTCCGACTGCAAGCTGCCTTTCCATGTCGCGTTTAAGAAAGTGCCGTTTCTCGACCAAGGCGGCAATGTCGTGAAGCCCGAAAAACCGAACGGCTACAAGTACGAGATGTTTGTTTTCGACGCGCTTGAAAGCGCGAAAAATCCTCTTGTATTGGAAGGGCTTAGATGCGATGAATTTTCGGCAGTCAAGAATAAGGAAGGCATTGACAGCCCCGCAACCTGCAAGCGCGACCAGAAACGCCAGTTCGCCGAATGGCTCGAAGCGGCGGGCGTTTCGTTGGAAAGGGATTCGGAAAAAACACCCGTTTACGACATTGAAATTTCTCCGCTTTTTGCCTCGAACAAAGCCGACTTTGTGGAAAAATGGAACGCACTTGAAAAAAAGCCGGAAATCAGGGACGGTCTTTATATCGAATAAATTTTAAAAAACATTGAAAAACAGCCTGAAACTTTTATGTTAAAAAGGCGTTTAAATTCTATGGAAATTTCTAAAAAAGGATAAAAATGAAATCTGTAAGACGCATTCAAAGAAAGACGCGCAAGGCGTTCACTCTCTTGGAAATACTTGTTGTCATCGCGCTCATTGCGCTTTTGGCAGGATTGACCGTTTCCAACATCGGCGGGATGTTTTCGGGCGGGCAGGAGAAGGCTGCAAAGCTGTTTGTAACAACTTCAATGCAAAGCCCGCTCATGGCGTACAGAATGGACATGGGGGCGTATCCCACCACGGAAGAAGGTTTGATGGCGTTAATTAAGGCTCCCGAAGGCGCGGGTGCGCAGTGGCGCAAGCCTTATGTCAATTTGAAGGAGCTTCCCAAAGACCCTTGGGGCAAGGAGTATTTATACCGCTGCCCCGGCATAAAAAATCCCGATTCCTACGACCTTTGGTCGCTCGGACCGGACAGGGTTGAAAGCGACGACGACATTGGCAACTGGTAATTTGTGTTGCGCCGAAAATTTTTCTTCGGCGCAAATTTTTGTTTTTTGGGAATGAAAAAGGGGGCTTTTACGCTGTTGGAGCTTTTGGTTGTGATTGCGATGATTGCAGTCATAGCCTCTTTGAGCGTAAGCGACTTTTCATTCGCCTATTCAGGGGCAAAGCGTCCGCCGCAGGCGGTTTTGGCAAACTCTTTGAAGCTTGCAAGGATTTCCGCCATGGAGCTTGGAGAGGAAGTCAGTTTGTTTTTCGACGCCGAAAATTCCGACATGGTTTTGCGCAAAACTTTCAGCGGGGAAACGGTTTTCAGAAAAAACCTCTTTTCTCTTTCCGAAGAGGACAAGAAAAAGCTTGCCGAAGACGACGGCTACGGCAAGCAAAGCTATCCCGAAATATCCGTTTTGTTCCACCCCGACTATCCGCGCCTTTACAATTTTTCGCGCTCAGACTCTGACGGCGTGGAGTTTTTGGATTCGCTTAGGTTTTCGCCGAACTCATCTTCCACCCCCGCGTTTGTGGAACTTTTGATAAACGGATCGCGCAGGGCATTGTTTAAGCTCGATCCGCTTTCTGCAATGCCGCTTGCAACGGAGGGCATTGATGAAAAGTAAAAACGCTTTCACTTTGGTAGAGTGCATTGCCGCCCTCGGGCTTTTCGCCTTGGTTGCTGTTGTGCTTGGGCAGACGTGTTTTAACTGTCTAAACGCCGTTCATTCGCTTGAAAAAGACGCGTATAACGATGCTCTTTTCGACTATCTGCGCACGAAAGTTTTGGCGGAAGACGATTTGAGCAGTCTGCAAACGGGCATTGACGTTTACGGGCCCGACGGAAAAACATTGACTATTGTAGGAGACGCGGTTGCGACAAAAATTGTCGATTTGTTCAGGCTGGACGTCAGTTGCGAAGAAGTAGGATATGCCGACGTGTTTTATTTGGTGCGCCCCTCATGGTACGACAAGCTTACGCGGGAGTCTGTCCAAAGGGACGAGATTTTGGATGACCGCAAGGACGAAGTTGAAGACGCGCGCAGGAGGAGCGCATGGCAATGAAACGCGCGTTCACTCTGGTAGAGGTTCTTTTTTCCCTCGCAATTTCGGCGATTGTCATGGTGGGCGCGTGTGTCTTGATGTTCAACATGTCGTCCATTTTGGAGAGGTTTGAAGGGGACGAGCCGTTCGATGTCCATGTAAACGGCGTTGAGGTTTTCTTAAAGAACATTCTTAAAAATTCGCAGATGCCGCAAGAGCGCGATTATTCAAACACCTTTACGGCTTTTGCGGAAAACTCCAATTTGGGAAAGGGCAATCCGCCCGATTCCATGATGGGCGACAAGTCCAAAATTTCATTCGGCGTCATGGACGATATTCCGTTTTTTATATCCCGCAGAGGATTTTCCCCCGAAAAGGACGCGTGGCTTGATTTCCGCGAAAAGGAAGGGCTTTACATAATTTGGACTTTCGCAAAAAACGAAAATTACAACAGCGCAAGCGATGACAGACCCGTTTATGAAAGTCCGGTTTCCCCTTTCGTGGTTTCAATGTCTTATGTTTACATCGACGAGGACGGAAGATGGCTCGAAGAGGAGGATATGGATTATGTCTCATCTTCTTCCGTTGCCTCAAACCAGATGCCGAACTTCATAAAACTCGTTTTTGAACGCGGGAAGGAAACGCACACAAGATACATAAGTTTGCTTTCAAACGTTGACGGCGAGTTCGAGCCGAGCGCATCTTCTTCTTCGTCTCGCAATAGTTCTTCAAGCGGCGGCGGAAATTCATCACAAGGTGGAAATGGAAACGGCGGCGGAAATCGACCAAGCGGCAATGGAGGAGGGAATAGACCAAGCGGCGGCGGAAACGGCGGTTCTTCTTCTGCGGGCGGCTCTAATGGTGGCGCGTCTTCGGGCGGCGGAGCGGGAGGTGCTAAATGAAGCCGTTTTATTGCAGAAAGCGCAAAGGCTCTGTGATGCTCTTCATCTTGGGTGTCGCATTGTTTTTGACGGGGGTGATTGCCGTTATTATGGATTATTCCGTAATTGAAATGAAATTGCGCGCGCCGGCCGTAAAGGAGCATTCAATACGTCAGGACGCCTATAACGGGCTTTATGCCGCCATTGCCGAAATCAAGGAATATCTTGAAATTGATGGAGCTTTGCATTCCCCCTTGCAGGGCTGGGGGGAGCTTTTGACAGACGGCAGGGCAATGCTTCCTAAGGGTTCAAAAATCGAGGCGAAAGCAGTTGACGAAACCGCAAAGCTTCCGCTTTCAAGCCTTAAAGAAGAGGAGCTTGAAGCACTGTTTTACGAAATGGGTTTTTCGGAAACCGACTGCAACTATATCGCCCAGAAATTTTTGGATTGGACTGACTCAGACGATTCCGCCCGCATTGACGGCGCGGAAAAAGAAGATTACGATGATGACGAGGCAATGCCCCCTAATCGAGCCGTCCGAACTCTTGCGGAATTAAAGTACGTCAAGGATTTGTATCCGTATTTCTTTTTGGAAAACGGAGAGCCGAATGAAATGTACGAAAAATTGGCTTCGGCGGCATCGCTTGAAAACACGGGTGAAAGCGTGAATTTCAACACTGCAAACGAGCTTGTTTTGCGCGCAATTTACAAGATGGACGAAATAAATTTCGACACAAATATCTTTGACGCAATCCAAGGCAAAACGGGCGGAGTTTCAGACGGGGAATACTGGCTCTCTTCCGCCGCCGACATTTCTTCGCGCGGGGCAAACCCGCCCTTGCGCTATGTCGGGGTTGACGCGAAGTTTTTGAGGATTGAAGTGTCGGCAAGGCGGGGCGTTTTGACGTACCGCATAACGGCTCTTTGCGAAGTTGACGGTTCGTCTTTGAGCGTCAAAAAAATTTACGAGGGGTTTGTCCGTTAATTTTCAAAAAAAATGTGGATAAATCGAAACTTTTGACTTTAATATGTGTTTATACCATTAATAAGTATGCATGCGCGACAGGACATTTTATTTTTGCCCCAAGAGGCTTTTTTCATGAAGACTGCGGATTTGCCCGACGGCATAGCCACATCCGAGGTCAAAACATACGCGGAAACTCTCTTGGAATCTTTTTCCCCGCTTCCACTCGACCTTTTGAGGTGGGGGTATGTTGTCGGCTCTTCTCAGCTTTTCATCTTTGCCGCGCCCGCCGACAGAATTGCAAAGTCTAAAAAAATCCCTGAACTTATGCAGACATCGAACCTTGCAACTTGTTTTGCCGCGTTTGTGTTCGGTTTTGACTTGGGAGAAGGGTGGTCGCTTGTAAAGCGCAATGCGGGGGAATGCTGCGAGTATCTTGCGGTTTTTTCCGAAAACAAGAAATGGCGCGAAGTTTACGCTTTGTCATTGCCCATGCAAGACAGCGACGATGACGCCAAAAATAAGTTTGAAAAAATGGGCGTTCCGCGGGACGTTTCAAGGGTTTGGGAGTTTTGCCTGTTTAAAAACTCTGTTTTTAAGTCTGCCGTTGCGTTGCTTAGAGGCGGCGGGGTTGAAATGTCGAAAAAAGCGTGCGACGCAAAATTCATGTCTTCCGCCGATGTTCGCGACGGCGCGACTTTGAAAGCCGCAAAGAAAGCGGTATTTTTTGACAGGGCTTCATGCACTTTGGCAGTTTTGGGCGTTTTCTTTTTTGCGGTTTTGCTTTTTTGGAAAATTTCTCTTCTTTTCCAGTCTTCTTCGGAGAACAGGCTGAACCAAGAATTTGAGCTTTTGTCTCCGCAGGCGGATTTGGTAAAAAACATGATGGACGAGGCTATTTTTTTGCAGTCGCTAAACTCGAAAAAAATCGAAAACGTCATGATGATTGCGCGCATAAACAAATATCGCCCCGAGGGCGTTTCTTTTGCGAAGTCGGTTGCAAAGTCTCCTAATTCAATCGAAATCAGGGGGAAGGCGCAAAGCGTAATGCTTGCGACACAGTTTGAACGCCGGCTTCGCCAAAGCGAAATTTTTAAGAATATAAAACTTGCGATGTCGGGTTCGGGTTCAGGCGGAACTTCTTGGACATTGAACGCGGAATTTAAGGATTAAAATGCTTTCAAAAATACGGAATTACTTTGCGTCCAAAACCAAGAGGGAAAAGGTTTTGCTTTTGGTCTTGGCATGGACTGCGCTTTTTATCTGGTTCTTTTCTCTTGTAAAAAACCAGTCTGCCGTAAGCGAAAAAACTCGCTCTTTAAACGCGCAGATAGAATCGGCGAATTTGACAATCGCCCAAAAGCCGAACGCCGAAAGCAAATTGGTCGAAGCCAGAGCCTTGATAGACGAAGCAAAGATTGTGAAAGATTTGCGCGTGGAAGTGGAAAAAATTTTAACAGCGGGCGGATTTTCCAATTTCAGCATGTCGTTTGCCCCCGATGCCTCGATGCCGAAGATGACTGTGCGCACCTTGAGCCTTTCTCTCCAGCGCGACACAATTTCGCATTTGATTGCTTTTGAGCAGGAAATTTTGAAGCGCGCGCCGTATATGTTCTTTAAGTCCGCGGAGTTTACCGCCGACAGCAAGGGGCAAATGTCGGCGCGGTATGAAATTTCATCTTTTGAATTTAAAAAATAGAATTATGAGAATATTAAAGACAGGTATTACGATTTTTTCAGCTTTATGTGCGTCGGTTTTGTGCGCCCAGAATGAACAGCAAAATAATTCTTCCGCGTCTGATGCGGCGTCTGCCGCGCAGGCGTCCGCCACTACCCAAGAGCAGGCGTCTTCACAAAATGCGCCTGCGCCTTCCGAACCCGCGCCTCAGCCTGCCGCGCAGGATGCGCAAAATGCAGGTGTTCCCTCAAATCCTCCGCAGGGGGTTGGTGGGCGTCCGCCGAGATTTCCGCGCCCTGACGGCGTGTCTCCGTTTGAAAGAAGATTTGCGCCTCCTTCTCCCGCGTCTTCGGCAACTCCTTCAAATCCTTCCGACCCGGCCAACAATTCAAACTTAAAAAGGGTTGATGCGCATGGCGAGATGCAGGGCCCTTTCTATTTTGTGGACGAATCTCCCTCGCAGATTTTGCAGGTTTTGGAAGCTTTGTCTAAAACCACGATTTTGCAGGCGCAGGGGCTCCCTAATGTCAAAATAAACTTTGTGTCGAAAAAGAAGATGATGCGCGAAGATGCAATCGCGGCGTTCAAGTCATTGCTTTCTCTAAACGGGGTCGCCGTTTTGCCGCTTGATGACGGAACGATGAGGGCAGTACCCGTTATCGGCGTCACGCGCCAGTCTCCCGAATTTTTGGTGGGCGACATTTCAAAAATGAAGCCTTCGCAGGTGTTTTACACGAGGCTTTTCGAGCTTGACTATGTTGAAGCTTCCGCCATACAGCCGAAATTAAAGCCGTTTTTGAGCGTTGACGGGACTGCCGTTGTGGAGGCGTTTCCGAGAAGCAACGCGATTTTAATTACCGACACTCTCGTAAATTTGCAGAGAGTTGATACTTTCTTGAAAAAGCTCGACGCTCCCGCTTCGCTGCGCGAAGACATAGCTTTTATTTCCATTAAAAACGTCAGCGCAAGCGACCTTCGCGAAAAGCTTGTGGCAATGCAAAACGACTTGCTTAAAAAGTATTTTGAAAACACCACTTTGGATGTCGATATGCGCACAAACCAGCTGATTGTCGTAACCCAAAAGGGCAATCTCGACGCGATAAAAAAATTTATAAACGGCTTGGATGTGGAAGCTGAGCCGATTTTAAAGAATGAAGTTTTCTACATCCGCCACTGCAAGGCAGAAGAAATAGAGACTGTTTTAAACAACATTGTGACAAAACAGCAGCAGCAGGTTGCAAAGGCGACCCAGTCCAAGCAAAACGCGGCAAATGCGGCAACTCGCAATGCCATACAGGCGGCGCAGGCCGCGCGCGCAAGGCAGGGCAACAACAATCGCGGCGGGGCAAATCAAAATGTGCAGGTTCCAAAAGTAAACCTTACTTCCGGCGATGGAAGCACGGGCTTGGAATTTAGCGAATATGTCCAGGTTGTAGCGCACAAGCCGAGTTCTTCCATTGTGGCTTACGGCACTCCCGCCGACTTGAAGCAGCTTAAAAGCATAATTGAAAAGCTCGATATTGCAATCGAGCAGGTAAAAATAGATGTAATCATTACGGAAGTAACCCTTTCCGATTCCCAAGTTTCGGGGTTAAGCACTTTCGGGCTTTCCTACAATCTTGAAGAAGACAGCGGCTTCGGAATGGCTGACAAGTTTTCGGCAACAACTTCGACTTTTTCAATGACGGACTCTTCTTCTCCCGCATTTTCGCTTGGAATGAACGAGAAGTCGTTTTCCATGGTATTCAATGTGGCAAGCCAGAACCAGAACGTAAAGGTTTTGTCAAGCCCCACCATTGTTACAACGCATGCGCAGGAGGCGGAAGTTAATGTTTCCGAAAAGTACCCGATTATAACGGGCACGACTTCCGACATATCCAACATTTCCACCACGCGCACGGAAGTAACCCAGGAAGACATCGGCATAAAGCTTGTTGTAACCCCCTATGTCGGAACCGACAACATGATTCAGCTTGAAGTAAAACAGAACGTCGATTCCATCGCAAGGTACGTTGAAATTGACGGCAACAACCAGCCTGTCGTAAGCACGCGGTATGCAAAGAGCTATGTCTCTGCAAAGAACGGCGAAGTCATTGTGCTTGCGGGCTTGCAGCATACCGAATCAACCAATATCGACGGAGGAGTATGGCTTTTGAGCGACATTCCTCTTATCGGCGAATTTTTCAAGCCCAAAAGCGATTCCATATCGCGCAGGGAGCTTATAATTTTCATACGCCCGACAATCATAAAAAGCGTCGGGGCGGAAAACGCCATCGCTATGGCAAACATCAAAAATTCTTCGGTTGAAAGTGAGCTTTCGTCATATTTGAAAGACGGTCGTTTCTATTCAAACGAAGAAATCAGGGCAAATTTTGAGGAGTTTGAGAAAAACCGCCCGTACAACAGGCTTTTCCGCGCTCCGCAAACTTTGATTACCGGCGAAAAACGCTTGGTTGAAGGCTCTTCCGACTATAAAAAAGCCCAAAAAATAGATGCGTCCGAGGAAAAATCCGAAAGCAAGGCGGAACTTCCAAAAGACGGGGAAAAAACCGAAAATCCGAAAGAGGAAAAAGCAGAATCAAATCCTGAAAAATAATTTTAAACTTTTTTAAACGTGAAAATTTCAAATAAAAAGAAGCATATATTGGCAGCCCTTATGGGGGCGTGCGGAATTTTTGCGTACTCCCAAGATGCGGGGCTTCCGCCTCAAAATGCAACTCCGCCGCAAGACATTGAAGCGAAAGCCGAAAACGCCGATTTTTCGCGCGCTGAAAATTCATCACTATCAAGGGAGCGGATAGAATATTTCCGCCAAAGGCGCGAAGCCCGCAGGGCGGCGAGGGAGGCATTTGAAAACGGAGAGGGCGATGAATCTTTCAGACACAGGTTTCCGAGAAGGCTTAACCGCCCCGATTTTTCTCGCCAAAATGCAACCGCTCCGTCTTCCTCGCCCGACGCGGTTTCAAATTCTCAAGGCGACGAGCAAAAAAATGTAAGTTTAGCGGCGGACGAAAACGAGCTCTTGCGCCTTTTGGCGTCAAAAAATCCGTTTGTTCCCGCAGGAAGCAACTCTGCCTCCCAAACTCCCGAAGGTGTGTCTTTAAAAAGCGCGGCGATGGTTGACGGCAAGTGGGCTTTCAGCGTTTCCGATAAAAGCGGAAAAACAATGTGGCTAGGAATAGGCGAGGAAATTGAAAACGCCCCGTGCAAAATTGATTCATTTGACGAAAGCGCGATGACGGCAAAGGCGACCGTTGCGGGCAGGCAGGTTGACCTTGCGCTTTCGGAGCGTTCTTCAAGCCCGTCTGCGGGAAGAGTTGAGCTTGTCGATGCCATAAAGCCGCGCCGAATGATTGCCCCCCACGAGCGCGCGAAAGTTTGGAGTCAGTATGCTACCGACGAGCAGCGCGAAGCCGCAAACCGCGTATGGCAGACGGCGAGGGCTCAGGGCAGAAACTATTTAAACCGCGAGGACAGGCGCAAGATTTTTGAAATTGAACGCTCCATTCAGATACCCGAAAACACGAACCAAGGCGGCGGACAGCCTCCCGCTCCTTCCCGTTAGGACAGATTTTTAAATGGTAAAAGACGACAAATTTTTTATAAAAAGCGTGCTTGAAAATTTGGGGTTGCAGCCCGATAGCGCGTTTATTGAGGAAATTTCAAACGCGGAGCGCGTCCAAAAGGCGGCTTTGATTGCGTCAAAAACCTCAAAGCTTGAAAGCGAAGTTGCAAGGGCTGTCGCAAAAGCCGCAAATCTCGAATATTTCGACGATTTTTCGCAGGTGTCGAAGCCTTCAAAAAACCTTTCGGTAAAACTTGTTTCGGAGTATTCGTGCCTTCCCGTTTCCGAGACGGAAGACACTTTTTTTCTCGCTTCCCCGTGGATTCCAAACGGCGAGATAAACAAGTGGATTTTTTCGATTTCGGGCAAATTTGCCGAGTGGAAAATATCCCCATCAACCGCGCTTTCCGAAAAAATAGCGGAGTATTTCGGCGTGGGTGCGGGAAGTTTGTCGGAAAAAGACATGTCTGAATTTGCCGCCGAGGCTGACGGCGAAATCGAAGAGGACGAAAACGCCGCAATCATCAAATTCGTAAATGAAATCATAACCCGCGCCATGGCGGACAGGGCGACCGACATCCACATCGAGCCACAGCGCGATTCGCTAAACATACGCTATCGAATAGACGGCAACCTTGTGCCTGTCCGCGTTCCTGACAATCTTTTGCGCTTTAAAGACTCCATAATTTCCCGCATAAAAATTATGGCGCGCCTTAATATTTCCGAAAAGCGCAGACCGCAGGACGGGCGCATAGGCTTTACGCTCAAATCGGGAGAGGACATCGATATAAGAATTTCATCGCTTCCCACGATGTACGGCGAAAGCGTTTCAATGCGCCTTTTGACAAAAAAGTCCCAGCCGATTTCCATTGCGGACTTGGGCTTTCTCCCCGACGACGCCGAAAAAATCAAGCGGCCTTTGGCACGCCCGCACGGAATTATTTTGGTGACAGGTCCGACCGGTTCGGGTAAATCAACAACGCTGACTGCGTTCATCCGCCGTTTGCGCTCGCCCGAAATCCGCATAATTACGGTTGAAGACCCTGTCGAATACGAAGTCGAGGGCGTCAACCAGACGCAGGTTCACCCTGAAATCGGGCTTACATTTTCATCCGTTTTGCGTTCTGTTCTCCGTCAAGACCCCGACGTGATTATGGTCGGCGAAATCCGCGACCGCGAAACTGCCGACATCGCAATCCGCGCGTCTTTGACGGGGCACTTGGTTTTGAGCACCCTGCACACAAACGACGCGGCAGGCGCGCTTACAAGGCTTATCGATATGGACATCGAGCCGTTTTTGATTGCTTCTTCCGTTGAGATGATTTTGGCGCAGAGGCTTGTGCGCAGGCTCTGTTCGTGCAAGGTTTTGGCAAATTACGATAAGAAGTATTTGCTAAGCTGCATGAATTCCCTGAAAATAGACGAATCAGAAATCGCGAATGCGGGCGGAATTTGCAAGGCGAACGGATGCCCGCGGTGCAGGGGTTTGGGCTACCACGGCAGAGTGGGAATTTTTGAAATCCTGCTTGCCACCGATGAAATTCACGAAGCGATACTTGCGCGCAAAACCGCGAGCGAAATACGCCAAATCGCACTTGCCCACGGAATGAGAACCTTGCAAAGGTGCGGTTGGGAGCTTTTAAAGGCGGGGCGGACAGGGCTTGAAGAAATCATGCACTACGCTTCCATAACCGATGAAAATGCGAAATAGCAATGCCCGACTTTGATTTTAAAATATCCTTTAACGGAAAAATCGAAAACGGGACGATAAACGCTCCCGACAGGAAAGCCGCGCTTTCAAAGCTTTTGGCGGAGGGAAAAACAGTCTTGTCGCTTAAATCTTCGGGGGAGGTTTTGCCGTCATCGAAAATATCCGATACAAAGGCGGTAAAAGGCGGGGAGAAGCTTGCGCTTGCTTTCTTCAAAAAAATGCGCCAGCTCTGCAAGGGCGGAATGCCGATTGCCGATGCTTTGAGGAGCTTGGCGCAGAGATCGCTCAATAAGAACATGCAGGCTCTTTCGCGCGATTTGTATAAGAACATAAGCGAAGGTTCCACGCTTTCTTCTGCGATGTCGGCGTATCCCGATTTGTTCGAGCCGTCCATAATACATCTTGCGGACGCAGGCGAAGCCACTGCCAACATAGTTCCGATTTTTGAGAACATAATAGACTATTTGGAAGGCAAAAGGGCGCTTAAAGCGAGCGTGAAGTCTGCGCTGATTTATCCGATTATTCTTTGCACGCTGGCTTCGGGCGTCGTTTTGTTATTTTTGTTCTACCTGATGCCGATGATTGAAAACATGATGGCGAATTTGGGCGGCGAACTGAATTTGGCGGTAAAAATACTGATGGCTTTCGGCGATTTTTTGATGTACGGGCTGCCTGCCGACATTGTGGTGTTTTTTATTCTTTGGATTGCAATTAACAGATGGCGCAAAACCGAAAGCGGGCGTTTGGAAACCGACAAAATTTTGCTAAAAACTCCTCTTATCGGAAAAATCTTATATAATTCCGATTTAAGCCGCTTTACGAATTTGATTGCAACTTTGTACGCTTCGGGCGTCAACACCACCGAAACATTGAAAATGGCGGAGCGCACCATAAACAATTCCTATTTGAGAATGCGTTTTCAGCAGTGCCGAATGGCGATAAACGACGGCGCGCCGGTCGCTCAGTCTTTCAGAAAGTACGAAATATTTGACGATGACGACATCGACATAATTTCAGTGGGCGAGCGCACGGGCAGCCTCATTGAATGCTTTTCCGAAATTCGAAAAATGCACATGGAAGCTCTTGACGTTTCAATAAAAGTGGCGACTTCCATTTTGACTGCGGTTGCGCTGATAACGGCGGTTTCGATTATTTTTCTTGTGGCATTAGGCATTGTATCTTCCGTTTTCGGACTGTCCCAGACTCTTTCCTAACGGCGCAAAAAAAGCCCGAAAGTATTTTTGCATTTGAATGCAGATGGAAAATTGCTTTTTGCAGTCCGTTTTTTTGTCAACGGCAAAGATGGATTAGCAAAAGTTTAATTTGTTTTTAATTGTAATATTCAAGCACTTGCGGGATTTTTTTGAAATTTGGCAACCGTATTGTTAATACGCATGTCAACAAAAATTTGTAAAATAAATGAATATAAAGGATTTCTTTCACTTTTTTTGAAAAATTTCAGTTGGGCTAAAAAATATAGCATAATTATAAACAGCATATTAACCTTAAAAACAGGCATGCGTATAAACAATACGCATTCTTTTTTTTAATTAAACTATAAAAATATTATGTTTATGCAATAAGCGATAATGTTGTCCCCTTTAAAATGGCTTTTGCGATGTCTTGTTCCTGTGTCATGGTATTTAGAATACTGTATGTTTTTTTTGAAATTAAGAAACTGATTATAAGTATATTACAAATCGTAAAATTTCATAAGCTTTAAAATTTGCGTTTTTTTATGTTAGCCCTTAGAAGTAAAAAACTTCAATTATATCAAAGATTTCCAAACCAAATTTGTATATTTTATTTGACATAAGTATTCTAAATATTGTATAGTTTTCTGCATATAAAACATGTAAAATTACAAACAACGCATTCAAATTTCATTCTATAAATTTTTCCGCGTGGTAAAACCCAACCCCTAACGGGAAACAGAATACAATGAGCTCAAAACATGAGAGAAATTTAAATATTGATGGCTTTGGCGAAAAAATAAATTCGTTTTTACCGAAAATTTCGTCACCGACATTTGTATTTGAAGGCATTTTTCGGAAGAATATCCACATGGGAGCTATTGATTTTATATGCTTATAATTGTTTAATAATATTTATGAAAAAATTAATCGCATTATTTCTGTCTTTTTGTTTCTTCCTTTTATCGCATGCGGAAGAAAGCAGCGTCTCAATTGTGGAGCGATTGTTGAAATATGGCGAAAATGGACAAGTGATGCTAACATACCAAGAGGACAAAACCGCAATAAAAACCATCTATATAACCGCGGTTGCGCCTATCAGCAATAATTATACAAGATTAAGGGCACAAAAAAAGGCGGAGCAGATTGCCCATGCTTATGCCGAACAAACTTTGATTAGGATATTAAATTCAAAAGTTAAATCAAGCTCAACGATGAAATCGGACATGACCGACAATGCCGCATACGCTTCGACCAAAATATCGTTGTCCGAAACAATATCTTCCGAGTCGAGTGCGATAATTGCGGGATTGATAAAAGTGGCGTCCGATCCCGACAGGGACGGCAGCTATGTCGCCATATATGTTTGGAACAATACAATTAATGCCGGATTAAAGGAGGTATCCTCATCAATGAAAGAAACATCAAAAGATTCGGTAGCCAAATAATTTTGCAAATTAAAATTAATACACAATCAATAAAGGAAAACCATGAAAAAAATAATTACAACCCTTATGCTAATGGCATCTTGCGCAGTTTTTGCGCAAACTCAAAACGCACCGCAAAGCGAAATTGTGTCAAATCTTTTGCAAAGAGGCGAAGCGGGGGCTTCAAGCTGGACTTTGGCGGAAGACGGTTCGCTGAAAAGCTTGTTTATTGTCGGAGTTGCCCCGTTAAACAAGGCATTGCCAAGCGCGTACGCGAAGAAAATGGCCGCCACGCAGGCAAGGCTTGACGCCGAAAACACGCTCTCAAAAACATTGAACACAATGTTCGAGGCAAAACAAAGCTCCAGCGGCGAAATGGTTGTATCAATTAAGGGCGAAGCCGCCGGCGACAGCCAAGGCGTCGGTTCTACTGAATCGTCTATGACAAGCCAAGTAACGGAAGAAATGAAAAGCGTTACAAAGAGCGCGCAAGCCGGCTTAATGCAGCTGGTAGTCGACCCCAACCGCGACGGTTCATATGTAGCGGTTTATGTATGGAATAGAAATATCACAAAGCAGCTTAAAGATGTTTCTAAAACTTCGGCCGAGGTTGCGCAGCAAAGCCTAAGCGACTATAAAGACACAAAGTCTATTGCAGATTCAATTGACAGCGGCGCCGATATGCCTGCGGCTTCTCCTGCTCCCGAAGCAAGCGTAGAAGCTCCAAAGAAGGCTTCTAAAACCGGAGCGTTTAAAGCAGTGGAAGGGAATTCGAATCAAAAAATAGTGCTCCCTGCCGGATTGTAATAAAATAGCGACCGCATTTTCGCAAATTCAAAAATGCGGAAAGCAAAAATGAAAAAGAGCCTTTTCATTGTTTTCATTATGCTCTGCTGCGTATTTTCATACGCATCAGAGTATAATTTTCGTCTCCCGGTTGAGGGAAATGTCTATTTGCAGGAAGGGGCGGATTCTTACATAGTAAAAATTTTATTGAAAAGAACAAAAACCTTTTCCCCCGCCCAAAACAAGCAGGTTGATTATTCCCATTCGGAAGTTATTTTAAACAAGGCATTGGCAGCACATTTAAAAGTCCAAAAAGGTTATGGCGTGTCTTATTCGGGCAGAAAGCTGCTGAACACTGCGCAAGACGGCAATTCCAATGCGGTTTTTGTATACGAGATACCAAAAGGCCAGATTGCAGTGCAAAAATTGCCGGAAGAATTTTTCGGCGGCGAAAACGCGCCAAAGATAAAATCCGTTAGGGATATGCATTTGATGGGGTATTTTTTGCGCTACAAAAGCGACGTTATCGCGCTAATTAATTCGTATCAAGACTCATTATTTGATATAATTGACAAGTTGGACACCAACAACGTGTCGTTTATCTCGCTTGAATTTAAAAAAGTTTACAAAGAGGCCGCTGAAAGCTTTGACGAGGAAAAATTAAAGCATAAATATAACAGCGACCCAAAACTAATGATTTCCGACGTGAAAACTCTCATGAATTTATCGCGGGACGCTTCTAAAAATTTTAAGACAATAAACGCCATATTTGAAAAACAATGTAAAATTGTGGCGATTCCGTTTTCCGATTCGAACGAAAAAGAAGTAATGAATTTATTAAAACAAGTAGAAGAATTGAAAAAAAACCTGATAGAAATAAAAGATTAGCAGCATGAAAAACACAATAAAATATATTATTGCCATATTATTCCTGGTTTCTACCGGGATTGCGGCTTTTGCGCAAGGCAAGAAATCTGTTGCCATATTCGTGAGAAACGACAGTACAAAATACGCGGAGTTGCTCGACGCCAACAAGAAAAATTTGGAAAATATTTTGGCGTCCTACCTAAATAATTCGGGCTTTGGCGTAATCAGCCAAGATTTGGTACTGAGAAATTTGAACGCGTATTTGGGGAACGACAAAACCAAATATAAAGACGAAGCCAAACGGCTCAAAGATTCCATTACGTCCAATAGACAGCCCGATATTGCGCTTTTTGAAAATGCGTCGGGCTTGCGCCTCGCGGAAATGATAGGCGCAGACTACATTATGGCGGTTTCAATTTCAAACGCAGGGCAGACGACAAAGAAATCCAGCCTGTACGGTGTCCAAACGGAGAATCAAATATACACGCTGCGCTGCAATTACAGCTTGTGCGAAGCCGGAATGGGCGTCGGCACTTCCGGCAAATCCGTCAAAAGCGAAAAGATGCTAAGAACCACGTCCGATATGTCCGTTGAAAATGCCGAAGACCTTTTCAGCGAGCTGCTGGAGGACTGCGCCTCGCAAATGTACGAAGCGATGGTTGCAGATCTTGACAATAAAAAGATTATTGAAAAAGTCGACGCAAGCGTTGATGTAATTTTTGAGGTAAAAGTGACCGCCGCCCGCTTCCCGCAGGTCTTTCAAGACGCCGACGGTTCGTATTCTTTCGAAGAGAGCATTGTCCCGCTTGAGCTGATGACAATCAACGCGGATATCGACGGCGTAAGCTATACCACAAACACAGGAACAATTAAGCTGTCGAAAGGCATACACTACTTGAAGATTACCCACAAGGATCTTCTTCCCATTGAAAAAACCATTAACGTTACGGGGAAGCAAGGGCAGAAGTTCGTTTACGAAGGCATTTTGACCGAAGAGGCAAAAATCCGCATAAAAGCCGATATGGAATGGATGCAGTCATTGCTCGAAAAGCACAAAAAAATCGCGCACCAAGATAAGCTCAGGGAAATTGACATCGAAAGGCAGCGCACCCTTGCAAGGGGCGAAGCGGCCAATGTCGACATCAATGTAAAAAAAGCCGAAGTGGAAATCTCCCGCATGCAAGCTGAAATAGACATCGAAAAAAGCAAAGCAAAAGCTGAAATCAACCGGGTTAATATCCAGTCGCAAATCGAGTCAAAAATGGCCGACGCTGAAATCAACCGAATAAATTCAGATATTCGCAACAACGAAAAAATGACAGACGCCAATGCCCGTACCATGGATGCGGAAAACAGCATCAACAAAAAAATGGTGGAAGCCTATGCTGAAAGATCCGCAGCGGAGGGCCGCGCAGCCATAATTAATGCCAATGCCAATCTCGCTGAAGCCAAAGGCTTTGAAGCGGCGGGCCGCGCGGAAGAGAATATGTCCGAAGCTGAGCTCATTAAAGCCAAGAGCATATATGAAACTTTAAAACAATATGGTTATAAAATCAAAGCTAGCATAAATATCGAATAATATGAAACACACATCTATATGCCTACTGGCAATAATGACGTCATTAACTGCATTTGCCGCCCCCGAGACGGTGGCAAAGAAGACAAGCATTGCCGTCACGAAAGTTGTTGTCACAAAATCTCTGGAGAATTCGCTGAAGGCGAAAGGGGGCGCGGAGTCATTGAGCAGAGTGGTTGAATCCATGAATTCAAATTTATCGTCGGCATTTTTGTCCACAAGAAAGTTTGATGTCCTGACCCGCACCGATTTAGACGCTCTCGTAGCGGAGCAACAATTTGGCGAGTCTGGCAATGTAGACTCCAAAACAGCCCCCCAAGCCGGCAAATTCAAGGGGGCGCAATATATTGTGACGGTTGCCATTGACGACTACAAGGACTATATGCGCAAGCGCAATTTCGGCACGCTCAATAAAATAACTGAAACGCGCATTATTAGATTTGGCGCCGTGGCAAATCTTATCGACGCCACGACCGGCAGCATAAAAGAGTCCACAAACTTCATAATTTCAAACGAAGGCCGCGCGGAAGAGGATTCAAGAGCCGACACTAGCAGCGGCGATTTGACCGATTCTGTTATCGCAACCCTTACAAGGTCAATGTGTAATAATATCGCGTTTAAAATATCCGATATAATCTATCCCGCAAAAATCATCGGGAAAACAGGAAAAACAATCATGTTTAACCGCGCCGCGGATTCCGGCGTAAAACTCGGAGACGTTTACGAAGTATTTGCCCTGGGCGAAGTAATGATTGATCCGGATACCGGCGAAACATTGGGCTCCGAAGAAACACTTATCGGCACAATAAAAGTTATAAGTGTCCTGCCTAAATTCTCAAAAGGCGTCATTGTCGGGGAGGATAACGGCATTGAAAAAGGCCAAGTTTTACGTCTCAAAGAAAACCCCAAGCCGGAGAAGTCGGACACACAAGACGAAGAAGAACTTTAAACTTAACAGGCAAAGAAGCAATAGAAAGAAACGAATATGAAAAAAGTAAAATTATTTGCATTGTCGCTAGTGACGATGACTATGTTTGGCTGTGCAACTCACAAAAGCGAAACGGAAGACATTAGAAAAGCATGGGTAGTTGGGAACACGACACAGGCTCAAAAATTAGTTGACGAAATCGTCCCCGACAAGCTTGATTCAGGGGATGAAGTTATTTGGCTGCTGGAACAGGGGTCTATTACCCGCGCTAATAAAGACATCGCAAATAGCACAAAATCTTTAGATAAGGCTTACAATAAAATCAAAAAATA
This sequence comes from Intestinicryptomonas porci, assembly GCF_033971905.1. NCBI lineage: Bacteria > Pseudomonadati > Verrucomicrobiota > Opitutia > Opitutales > Intestinicryptomonadaceae > Intestinicryptomonas > Intestinicryptomonas porci. The sequence continues at coordinate 360,033 of NZ_JALBUT010000001.1, forward strand.
CGAAGAGGATGCAAAGTTCAAACTTGGCGAAGAAACAGCCGCGTTTTTGCTAAACCAGTCGTACATCTCATATAAAGGATACAATTACGACAAAATAATGCTCTCCATATACCAATCTCTGAATTTTATTGAAGCAAAAGATTTTGAAAGGGCTAAAGTCGAGCTTAGACGCCTGCAGGATTTCCAAACTGAAGCCAAAAGAGTAAATCTTAAAAGAATTGAAGATTCGGCGCAGGCTATAGAAGAAGGGAAAAAGAAAAATAAAAACGCAAATTACAATTTAACGCCCCTGCTTCAGCAAGCGAGCACAAAAAACACCTTGTCAAAATATTACGGGGATCGCTACATGGCCGATCCGAAGAAATCGATTCAAGAAGCGGCGAACATCTATGCAAACCCCTTTGGCTATTGGCTCTACGGCGTTTCTTTGATGGCCACAGGCGATAAAGACGACCAAAAAATGGCTGCCGACTCTTTCAGAATTTGCGCAGAAATGCTCGGAGGCAAATCGTCGGTGCTTAATTCCGACTCAGAAGAAGGAAAGGCGGTTCAAGATGGCGTACAAGAAAATTTCGGGAATGTCACTTATGTGGTATTTGAAACAGGTGTCGCCCCTTTGCGCAAACAATTCCGCTTGGATTTGCCGCTGTGGTTAATCAAAAAAGATTTGCCGCACGTCGCAGTAAACTTCCCATATCTTGAAAAGCAGGCCAACTTTAAGGAAAGTGTAAAAGTTGTCGCCGCCGGCGCGCCACTGACTTTCGACCTCGTCTCGAACATGGATGACATCATTGAGGAAGAATTTTATATTGAACTTCCAATGGTCATTACCAAAACAATGCTCAGCGCCGCCGCAAAAGCGACAGCCCAATATTTTGCAGCGCAATCGGCAGGCAAATATGGAATGATTGTAAATACTGTAGGGGCAATATCCCAAACTTTGACAAACGATGCAGATTTGAGAACATGGACTACACTTCCCAAACAAATAAAAATTGCAAAAGTTAAAACGCCAGCAGACGGCAAGATTACAATCGATAATGTTCCCTACTCGGTAAAGACCTCTGGCATAAACATTGTCCATGTAAAATCTATGTCAAAAGATGGCGCAAATCTCGTAAAAATTATAGATTTTAAATGCAAATAAGAATCAAAAATGAAAAAAATATTATTTATCCCTCTGATAGGAATCCTATCTTTTTTGACAGCATGCTCGACAGTAAATACTGTCGAGCGCGCAAGCTCTAGCGCAAATACTCAGTATGTTAACGACAAGCGCGTCATTACCGACGGAAGCTTGAATGACTACGCGTACGTCGCGGCTGTTAATGAAACAAAAGTGGGCGAATTGCTCATGGTTCAAGCTAAAATTGTAAATTCCACCTCGTCCTTCCGCCAAATAAACTACAAGTTTGAGTGGATAGACAAAAACGGGATGGCAGTGCCGTCGGCAAATTCCGCATGGATGAAGCTAATATTGGAAGGCGGCGAAGCGCAGTTCATTTCGGCAGTCGCGCCAAACATAAATGTTTGCGATTTTACCCTTAAATTGTTACCAAATAAATAAATATAAGCTATATGAAAATAAAATTAATTAATTGGATATCATTGCCTATTGCCGCCATAATGATGGGATGCGCAAGCGGTAATGCAACATATATTCAGTCTGGCGGGGCAGATTCAATTGTTTCGACCCGTAAAATTAATATTGCCGATTGGAATAACGCCGCCGTAAAATTAACAAATAATATGCTCGCATCGGGCGTGCTTGACAACTTGAATTTGAAGCAGCCGATTAAGATGATGGTCAGCAATGTTAAAAACAAGACATCGGAAGTCATAGACACAACCATGCTTACCAACAAGATTATAATGGATCTTACAAATTCAGGCAAGGTTCTCGTAATTAAAGACGACAAAGCCACGCAGGAATTGCTGGAATATGAATCAGAAAGAACAGGCAAAAAGATTGGCATGGCTAAAATTACGCTGACTGGATCGATTTCGGAAGACCGCGAAGTTAATTCAAGCGCAAGGGAAGTTACTTATACTTTCATCATGGAGCTTAATATGAATGGTACTTCAAGGTGGATTGGACAGGAACAAATCTCTAAGCAATCCAGCAGAAGCACGTTTGGGTTCTAATTAGGTCATGAAGTCTTTTTTGCTTATAGCTTCGCTTATATCGCTGGCGTTCCTAACCGGCTGCAAAAGTTCTGGATGGAACTGGGGGGCTTTCTCTGAATTTTTCACTCCGGGCGTTCATGCCGATTCTAGCGTGAGAACTTGGGATGAAACAGGGAACCCCCATGTAAAAGAGGTAAAAAATGATCCGGCATTTTTATACGATAGTGAGGCAAAACGGGTGCAGATGTAAAAACGCAACTAAACTGGCTATTGAGACAACAAGAGTTCTCCAAACATGGGGAATTCTTTTTATCGCCTAAAAAAGCCGCGGCTTTTGCATGTGGTACCCTAAACCTACGTCGGCAATATTCATCTTAAAAATTTCAAATTAAAAAAGGGCAGAATATCAGCGAAGAGTTCAACTGCTATGACGAAAAAATAAAGGAGTTTTCGCGCTCCGGCAATTTCTTAAAAATATGTCAAACGTTTGGCAATAGGCGGCAAAAACGGCGGAAAAAAGTCCGAAACAGGTCAAACCGCGTAAAAATTTTCCAAGCCACAAGAAATCCCATGTTTAAAGGCATTTAAATCTTTTTAAGACTTTTTCAGCCTTCCCCAAACCTCCTGTCATTTAACAAAAATTGCTTTTTGCAGTTTTCTTTTTTTTGTCAACGGCAAAGATGGATTAGCAAAAGTTTAATTTATTTTTTTTATTATAATATTCAAGCACTTGCGGGATTTTTTTTAAATTTGGCAACCGTATTGTTAATACGCATACCTTTTTGCAAGATTAAACTACTGGTTATTAACTATTTAAAATTTAGGAGTAAGTTAAAAAAAAACGATGCGAAAAGAAAAAATCTTTCCAAAGCCGTTATTTTACAAATTTTTGTTGACATGCGTATTAACAATACGCATATTTTTGAATTTTATCATAATTCTATTTTTAATAAAAATGAGAAACATTCAAAAAATTATTGTGGCATTGGGATCCTCTTTATTGTTTCAAGGCGCATATGTTTTCGCCGCAGGGCAATATTTTGTTGAAGAGGATTTTAAGAACCAGACAATCGAAGGTACAAATCCGATAGCTAATTATGTCAGTTCAAAATTGTTGGGCACTCCCGACGAAATTTATATTACGGGCAAAGAGGCGAGCGGCAATACCATTAATGCAAATCAAATTGTCAGTGGCGGGCTTATAGACAGTGGCTCTTCAAAACTTGTTGTTTCAAACAGCAAATTTTTAAACAATGTTGCCACAGTTTCAAGCGGATCTATTTATAGCGGAATATTGACAGGTTCAAACGTTGAAATCCGCGATAGCGAATTTAGCGGGAATACCGCTTCGGTGAATGCGACTTCCGGAAATTATTGGGTATATGGTGGCATTCTGCGTTCGGCTGCAAATAGTGTCGTAAGTTTAGACAATGTAAAATTAGACTCCAACAGTGCAAAAAGCACTCATAGAGTTCAAGGTGGATCGATTCAAGTTTTTAATGGCGGAGTTTTAAATGTAAAAAATTCCTCTATTACAAATAACACGGCGGAGGCAAAGTCCGTGGCGCGTGGTGGAGCAATCGAAAATTATAATGGTACTGTAAATATTTCGGATACTGTTTTTGAAAATAACAGTGTATCAGGCATCAGTGAGCTCGAAAGTTCTACGGAAACTTTTGGCGGAGCGATATACATGTCAAAAGCCAATTCTGTCACAAATTTAACAGATGTAAGTTTTATCGGCAATTCCGCCAAAAAAGGATATGGCGGCGCGCTTTGCCTTGAAAGCGGTTCTACGCTGAATTTGAAAGCTCAAAAGAATGCTGTTTTTTCAGGCAACTACGCCACAAATTCAAACGGTGAAAAAGTTGACGAAAATGGCGGATTCTTATACATAAAGAGCGATTCAAAGGTAAATTTTGATGTTGATGGCGGTGTTGTTCTCACCATAGGCGACGGAACGGCGGGGTATGATTCCATAGCCGCAACCAACTCGTCAAATGCTCTCATAACAAAAGCAGGCTCAGGAGAAATGGTGGTAAACAGCTCCATGGTAAATTACGAATCGAACTTAAATGTCAATGAAGGTTCAATGACTGTAAACGGAGGCTTGGGAGCTAATACTCTTTCCATTGCATCGGGGGCTTCTTTTGCTTCAACGGGAGTTTTTGATATAGGTACTCTCGCAGTTTCTTCAAACGGCAAAATATCTCTTGCGGAAGGATCAACTTATGATGTTTTGCAGATAAATTACGAAGGAGAGCTTTTCAATGGCTACATTTTCTCAATAAGCGATATTTGCGATGGCGAATTTACTGAAAGTGTTGTTTGCAGCGTAATTGAAAACGGCGGGGCGCAATACACGATATTTGATAAATACGGCGTAGAATGGGAATGCTATTATCAAGATAAAACTATTATTGTTGGCTCTATTCCCGAACCTTCGACATACGCGGCAATCTTGGGCGCGCTTGCTCTCGCATTTGCGGCATATCGCAGAAGAAAGTAATTTTTATATAATATAAACAAAAGAACGCAATGGAAGTTTCTCTGTTGCGTTCTTTTTTTGTGTGGAGTAAAATTTGCGTTTATTTGCATGTATGTAAAAAAAAGATGGCATCACTAAACGCCATCTTTTTGTTCTTTTATCCGCTTTTGTTTTATCTGATTTCTTGTCAGATTTCTGTCTTTTAAGTTTTTTTGAGGGGAGAAATCTTACTGCTTTTGCGGTTCGCAAAGCTTTTTAAATACGAGCCAATCCGTAAGCGATTTATGCCAGTTGTCTATCGGCAGCCCGTTTTGGAGTAAGCCGTAGGCATGACCGCCTTTTGAATACAGGTGCAAGTCGGCGTCCACTCCCGCTTCTTTGAGGGCGAGGTAGTAGGCAATGGAGCTGTTTACAAGCCCAGTGTCGTTTTGCGCTTGGACGATGAATGCCGTGGGCGTTTGCGCGTCCACTTTAAACTCTTTTGCCAGTCCGTAGTCTTTGCGGTTGTCTATCCATGCGGGGTAGATTAAAATTGTAAAGTTCGGTTTAGCTGAAACTTCGTCGATTTTGTCGAGCGGCTCGTAGGAGTTTTGGCTGTAAGATGTCGAGGCTCTCGCCGAGAGGTGCCCGCCTGCCGAAAATCCCATTACGCCTATTTTATCGGGGTCGATGTTAAATTTTTTTGCGTTTGCCCTGACAAGGCGGATTGCCCTTTGAATGTCGTTAAAGGCGGCTTCCCTGTCTTTTTGGTCGCTTACTCTGTATTTTAAAATGAAAGCTGAAATTCCAATTGAGTTTAGATAGTTTGCGATGTCTTCGCCTTCCTTGCCGTAAACCAATCCGCTGTAAGCTCCTCCGGGGCAGACTATGACCGCTGTTGTGGGTTTATCGCTTTTTATGGAGTAGATTTGTATGGCGGGAATTGAGACGTTTTTATAGTCGTAGCTTTGGTATTTCCTGCCGGGGATTATTTTTCCCTTCATGTATTCGGGGGCGTCGGTTTTGCTGCCGGGCATTTTCACTCCGTCCCAGAGGTTCATGAACGGGGCGTTTGCAAGGGCGATGGCAGACGCCAGTATTGAGGTAATAAACAGTATGTTTTTTTTCATTTTTCAGATAGGGGGTAAATTTTTTTAGAAACTGGGCAGGTCGGAATCCGAAATTCTTTCGACTTTCGCGCCGAGCAGGGCGAGCTTTTTATCTATAGATTCGTAGCCTCTGTCGAGATGGTAAATTCTTTGTATGAAAGTTTCGCCTTTTGCGCAGAGGGCGGCGATTAAAAGAGCCGCGCTTGCCCTCAGGTCAGACGCCATTATCGGCGCGCCCGAAAGAGGGGTTTTCCCCCTTATTATCGCGCTTGGACCTTCCCTTACGATGTCCGCGCCCATTCTGCCGAGTTCCGAAACATGCATGAAGCGTTCGGGGTATATGCGCTCTGTTATTATGGAAATTCCGCTTACCTGCGTCATTAGCGTGGTAAGCTGGGCTTGCAAGTCTGTAGGAAACCCGGGGTGGGGCATTGTGACGGCTTCTACGGGTTTTAATTTCAAGCCTTCGCCGTCAACAAAAATATCTGACTTGGACTTTATTTGGATGTTTGCTCCCGCCGATTCCAAAATGTCGATGAGCGCGCCCAAGTCCTTTTTTACTGCTCCTTTTATCAAGACTTTTCCGCGCGTTGCGAGGGTTGCGATAATCCATGTTCCCGCTTCTATTCTGTCGGGCAACACTGTGTGCTCCGCGCCTCCGAGTTTGGGAACGCCAGTGATTTCAAGGGTTGGGGAACCTATGCCATCTATAATCGCGCCCATTTTTGCGAGCATTTTGCATAAATCGGCGATTTCAGGCTCGCATGCGGCGTTTTCGATTATTGTTGTTCCGCTTGCCAAGACGCTTGCCATTAGGATGTTGGCTGTTCCCGTCACGGTGCTTCCAAATCTTCCGCCCAAAAAGATGTTTGCGCCTTTCATTCTTCTGGCATCGACTTTCAAATAGCCGCCTTCCGTTTCAATGGCGCAGTTTAAGGCTTTTAATCCTTTTATGTGCAAGTCTATCGGTCTTGCGCCGATTACGCATCCGCCAGGCATGGAAACTTCTGCGCGCTTCATTCTTGCCGAGAGAGGCCCGAGCAGGCATATGGAGGCGCGCATCTTTCTCACCAAATCGTACGGAGCCCTGCTTGATATGTTTTTTGCTTCAATTTCCCAGACGTTCGGTTTGGGGTTTGAAACTTTTGCGCCCAATGAGGCGACGATTTCCGCCATGAAGCGGACGTCGCTCAAATCGGGAACATTTTTTATGACGCATTTTTGGTCGGTCAAAAGGGTTGCCGCGAACATGGGAAGGCATGCGTTTTTCGCGCCCGACACGCACACTTCGCCTTGAAGGCGGACGCCCCCTTTTATACGCATTGCGTCCATTTTAAAAAACGCCTACTGTTTGTCCTGGTTAGCGTTGCGGGGCTTAAAGCCTTTGTCGCCGCGTCTGTTGTGCGGGCGGAAATTCCTGTGGTTTTTGAAGTCGCCGCCTTTTTTGAAATCGCCTTTTGAGTTTGAGAACTTGCGGTTTTTGTTTTTCCAGTCCCCCTTGCGGTTCTTCTTGAATTTTGCGCCGTTTTTCTTGTCTTTTTTAAACAGGGAAGAGAAGAGGCGTTTAATTCTGTTGAAAAGCCCGATTTTCGGCTCTTCTGCCGAATTGTACGACACGAAATCCGCCTTCGCTTCGGGCTTTTTGAATTCGGGGCGGGAATTTTCAAGAGAAATTTCCACCGCTCTTGGCTTGAATTCCGACTTTTCAAAAGACGGGCCTTCGTGCCTTTCTTCTGCGGATTCGGAATTTTCCGATTCGCCTTCGGCGCGGAATTTGCGGTTGCGTTCATGTCTTGGACGGCGGTTTTCTAAGTCGTCTCCGTCTTCGCCCGCATAGCCTTCGATATGTTTGCCGCTCAGTTTTTCCTTGAAAGCGGATATGTCGGCAATTTCGCCGCAAGACGAGTTTTCAGCCGACTGCTCTTTTTTGACGTTTTGGCTTTTGTTGCGATGGTTTTTGCGCGGTTTGTAGGCTTTGGGTTCTTCTGTGGACGGATTTTCTGCGGTTTGCGCGCATGAGCATTCGTTTTCGCATTTGGCTTCTTCTGCAGCGGCTTCGCATTCAGGCGCGACTTGCGCTTCTTTTATTTCTGTGTTTTCTTCCATATTATATATATATGTTTTTATATTTGCAGGGCTTTATTTTTTGGGAGGAATTGCATATAAACCTCCGCATTTTACATTCGGATTTTCGCCCGTAAAAATAAAAACCCGAATGCAGTCCGCTAACGAATTGCATTTTTGCAATGAAATTATTTGCGCGCTTTTTTCCGACAAGCGCGAAAACGGACTTAAAAACTTATTAAAGTTTGCATATTCGTTCGGCTTTTTCAATCTTTTTTTCAGCCTTATGTTTTTTGGGGCGGAATTTGCAAAATCGTTTGACTTATTTTTTTCTTTTTACAAACTAAACGACATAGGGGGCATATTTAAATGTTCATATTTCGGTTTTTCGTTCGGGAAATCGGGGTGTCGTTTTTATGCCTTTCGGCTTTTGCCGCACATTTGAAATTTAATCCTACATAAAAGAATAAAAATGAAACAAGAAAAACTATTCGAGGAGTTCCGCATACCTTCTTACGAGGAGTGGAAAAAGGAGGCAGAGGCGCTTTTAAAAGGCGCGCCTTTCGATAAAAAAATGACGACAAAAACCCCCGAGGGCATTGTCTTGCAGCCGATTTACAACAGAGAGGACGTGAAAAGCGAGCCGTCTCTTCCCGGCGAAGGCGACTATGTAAGGGGCATAGACGCAGGCGGATACAAGGCGAAGCCTTGGGCGATATCGCAGGAGATGTATGCCGCGCTGCCTTCTGAATTTAACGCAAAAATTTTGGACGCCCTAAACAAGGGGCAAACTTCTGTTGAATTGGTTTTGGACGAGCGCACTTGTGCGGGACTTGACGCAGACAGCGACTCCGCCTTGAAAGTCGGCAAAAACGGAATGTCGGCAAGTGTTGCGGCTGACATAGCCCAAGCTTTGAAGGGAGTTGCGGTTGATTGTGTCGATATCAACGTGTTTGCAGGCGCGGCGTCTCCCGCAATCGCGGCGATGCTTTACTCTTCGTTTGAGGGCAAAAAATTCTCAGGCGGATTTTACTTTGACCCCGTTTCGGCATTGGCGGCAAACGGAGAGCTTCCAATGTCGATTGACTGCGCGCTAAACAGAATGTTTGCGCTTGCTGACTACAACGCCAAAAACCAGCCGAAGATGGGCGCAATCGGCGTCAACACCCTGCCGTATTCCTGCTCGGGAGCAAGCGCGGTTGAAGAGCTTGGAGCGGGGTTTGCAACGGCGGTGTTCTACATCAGGGCGATGCTCGAAAGGGGAATGCAAATAGACGAAGTTGCGCCTCTTGTGCGTTTCAGGCTTTCTTTGGGCTCGAATTTCTTTACTGAAATTTCAAAAATCAGAGCCGCGCGTTCCGTTTGGAGCAAAATTATAGGAGAGTTTGGCGGAAATGCGGAATCGCGCAAGATGAGAATTTCTGCCCGCACCACGCGCTTCAACAAGACAGTGTTCGACCCTTATGTGAATATGCTCCGCGCCACAACCGAAGCTTTTTCGGGCGTAATCGGCGGCGTTGAAAGCATGACGGTTGCTCCGTTTGACGAAGTTGTGCGTCGCCCCGACGATTTTTCGATGCGCATAGCGCGCAACACGCAAATCGTCTTGCAGGAAGAATGCAACCTCTGTGATGTCATAGACCCTGCGGGCGGTTCGTTCTTCGTTGAAAGCCTGACTTCGGAAATCGCGGAAAAAACATGGGCGTTCTTTGCCGAAATAGAGGCAAAAGGCGGCATTGTGAAAGCTCTTGAAGACGGCTTTATACAAGATAAAGTTTCCGCGACTTCCGACGGAAGAAAGAAGCTTTACGACACTCGAAGAAGCGTTGTTGTAGGCACCAACTCATACGCGAATTTAATTGAAAAACCTTTGGAAAAGCCTGCCTGCCGCTGTGCGGAAGTCGCAAAAGAACGTGCGCAATCCGTTTCCTCTCTCCGCAAGAATGTGGATTTCGACTTGTCGGGGAAAAGCGGGGCAGAGGCGATGTCTGCAATGATTTGCGCTGTTTCAAAAGGCGCGAGCGTGCAGGCGGTCTGCGAAAAACTTTGCGTTTGCGGCGGCAAAAAGGCGGAAGTCCGCAAGCTCGACATCCACAGGGCTGTCGAACACTTCGAGGCTTTGAGGCGTGCAAGCGCGGAATTTAAGGCGAAGACGGGTTCAGCTCCAAAAATCTTTTTGGCGACGATGGGTCCTCTTGTACAGCACAAGGCGCGCGCGGACTTCATAAGGGGCTTCTTTGAAGTCGGCGGTTTCGACGTGGTTTATCCTAAAGGATTTGCAGATGCGGAAAGCGCGGCTAAGGCGTTTTCTGAAAGCGGCGCAAAGTATGCCGTCATTTGCTCTACTGACGCGACGTATCCCGAACTTGTTCCGCAGGTTGCGCGTGCGCTTAAATCGGCAAAGCCCGATTCGACCGTGCTGCTTGCGGGCGTTCCCGCTCCAGAATTTGAGGCTTCCTACAAAGAGGCGGGAATGGACGGCAGCATCAGCATAAAATCAAACAACTATGAAACGCTCAAATCGTTTTTGGGCGCGCTCGGAGTAATATAATTTGAAAGGATAATTCAATGGCTAAAAATCCTGATTTTACAAAGGTTGCTTTTTCGAACGCTTCCAAAGGCGAAGGTTTCGAGGCATGGCGCAAGAAGATTGAAAAAGAGACGGGCAAAGATCTCGACTCTCTTATAACTGAAACAATGGAGCAGGTAAATGTCGATCCCCTTTACACGGCGCAAGCCTACAAGGGCATGGAGCATTTGGGCTACACTGCGGGCATTGCGCCGTTTTTGCGCGGTCCTTACGCCACGATGTATGTTGTCCGCCCGTGGACTGTCCGCCAGTATGCGGGCTTTTCGACTGCGGAGGAATCAAACGCGTTTTACCGCAGAAATCTCGCGGCGGGGCAGAAGGGGCTTTCAATCGCCTTCGACCTTGCAACTCACAGGGGTTACGACTCCGACCATCCGCGTGTAATCGGCGATGTCGGCAAGGCGGGCGTTGCGGTTGACTCCATTTTGGACATGGAAGTTTTGTTCGACCAGATTCCGCTTTCGCAAGTCTCCGTTTCTATGACGATGAACGGCGCGGTTTTGCCGATTTTGGCTTTCTACATCGTTGCCGGCTTGGAGCAGGGCTGCAAGCTTGAACAGCTTACAGGCACAATCCAAAACGACATCTTGAAGGAGTTTATGGTGCGCAACACCTACATCTATCCCCCGACGCCTTCAATGAAAATCATCGGCGATATTTTTGCGTACACTTCAAAAAACATGCCGAAGTTCAACAGCATTTCAATTTCAGGCTACCACATGCAGGAAGCGGGTGCGACTGCCGACTTGGAAATGGCTTACACTCTCGCGGACGGCTTGGAATATTTGCGCCAGGGCGTAAAGGCGGGCTTGCATGTTGACGACTTTGCCCCGCGCCTCAGCTTCTTCTGGGCGATAGGCAAAAACTACTTTATGGAAGTCGCCAAAATGAGGGCGGCGCGTATGCTTTGGGCTAAAATCGTAAAGCAGTTCGACCCGAAAAACCCGAAGAGCATGGCGCTTCGCACCCACTCGCAGACAAGCGGATGGTCGCTTACCGAGCAGGACCCGTTCAACAATGTTGCGCGCACTTGCATCGAGGCTATGGGTGCGGCTTTGGGGCATACGCAGAGCTTGCACACAAACGCTTTGGACGAAGCTATCGCGCTTCCAACAGACTTTTCCGCAAGAATTGCAAGAAACACTCAGCTTTACTTGCAGGACGAAACAGGCATTTGCCGCGTAATCGACCCATGGGGCGGTTCTTACTATGTGGAAAGCCTGACAAAGGCCCTCTACGAACGCGCATGGGGGCATATTCAGGAAGTCGAAGAGCACGGCGGCATGACAAAGGCAATCGAAGCAGGCTTGCCGAAGCTTAGAATTGAAGAGGCTTCCGCCCGCCGCCAGGCGCGCATTGACAGCGGACGCGAAACCATTACGGGGCTTAACAAATACCGCCTCGAAAAGGAAGAAGCTTTGGATATTCTTGCAATCGACAACACAGCAGTGCGCGAAGCGCAAATCAAGAAGCTCAAAAAGCTCCGCGAAAACCGCGATAATGCGAAAGTCCGCCAAATTTTGGACGAAATCACCCGCGTGGCAGATACGGGCGACGGCAATTTGCTTGCCCTTTCCGTTGAGGCGGCGCAGGCTCGCGCGTCTTTGGGCGAAATCAGCAGTGCGTGCGAAAAGGTGTTTGGCAGGTACAAGGCGGTGATTCGCTCAATCAGCGGCGTGTACGAAAAGGAATTCAAGAAAGGCTCTGCAAATATGGCAAAGATTGAAGAAGTTTCCGAAATGATAAAGAAATTCGAAGCTCATGAAGGTCGCAGACCGCGCATTCTCATCGCTAAGATGGGGCAGGACGGTCATGACCGCGGCGCGAAAGTCGTTTCGACGGGCTATGCCGACTTGGGCTTTGACGTCGATATCGGGCCTCTTTTCCAGACTCCCGAAGAAACCGCGAAGATGGCGGTGGAAAATGACGTCCACGTTGTCGGTATGAGCTCTTTGGCGGCGGGGCACAAGACATTGCTTCCCGCGCTGGTCGAAGAGTTGAAAAAGCTCGGAAGAGAAGATATTATCGTAATCGTCGGCGGTGTTATTCCCGCGCAGGATTACGACTTCCTTTACGAACACGGAGCAAGCGCAATCTTTGGTCCCGGAACTGTTGTTCCCGACGCCGCAAAGAAGATTATGGAACTTCTGCTGGAAGGCGCGGAATAGTATTCGTCTTTGTGAAAAATCAAAAAGACGCCGTTTTAGGCGTCTTTTTTTTGTGTCGATACGGAATTTGCTATTTTATCGGTACTGCTTTTAGCATCTTGCAGAGTTCGCATTGAGTTTCTTTTGTCTTGCAAGTGTGGGCTTTGCAGTGTTCGCGCCCGTAAAAAATAATTTGCAGGTGGAGTTTGTTCCAAGAGCTTTCGGGAAAAAGTTTTTTCAAGTCCTTTTCGGTCTGCTCAACAGACTTTCCGCTTGTAAGATGCCATCGGGTCGCCAAGCGGTGTATGTGGGTATCGACGGGAAATGTCGGCACTCCGAAAGCCTGCATCATGATTACCGACGCCGTTTTATGCCCGACGCCTGCGAGGCTCTCCAAATCTTTCATGTTTTGAGGAACTTCTCCGCCGAATTTTTCCAAAAGAGTTTTGGAAAGCTTTGATATGTTGTTTGCCTTGTTTTTTGAAAGACCGCAGGGGCGTATGATTTCCTGTATCTTTTCGACAGGCAGCTTTGCCATGTCTTTGGGGTTGTCGGCAAGATCAAAGAGAGCGGGCGTAACTTCGTTTACGCGCTTGTCGGTGCACTGCGCCGAAAGCAGTACCGCTATCAAAAACGTAAACGGATTTCTGAACTTTAAAGGAATTTCCTGCGTGGGATAGAGATTGTCAAGGTACTCCGAAATAATCTCCGCTTTTTCCTTTTTTGTCATAAATTAAACGTTTGGAGTCTGTGTTTGGGGGGCTTCAAAACCGAAAAACCATACCGATTTTTTTGTCGTCACGCCGTGCTCGTCAGTTGAAGTGCAGGCGTAAAGGAAAATTGAAATGGCAAAAAGTAATATGAGCTTTAATGTTTTCATGAAATCGAAGTTTTTATGTTTTTTTCAAAAAAGCAACAATTTAAAATACATGTTGAGTTTAATAATTGACGAAAGCCCTTAAAAATACTCAAATTAAGTTTTAAATTTTATTATATGAGCGAAGAACCAAAACATTTTATTGCGCAAATTGTGGAAGCCGACATCGCAAACGGCTTGCCTCCCTCGCACGTGCACACCAGATTTCCGCCCGAGCCGAACGGCTGTCTGCATATCGGGCACGCAAAGGCGATATGCCTTGACTTCGGAACGGCTATGCAATACGGCGGAAAATGCAATCTTCGTTTCGACGACACAAATCCGACGAAGGAAGACACGAGGTTTGTCGATGCAATTCAGGAAGATATCAAGTGGCTTGGCTTCGATTGGAACGGCGGCATGTACTACGCTTCCGACTATTTTGAAAAGCTTTACAGCCTTGCAGAAGAGCTGATTTTAAACGGCAAGGCGTATGTATGCACTTTGTCTTCCGAAGAATTTAAGGAATACAGGGGCGTCCCCGGCGAACCCGGAAAACCCAGCCCGCATCGCGACAGACCCGTTCAAGAAAGTCTGGACTTGTTCCGCAGAATGAGGGCGGGAGAATTTGAGGAAGGGCAGTATGTTTTGAGGGCGAAAATCGACATGGCGTCTCCCAACATGCATATGCGCGACCCCGCCATTTATCGCATCAAAAAGGACTTCCACCACCGCACGGGCAACGCATGGTGCATTTATCCCATGTACGATTTCGCGCACTGCCTTTCAGACGCGATAGAGGGCATAACGCACTCTCTTTGCACTCTTGAATTTGACGTCCATAGACCTCTTTACGATTGGTTTGTCGAAAACACGAGCATCATCAAGACTCTTGAAATCCAGCCGCGCCAGTACGAATTTGCGCGCCTTAATTTGACTTACACGATGATGAGCAAGCGCAAGCTCCAGCAGCTTGTCGAAGAAAAAGTCGTGGACGACTGGGACGACCCCCGCATGCCGACCATCGCGGGAATGCGCCGCAGAGGCTACACCGCAAAGGCAATCCGCGCATTTTGCGAGGACATAGGAATTACCAAATTCAACAGCCTTACCGACTTCGCTCTTCTCGAATACCATTTGAGGCAGGATTTAAACAAAACCGCGCTTCGCCGCATGGCTGTTTTCGACCCGATAGAAGTCGAAATCGAAAATTGGCAGGAGGGCGAAACCGATTGGCTTGACGCCGTGAACAATCCCGAAGACGAAAGCGCGGGTTCGCGCAAAATTCCGTTTTCAAAGCACATATTTATCGAGCGCGACGACTTTATGGAAAATCCGCCGAACAAGTATTTCCGCTTGAAGCCGAACGGCGAAGTCCGCTTGCGCTACGCGTATTTGCTGACTTGCAAAGACGTGATTAAAAACGAAAAGGGCGAGATTGTCAAAATTATAGGCGTCATAGACCGCGCAAGCCGCGGCGGAAACGCGCCCGACGGCAGAAAAGTAAAGGGAACAATCCACTGGGTTGACGCCTCAAACTGCGTAAAGGCAGACGCAATGATTTACGACAAACTTTTCACAAAAGCCGACATGGGCGATTTGGCGGAGGGCGAAGATTTCAAGGATTATCTGAATCCGCAGTCTCTCGTCAAGAAGACCATGTACGCAGAGCCGTCCGTAAAAGAATTGAAGCCGGGCATTCCCGTGCAATTTGAAAGAGTGGCATACTTTATGGCTGATTCCAAAAGCTTTAAAGACGGCGTCCTTGCGTTTAACCGCACGGTAACCTTGAAAGACTCTTTTTCAAAGGCGGCGGCAAAGTAATTTTAGGAAGTTATGCCAAGAGCTCAAACTTGGCATAATAACTAAAAATGAAAAATTTTATGCGAAGATTTCCATTTCTGAAATCTTCGTATTGTTATTTATTTTAGGTGTGTAAGCGGCGGTTTTTGCATTCATAGAGTGCCCGCAATTTTTTTTGTAAAATTGAAGCAGAGAAGTTTTGCATTCGCTAAGTAGTAATTAAAAAGTTATCCTCCAAAAAACTCTTTGGCATCGGTTTTGGAGATGTTTTGCATATTGACGTATCGGGAGCGGAGTAGGGAGAGGTCGCGGTGCCCCATATTGAGCTGGAGTCGCGGGAGGTCGGAGTATCTTTTCGTAAAATAGCTTGCGTAGGTATGTCTTAATACGTCTTGCACCCAATGCCCCTTGAATCCTGAATTATCCCTGATTTTACGCCATCTTCCGCGCCAGTTTGTCGGGCAGACCTCGACTTTTTCCGCCTGCGATTTTTGAAGCAAACCCCTCAGTTTCGGGCAAATCTCGACATGCCGCACGCCGCCTGTCTTCGAGCAAATCGAACGCACCGTGATTGAGTTATCGTCCAAATCGATGTCGTTCCACTTGAGTTTGCGCACTTCACGCGGACGTATGCCAGCAAGTGTGAGTAAGCCGACTGGCGCGAGGCAAGATTTGTACTTTTCGGTTTGCGCAATCTGTAAAAGACGCTTGGTTTGAGCGAGCGTTAAAGGCTTAATTTCGCGCTCAATTACCTTCTTGCGCTCAATGAGGGAAACCAGGTTCTTTTCACACCACTCGTGACGAAAGGCAAAGTTGAAAAGCGCATGTAACATAGCGCGCGCCTTGTTGAATTGAGATGGTGTGTCGAATGTAGAACTAAGCCACTTTTCGCAATCTTCTAAACTTAAGTCTGAAAAATTGGACTTTGCAAACTTTGGGGAAGCTTTTAAGAGACGAGCTCCTAAATACTTTATGTCTCGCAAAGAGTCGGGGCGCAAATGCGATTTGGAGCTTAAATAAAGCGCAAAACCTTTTTCGAGCGACATTTCAGTTTTGCATAACCTTTTTTTAGCATTTTCTATGATGCTTGCGCAGAATTGAATGCTTGTTAATTTGCACTTTTTGCCACGTGCATCTAATATATTTTTTACTAAACGTGCCGCATCTAAAATAGATATACCAGTTCCCCTCAACAATTCCCTAGCCGATATAATTTCATTTTCCATAGTATTGATAATACTATAGTCAAGAGTGAAATGCAAAAATCCTTTTGAGATATTGGAAAGTTTTTAGTTTTTTGAAAAGTTGGGAGTTTGATTTTTTTTTCGCTACAAAAGTAAGCACATATCTTTAAGGTGTTAAATTTCAGCTTGTTATGGGTTTTAAAGTGATATAGTATTATCAATACTATATTGCCCTAATATGAAACAAGAAAAAGTGTTAGTTTATGCTGAAATCGTTAATTTTCTAAAAGAAAACACATTTGAATTCCCTATCCCTACATTAAAATTTAAAAGTTTATTTTGGGTAAGAATTGTTGATGGTTCTATTGTTGTCTTAACGGTGCAAAATAAAAAATATGTTATAAGCGAAGCAACATATAATCGATTCTTGGAAAGAAGAATAACAAAAAATTATCAATTTTTCAATAGAAAAGAGCAATATATTATTTCTATATTGCGAGAATTGCTTTCTTTAAACCTTATTACTTCTTGTGGCATTTTTTTAAGAAATACTCACCCATTGATTGGAACAAATCAACAAGCAACTTAAAACATACTTCTTGTTTTATTGTTAATAATAAAGATCCAATAGGTGTTTTTAATGACATTTTAATTAAATTGTTAAAAAAGCTTTCAGTTAATTTAAACGATAAAGAAGTGAAAGCTTTTATATTAAATCAAATAAGGGAATTGGGGTGCGCTACTGCATTGGTGGTTTTAAAAGAGTTCTTAAGCAATATTGTAAAATGTGCGTTTGTTGATATTACAGGCGTTGCTATTGAGGGGGTAATATTAATTCTTATAGTAAAAAAAATTATGGAATTGCTCCACAAGGAATTAAGAGAACAGATTGGTTGTCAATCTTAAATTAAAATTTTAAATAAAAAACTCAAAAGAAAAGGAAAACAAAATGTCGAAAGAACAAAAGAGAAGAGAAGGAATTGCCGAACTTCATTCCCTATTAAAAAACGGAATAGAAGGTAATATAACACTGCCAATGACAATTAACAGCAAACAAGAGTTGCGAGATTTGGTAAAATTACTAAGCGAAAAGCTAACGTATAATCTTAATTATAATAGCTCTTTGAAAATTATGTATGAGGACGAATGTTTGAATAATCAGTCGGATGACTTTCAAGAAATAGAATAAATGAAAAACATATGAGAAAGTATCTTTTTACTGTAGTATTAGTTTTTTTTAGCTTAAACAGCTTTGCCGATTACGAAAGTTACACTAATCAAAATGTAAGCGGACAAGATTTTTCAGGACGTTCGCTTGTACGTTCTCTATGGCGAGATGCAACTGCAGTTGAAACTAATTTTTCAAATTCCGACCTCACAAATGCGGATTTCGAATCCGCCACACTCACAAATGCGGATTTTACCGATGCCGTAATAACAGGCGCGTATTTTTACAATACAACATCAAAAGGCTTTACGAAAGAGCAGTTATATAGCACGGCAAGCTATAAGAATAAAGATCTAAGCGATGTGGGTTTAGGTTACAACGATTTAACAGGTTGGAATTTTGCAGGGCAAACCCTCACGAATGCGGATTTGAGTGGAGCAACCCTCACGAATGCGAATTTAGGTTTTGCCACACTCACGAATGCGAATTTAGGTTTTGCCACCCTCACGAATGCGGATTTGAGTGGAGCAACCCTCACAAATGTCTATTTCGAATCCGCCACACTCACGAATGCGGATTTGAGTGGAGCAACCCTCACAAATGTCTATTTCGAATCCGCCACACTCACGAATGCGGATTTGAGTGGAGCAACCCTCACAAATGTCTATTTCTATTTCGCCACTCTCACTAATGCGGATTTTACCGATGCCGTAATAACAGGCGCGAATTTTGGAAATACAACATCAGAAGGCTTTACGAAAGAGCAGTTATATCGCACGGCAAGCTATAAGAATAAAGATTTAAGCGGCGTGGATTTGTTCTCAAACAATTTGACAGGTTGGAATTTTGCAGGGCAAAACCTCACAAATGCCAGTTTCTATTCCGCCACGCTTACAAATGCGGATTTTACCGATGCCGTAATAACAGGCGCGGATTTTTACAATACAACATCAAAAGGCTTTACGAAAGAGCAGTTATATCGCACGGCAAGCTATAAGAATAAAGATTTAAGCGGCGTGGATTTAGGTTACAACGATTTAACAGGTTGGAATTTTACCGATGTCATAATAACAGGCGCGAATTTTGGAAATACAACATCAAAAGGCTTTACGAAAGAGCAGTTGTATAGCACGGCAAGCTATAAGAATAAAGATTTAAGCGGTGTGGGTTTAGGTTACAACGATTTAACAGGTTGGAATTTTACCGATGTCATAATAACAGGCGCGTGTTTTAGAAATACAACATCAAAAGGCTTTACGAAAGAGCAGTTGTATAGCACGGCAAGCTATAAGAATAAAGATTTAAGCGGTGTGGATTTGTCAGGTAACGATTTAACAGGTTGGGATTTTAGCTCGCAAACCCTCACAAATGCCAATTTCTATTCTGCCACACTCACGAATGCGGATTTGAGTGGAGCAACCCTCACGAATGCGAATTTAGGTTTTGCCACACTCACGAATGCGGATTTGAGTGGAGCAACCCTCACGAATGCGAATTTAGGTTCTGCCACACTCACGAATGCGGATTTGAGTGGAGCAACCCTCACGAATGCGAATTTAGGTTTTGCCACACTCACGAATGCGGATTTGAGTGGAGCAACCCTCACGAATGCGAATTTAGGTTTTGCCACACTCACGAATGCGGATTTGAGTGGAGCAACCCTCACAAATGCGTATTTTGCCGATGTCATAATAACAGGCGCGGATTTTGGAAGTACAACATCAAAAGGATTTACGAAAGAGCAGTTATATCGCACGGCAAGCTATAAGAATAAAGATCTAAGCGGTGTGGGTTTGTCAGGTAACGATTTAACAGGTTGGGATTTTAGCTCGCAAAACCTCACAAATGCGGATTTTAGTGGAGCAAGGTTTATAGGAAAAACTTCGTTTGGGAATAGTGTAAGCCGCACATCCGATTTAAGTGGCGCCAACTTTACAAATGCCGATTTTTCTGGCGTTAGTGGTTATATTTACTTAAAAGGCGTAAACACAAATTTTACTGGTGCAGATTTTACTGGTACTAGATTATATGGCGTTTCAAACTCTAGCGATTTTAATTTTGAGAATGCAAATTTCACAAATGTAAAAGATTATGCTTCGGCAAATCTACTCTTTTACCACGCAAACATTAAAGGGGCTAATTTTACGCAAAACATTACATCTTCACTCGGTGCTGATTATTCTACTTTTACTTCAGCATTGTATGTTACAAAAAGCTATCTCGAGCATGATTTAAGTGGAATAAATTTTACAAATTGCTTCACCTACAATTATGGTTTCGAGCGCGTAAATTTAAATTTCCAAAATCAAAATTTGACAGGCGCAAATTTGACAAATGTTGGGCGTGATGTGCAGTGGATTAAAAATCCACAACCTTATGATATTTTCATGCAAAATATCGTTAGTTGCGATTTTCGAGGTGCAAATTTGACAGATGCTATAATAAATGGAGCAAGCATAGCCTACATAACTTCTGAGCAATTATATTCAACAGCCAGTTACAAGAATAAAAATTTGAGTGGCGTTTGGTTCTATTCCTTATATTCCAATTCAATGTCATCTGAAAACGTTGACCTCACTGGTCAAAATTTGACAAAGGCATTTTTAGATGTGTCGCTAGCGAATTTCGATTTGACTGACAGCATAATAAATGAAGTCAGCTTTGGTAGAAATAGTGCGTTGTCAAAAGAACAATTATATAGCACAAAAAGCTACAAAGATAAAAATTTGCAAGGTATAGGCCTTTTTTTCAGAGAGATTGATTTAAGCGGTTTTGATTTTTCATGTCAAGATTTGACAAACGCCTGTTTTTGTCTAGCAGGGGCATCTCCAAATTTGCTAGATGCAGATTTTACTGATGCAATAATTACAAATGTAATCTTTTCATCATATTCAGATCCTGGGTTATTTTCTGATTCTAGTGGCTTTACAAAAGAACAGCTTTACTCTACCAAAAATTATAAGGAAAACAATTTAGGTGGAATTAAACTAGTCGGGAAAATATATGGTTGGGATTTTAGAGGTAAAGACATTTCCCAAATGGATATTTCCAATCGTCGTAACATAATAAGCACTGACGGCACAATATTGGATTTTGCAATGGCATCAAGCGATGATAGTTTTTCGATTCGCAAATATGTTTCGCAAGTTGCAACAATGGCATTAGATGGTGATTCTACCATTTCCGCAAAGATTGATAAAACTGCAAGCATTTCAAATTCAACTTTAACCCTTGAATCAGATGCGGAGCTTGAAGTTGTTGAAAATGCAACATTGGTTCTTGCAGATGGTGGCAAGATTGTGTTTGAAGCTAGCGAAGGCGAAAAGAGCATTCTTCAAATCGCGGAAGGCTCCGCCTTCAACTTTGCAGACGGCGCAAGCATAGAAATTTTACTTACGGAAGATTTCAAAACTCCGCAGACATTTGCCGTAATGAATTGGACTGATGTATCAAAAATTACAGGGCTTGAAAATCTCGTAAAAGGCGAAAATATTTTTGTTGAAAGCGATGTCGCGCACATTTGGGGCTGGAGCTTTTCAGTTGAATCCGACGGTCTGTATATTTCCGTTCCCGAACCTGCAACTTATGCGGCGATATTCGGAGCGTTGGCGTTGGCATTTGCCGCATACCGCAGAAGAAAGTAGATTTTTTGATTTTACGAAAAAAGCATGAGGAGGCGGCGTAATGTCGTTTCCTCTTTTTTATGCTCCCGTTTTGTCGTATAAAAAAAGGTTGAAAGAATTTATCTTTGTGCCATAAGTTATTCGTTTAAAAATTGCAATTATGGATTATATTTACAAAAAGGCAATCCGCCCGATTTTCTTCAAGCAGGATCCCGAATCTGTGCATTCTCTTGCGGTAAAGGGCTTGCAGTGTCTTGGCGCGCTTGCTCCGATTAGGGCGGCGATGGAAAAGTTTAATCTTGTCCGCGACGAAAATCCCGTGGAAATTTTCGGGGTGAAATTTCCGAACAAGGTCGGGCTTGCCGCAGGGTTTGACAAGGACGCCTTGGTATGGCGCGCGATGCCCGCCCTCGGGTTCGGGCATGTGGAAATCGGCACGATTACCTGCCACGCACAGGCTGGCAATCCCAAGCCCCGCATTTTCCGCTATCCCGAAGGCGAAGCCATCGTTAATTTTTGCGGATTTCCAAACGACGGCGCGGACATTGTTGCCGACCGTCTTGCAAAGCTTTTTAAATCCAAATCGAAAAAAGTTCCTTTGGGCATAAACATCGGCAAGTCCAAGATAACGCCGATAGAGGACGCCGCGCAGGACTATGTCTATTCATACAACAAGCTTGCCGACTTCGCGGACTATTTCACCGTAAACGTGAGTTGCCCGAATTTGCCTGAGCTTCGCAAGCTTCAATCAAAAAGCGAGCTTTCGGGGCTTTTGCAGTCGTTAAAGGATGCCGACGCGGAGCGCGCCGAAAAATTCGGAAAGGCGAAAATCCCGTTTCTTGTAAAAATATCTCCCGATTTGAGTTTCAGGGAAATAGACGACATAATTGAGATTGCCGAAAATATGGACTTGGGCGGCATTGTCGCAACCAACACCACGACTTCCCGTCCCGATGGCTCGAATTACGAGGCAAAAGGCGGATTGAGCGGCGCGCCGCTTTTTGAAAAATCGCGCGAAGTTGTGGGGTATATTTGCAAGCGCACCAAAAAGCCCGTAATTGCCGTCGGCGGAATTTCAACCACCGAAAGGGCGTCGATGATGTTTGACGCGGGCGCGTGTCTTGTTCAAATATATTCGTCTTTCATATACAACGGTCCTTTCTTTGCGAAGGAGATTGCAAAGTCGCTTTACTGGCGGGACGGAAGGAAATGGCTTTAAACTCTTTGCCCCGTCGGAAGCGTCGGGGCTTTTTTTTGACTGTAATTCTTGTCCTTCAATTTTTTATCTTTACTCTGCCGCGTTTTGGGTGTTTCATGATTTATTGAAAACAGGGGGGAGTCATGATTAGGGGGATATTGTTTTTTTCGGCGTTTTTTGCGTTTATGCAAATTTCTTTTGCCGATATTCTTACGCTTAATAACGGCTATGTTTTTAAAGGAGAGCTTCTTTCTAAGACGGATAAAAATGTCGTTTTTAAGACGGATTTTGGCGAAATCAAGGCGGATTTAAATTCTGTCTCCAAGCTTGATGTCGAAACCAAGAGGGAAGCGGTTTTGGTTTCTTCAAATGCAAAGCCCAAAGAGGAAGAACCGAAGAAAGAGGAAAAAATTAAAGAGCCTGAATTTAATCTTGAAAAATATTTGCAGTCTTACAGGGAATTTGTGCATTCCAATGTCCCGAAAGGCTGGGAGTTCAGAATTGCGGGCGCGGTTGAGCAGCGCAACACAAATTCGTCAACCAACGCTTACAGGGCGTCTTTCAACGCAAAAAAGGCTTGGGAAAATTCCTCAGAATTTTTCTTCAATGCCTATTACGACTATGCGGTCGAAAAAAATTCCCTCGGCGGCAAATACCGCACGACCGACAAGTATGGCGCAATCACAAACTACAAATATTTTTTCAGCGGAACTTCTTGGTTTGCAACCAACACGTTGGCGTACAGCGCGGACACAATCGCAAACATAGACGACCAGGTTGATGAAATCATAGGTATTGGCAGGAAGTTTAAATTTTTTGACGATACTCTGCTTATAAATATCTCGATAGGTCCCGCGATTAGGTATGTCAACGCGAGAAATTACGACGACCATTGGCTGCCAATGGGGACATTCGTGCAGGATTTTTCATGGCAGTTGCACAAGTACGTCAGGGCGGAGCAGTCTCTATACACGGGCGGGGTTGTATTTGCGGGCGTCGGGCTTTCCGATGTCAGCAAATACAACTATGTCGTAAACTTGGGTTTGGTGTTCAAACTTACGGAGGTAATGGATATTGCGATGCGTTATTTTTACAGTTACAACAATGTCAACTCTCCGTCCGCTCAAAAGGAGGAAGAGCGCATTTTGCTTTCCTTTGAACTGCCTCTCAAATAGGAATTATAATTGTATGAAAATTCACAAATTAAAATTAACAGTTTTGTTGTCTGCCATTTTTGCGTTAAGTTCGCTGAATGCGGGCATACGCTTTAAAAACATATATCAAAATGACATGGTTTTGCAGGCGGGAGAAGAAAATATTGTTGCAGGCGTGTCGTCTCCAAATTCCGCCATAGATGTCATTGTGTCGGCGAAATCCAAGGACGGCAAGGCATCCGTAAAAAATTTGAAAGCAAAGGCGAATAAAAAAGGAGCGTGGTCTGTAAAAATACCTTCTTTCCCGAAGCGGACTATTTTGGAAATTTCCGCAAAAAATGAAAACGGCGAAACAGCGGCAATCTCGAATGTGGTAACGGGAGAACTCTGGCTTGGTTCGGGGCAGTCGAACATGGAATGGAACTTCAATGCGGATACGATTGACCCCAAATATCTCCAAAAATACCGCGAAATTGCCGATTCGATGAAAGCAGATGTGCGCACCTTCAAAACTTCCCGCTTGCTCTTTACCGAACCTTCCGATGAAGTGGGCGGGCGATGGAATGTTATAGAGGGGCGCAATTTGGATAGAAGCGGAAGCCAGCTTGGGTTTATTTTCGCCTGCATATTGTCTAAGGCTCTCGACACTCCAGTTGGTTTTATTGACACCTCTTGGAGCGGTTCTCGAATCGAGCCGTGGATTTCAAAAGAGGCTTTGAGAAAGGCAAATCCCCAAATCAGGGTTGAAGGCAGGATTATGGATTGGGCGGAGTATGAAAGCTGCTTAAATAATTTTGAAAAATTGCGCAGGGATTATCTCAATAATTACAGAAAATGGTTTGAAGAAAATCCAACGGAAGAGCTTCAAAACAAAAATCGCGCAAGTTGCCCCGAAAAGCCGATTGACGAGATCTCGATAGATAATTTGCCGTCCAAAATGTACAATGCAAAAGTTCACGGCATTGCGCCCCTCTCTCCCAAGGGCGTATTGTGGTATCAGGGCGAGTCCAATTCGAGCGAGCCGTATCAATATCCCGCCCTGATAAAGCTTTTGGTTAACTCTTGGCGCAAGCATTTTAAACGCGAATTTTACTTCTATTATGTTGATCTTGCCGCGCATAGGGATACGCAGAGTCAGCCTGCGCATTGCGGCTCTTGGGGCGGAATCAGAGACGCAATGGCGGAGGTGCTCTCTCTTCCCAAAACGGGAGTCGCCACTTCAATCGATAGCGGCGGTTCAAAAAAACAGGGTCAAGGCGACATCCATCCGCCGCATAAGGAGATGATAGCGACCCGCCTTGCAAATCTGGCTCTTGCCGAAGTGTATAAAAAGGGAAGCGTCAAGGCGGTTCGTTCTCCGTATTATTCGGGGGAATATAAAATATCGGGTAATAAAATAATCGTAAAAATTGCCAACGCGGAAGGCTTGCGCAAAATGAATGGCAAGGAAAAATTGACAGGCTTTGCCGTTCGTGGCGAAAATCCGCGCGACTGGAAATGGGCGGATGCCGAAATAAACGGCGATACGATTATTCTTTCAAGTCCTGATGTTCCCGAACCTAAGGCGGCTCGGTATGCATGGGCAAATTGGCCGATTGTTTCAGTCGAAAGCAGGCATGGCTTGCCGTTGCGCTCTTTTTCTACCGATGGCGGAGCTTATTTGGACTGGAATAAAAAGAAAGGCGAATCTAAATAAATTTTTAGGACAAGGCTCTGAAATCCCCTTGTCTATCAATAAAAAAGCCTGCAAATTCTCTTGTTTGCAGGCTTTTTTAACCGTCGGGGAGGGGAAATCCCCTTTGTTTGATTATTCGGATTTTTTGTAATTTTTATATTCGGCAAGCTCCGACTCTGTGAAGCGCGAAGCATTTTCTTTCGAGAAATCCGACAGCATTTGCGTGGTTTTAAGTGGGTCTGTTTTGAATACGGGAATGCTTGCAAGCTCCGACTTCTCGTTTATGTACTCGACAAATTCTATCAGCATCGGCTGTTTTGAATTTATCTCTTCTATCTCGAAATCGGAATTTAAAAGCTCTTCGATTTTTTCCGCGCGGAGAAAGGGGTTTGTGCGGCTTAAAATCTTCATCGCGCCCATGAAATATTTTTCGTCTTTAATTTTTTCCTGAAAAATCGTTTGGCTTGGGTGGCTGCCTATGGCGTGGCGTTTTATCGGGGCTTCGTCGGGCGCGGACCAGCGTCCTGTTGCGGGATTTTTTACAATTCTAAAAGACGAGTCTTTCCCCCAGGTTATTGAAAATTCGTTCGCAAACTCCTGCGAAGTTATTGCGTTTGCATAGCGTTCAATCAACAGTTCCCTGTCCTGGTTTGTGGCGGCTTTTTGCAGGATATAATGAAGTTCGATTAAGAGCTTAAACATTTCAGTGTCCGACAATTCATCATCTTTGTCGGCGTCAAAACGATAGCGGATTTGATAGGAAGACGGAATTTTGGAAAGTATTGTCTTTCTCTTGGGTATTGAGATTTTTGTCGGCAATTCTTCGTCTGTTCCGCAGTCGAACGTGTCTCCGTTATTGAAAAATCTCATGATTTTCCCGCTGTTTTTGTCTTTTGCGGTTAGGGTTTTGGGAAATTTTTTTCGGTAATTTTGATACTTTAACCAAATATCCGACTGTTCCTTGTCGCTTTTTGCGTCAAATATTTCGCGCAAGAATTTTGACAATGCCTGCTTTTCGGAAAAGGCGTCGGAAGCTATGATTTCGGGCTTTTTTAGTTCGCAAGCTTGCGCCGTGTTTGAAGATTGCGATTGGTTTGCATGGGAGATGGCGGCAAGAGCGAATAAAATTAAAACAGCGTAAAAACTTTTCATAAAATGATTATAAATTTGCTTTTTTATTTATTATCGCACCAAAAAAGCCTTATGCAAGCCAATTTATTCGGCTTTTCTCTTGTTGTTAAATCTTGCAAAGTTTTCTACTCGGCGAAATACTGCCGTTTGCTTCAATGCCAAATTCTTGTTGCCAAAATATGAAATTTTAAATTCGCTAAAAAAAGAAAATCTTTCCTTTTGCATTATGAAAATAAAAAACAGTTTTCCACAATTTCCACTTTAATCGGCGCATTTTTGTTCTTGGCAAACATCGCTTTTGCGGAGTTGCCGCGCCTTGAATTTATCGACAGGCAAAAGGGGACGGCGAGGCTTTTTGTCGGCGGAAAGCCATTTGTAATATTGGGTGGAGAGCTTTTGAATTCGAGCGGCTCGACTGCTTCTGATATGGCAAATAAGTGGGAAAACTTGAAGGCGTTGAATTTGAATACCGTAATACTGGCCGTACCATGGGAGCAGATTGAAAAAGAAGAGGGCAAGTTCGATTTTTCCGAATTAAAATTAATCATAAAGCAGGCGGGTAAAAACAAAATGAAGCTTGTTCTGTTGTGGTTTGGAAGTTGGAAAAACGGAAATTCAGGCTACGCGCCATATTGGGTCATGACTAATCCTGATAGATTTCCGCGAATGGAAAACAAGGACGGCAAGTTTATTCCCTATCTTTCAAATTTGTCGGAAGAGGTTTTGAAGCATGACAAGAGAGCGTTTCTTGCACTTATGAATTTCATAAAGATGGAAGACTCAAAGGGCGAAGTCGTGGTAATGGTGCAGATTGAAAATGAAATAGGGCTTCTTGGCGATTCAAGAGACCGCTCAAAAAATGCCGACAAAGTCTTTTCTGAAAATGTCCCTTCCGAACTCGTTAAAAGCTTGAAAGAAAAGAAAGACCGCTTGCTTCCTGAAATCGTAAGCGCGTGGGAAAAGAACGGACGTCGGGAAGTCGGCTCGTGGCAGGAGCTTTTCGGTCAGAAAAACTTCCTTGCCGACGAAATGTTTATGGCGTGGCACTATGCAAAGTTCGTGAATGCCCTCGCTTCGGAAGGCAAGAAAATCCACAATATCCCGATGTATGTGAACGCGTGGACAATCGGAATGGACAATCCTCCCGCAGGAGTCTATCCCAGCGGAGGTCCCAATTACAGAATGCTTGATGTATGGCAGTCGGGCGCGCCCGATGTCGATATTTTGGCGATAGACAATTACCAAAAAGAATATTCAAAAAAAATAAATCAGTTTTTTAACAGGGGAAATCCCATATTCATTCCCGAAGCGTGCGCTCTCTGGGAAGGCGACAATTTGAGTGCCGGCGCAAAAGCTTTTTACACGATAGGGGAGTTTGGCGCAATAGGATTCAGCCCCTTTGCGATAGACCATAAAACGTATTCAAAGGTGCATCCTCTTGCGAAAGCCTATGAAGTTTTAAACAATTTAATGCCCGAAATTTCAAAGGCTCGCGCGGGCGAAAATATGCGTGGATTTATGAAAGAAAATCAGGACGTTGACGCGTTTGACATCGGGGACATAAAGGTTAGAGTGCACTATAATTTTAAGTCGTACAAAGGATTCGGACTTGTTGTTCGCCTTAACGAAAATGAATTTTTAGTTGCCGCGACGGGTGTAGATGTGCATTTTGAGTCTTTAAATCCCGATAAGAAGGGACTTGTTTTCGGTTTAACCCAAGAGGGATATTATAAAAACGGCAAATGGATTACAACGCGCTACCTTGGCGGAGACGAAGCGCATGGCGGGGTTGCAGGGCTTCATTTGCCGCCCGTTTATTTGAAGGGGGATGCCGACGAATCCCAAATTTCCATCGTGAAAATAAACCTCTATCAGGTAAGGGAAAGACCTTGATTTTCTCTTGAATAAGAATTTTTGCGAAAAACAGAATAACCTATTGTTTTCCCGAAATTAATCCAAGAACAATGGCGCGAACGGTAAAAGTTTAAAGACTATCGGTTTCGGGTAATTGCGGAATAAAGAGCTAAATCCGTGAAAAATCAAATCGCTCATCGTCAAAGGTAGTGGGATGAGGGTAGAAGAAGTAGAAAAAAATGGAGGCAAAGAGGACGGAAGTCCTACAATGCCTCTTATGCTGTTTAGTTTTTATAGAGTAATACGAAGTTGGCGAA